>NZ_JANIID010000002.1:0-490872 GCF_024519335.1 Streptomyces telluris
ACTGTTGAGTTCTCAAGGAACGGACGCTTCCTTTGTACTCACCCTCTCGGGCTTTCCTCCGGGCGCTTCCCTTCGTTGTTTCCAACCTTACCAGATCCGTTTTCCGTTCCGTTTCCGGTCCGAATTCCGTTTCCGGCCCCCTGTTGGAGCGGGGTTTCGCCTTTCAGCTTTCGCTTTCCGGCGGTGATCCCGACTTTATCAGATCGATCCGGTCGGGATTCCCCACCGCCATCTGAACGATCCTCCACGTTCACGAACGTGTCGGGGTTCCCCTTGCGGTGGAGCCGTAAACCTACTGGACGGCCGCGCCCGGATGCAAATCGGCGCCGGGGCGGCCGTCCGTTCGGTTGACGAGGCGTCAGGGACGCCTCGTTCCGGGTCAGACCTCGACGACCACGGGGAGGATCATCGGGCGGCGGCGGTAGGTGTCGGAGACCCACTTGCCCATCGTCCGGCGGACGAGCTGCTGGAGCTGGTGCGGCTCCACCACGCCGTCGGAGGCGGACTTGGCGATCGCTTCCTCGATCTTCGGGACGACCGCCGAGAACGCGGCGTCCTCGATGCCGGAACCGCGCGCCTGGATCTGCGGGCCGCTCACCACCTTGCCCGTCGTGCTGTCGACCACGACGAAGACGGAGATGATGCCCTCGTCGCCGAGGATGCGGCGGTCCTTGAGCGAGGTCTCGGTCACGTCGCCGACCGAGAGGCCGTCCACGTACACGTAACCCGCCTGGACCTTGCCGACGATCTTCGCCGACCCGTTCACCAGGTCCACGACGACGCCGTCCTCGGCGATCACGATGTGGTTCTTGGGAACGCCCGTCAGCGCGCCGAGCTCCGCGTTGGCCCGCAGGTGACGCCACTCGCCGTGCACCGGCATGAGGTTCCGGGGCTTGCAGATGTTGTAGAAGTACAGCAGCTCGCCCGCGGAGGCGTGGCCGGAGACGTGCACCCGGGCGTTGCCCTTGTGGACGACGTTCGCGCCCCAGCGGGTCAGGCCGTTGATCACGCGGTAGACCGCGTTCTCGTTGCCCGGGATGAGGGACGAGGCCAGGATGACGGTGTCGCCCTGGACGATCCGGATCTGGTGGTCGCGGTTGGCCATCCGGGACAGAGCCGCCATCGGCTCGCCCTGGGAGCCGGTGCACACCAGCACGACCTCGTCGTCCGGCAGGTCGTCGAGCGTCTTCACGTCCACGACAAGACCGGCGGGGATCCGCAGGTAGCCCAGGTCGCGGGCGATGCCCATGTTGCGGACCATCGAGCGGCCGACGAAGGCGACGCGGCGACCGTACTCGTGGGCGGCGTCGAGGATCTGCTGGATGCGGTGCACGTGGCTGGCGAAGCTGGCCACGATGATGCGCTTCTGGGCGCCGGCGAACACCTGGCGCAGGACGCCGGAGATGTCGCGCTCGGGCGGGACGAAGCCGGGGACCTCGGCGTTCGTGGAGTCCACGAGCAGCAGGTCGATGCCCTCCTCGCCCAGCTTGGCGAAGGCCGGCAGGTCGGTGAGGCGACGGTCCAGCGGGAGCTGGTCCATCTTGAAGTCACCGGTGTGCACGGCCATGCCGGCGGGGGTGCGGATGGCGACGGCCAGCGCGTCCGGGATGGAGTGGTTGACCGCGATGAACTCGCAGTCGAAGGGACCGATGCGCTCGCGGTGACCCTCGACGACCTCGAGGGTGTACGGGCGGATGCGGTGCTCCTGCAGCTTGGCCTCGATGAGGGCCAGGGTCAGCTTGGAGCCGATCAGCGGGATGTCCGGCTTCTCGCGGAGCAGGTAGGGGACGCCGCCGATGTGGTCCTCGTGACCGTGCGTGAGCACGATGCCGTCGATGTCGTCGAGGCGGTCACGGATGGACGAGAAGTCGGGCAGGATCAGGTCGATTCCGGGCTGCTCCTCCTCGGGGAAGAGCACTCCGCAGTCGACGATCAGCAGGCGGCCGCCGTACTCGAAGACCGTCATGTTGCGGCCGATCTCCCCCAGGCCGCCGAGCGGGGTGACGCGCAGGCCGTTCTCGGGGAGCTTCGGCGGGGGACCGAGTTCAGGATGCGGGTGGCTCAAAAGACTCTCCTCACCACGCACGCCACATGCCCGCAGGACATATGGCGCGCGTGACCTTCGTGCACTTGCAGTTGTTTTTGGATCTTCAGTTGTGGATCTTCAGTTGTGGAGGTCCGGCGTTTTCAGCCGGTGTATTCAGTTGTGAAGTCCTGGGCGGACCGGGCGGTGCCCGGTCCGGGGCGGCGGTTCAGCCGAGCTGGACGCCGCCGGCCGTGAGGTCGCGCCGGAGCTGCTCGGTCTCCTGCTCGGTGAGCTCGACGAGCGGCAGGCGCACGGGGCCGGCGGGCAGTCCCTGCAGGGCCAGGCCGGCCTTGGTGGTCATGACGCCCTGGGTGCGGAAGAGGCCCGTGAAGACGGGAAGCAGCTTCTGGTGGATCTCGGTGGCCTTGCGGACGTCACCGGCCAGGTAGGCGTCGGTCATGGCGCGCAGGTCGGCGGCGACGAAGTGGCCGGCGACCGAGACGAAGCCCGCGGCGCCGACGGCGAGCTGCGGCAGGTTCAGCATGTCGTCGCCGGAGTACCAGGCGAGGCCGGAGCGGGCGATGGCCCAGCTCGCCGCGCCCAGGTCGCCCTTGGCGTCCTTGTTGGCGACGATGCGGGGGTGGTCGGCCAGCCGGACGAGGGTCTCGGTGTCGATCGCGACGCCGCTGCGGCCCGGGATGTCGTAGACCATGACCGGCAGGCCGGTGGCGTCGGCGACGGCGGTGAAGTGCCGGACCAGGCCCTCCTGCGGGGGCTTGTTGTAGTACGGCGTGACGACGAGGAGGCCGTGGGCGCCCGCCTTCTCGGCGGCGCGGGCCAGCTCGGTGCTGTGGTGCGTGTGGTTCGTGCCGGCTCCGGCGACGACGTGGGCGCGGTCTCCGACCGCCTCGACCACGGCCCGTACGAGCTGGGCTTTCTCCGCATCGCTGGTGGTGGGGGACTCGCCGGTGGTGCCGTTGACGATGAGGCCGTCGTTGCCGGCGTCCACGAGGTGGGTGGCGAGCCGCTGAGCGCCGTCGAGGTCGAGGGCACCGTCAGCGGTGAAGGGCGTGACCATGGCGGTCAGGACCCGCCCGAAGGGCGTCTGCGGTGTGGAGGTCGGAGCCATGAGGGTCACGCTACTCGTTGCTCACCGTGAGGTGCCCCCTCGGGGAGTGCCAAAGGGATCCCGGCACTGCCTGCTCGGGGGTTCAAGCAGTGCCGGGTCCGTCTTTTCAGACTAGATTAAAGCCCTGAAAAGCCGCAATACGGACACCGTAGTTACCGGGCCGTACAGCACCCCCGGGAGCCGGTGCCGAAGCCGCCGGGCCCGGGGGCCGCCCGGTCAGGGAGCGACGCGGCCGTTCTTGTTGAACGCGGCGTAGGTGAGGGGCATGAGCTTCGCCCACTCCGCCTCCATCTTCTCGCCGACCATCTCGATCTCCCGCTGCGGGAAGGACGGCACGGCCGCCTGCTCGTGCTGCGTGCGCAGGCCGAGGAAGTGCATCAGCGAGCGGGCGTTGCACGTGGCGTACATCGAGGAGAACAGGCCGACCGGGAGGACCGAGCGCGCGACCTCGCGGGCCACGCCAGCGGCCAGCATCTCCTGGTAGGCCTCGTAGGCCTCGCGGTAGGTGTTCTCCATGACGCGCGTGGTCAGCTCGTGCTGCGCGTCGGTGCCCTCGACGAAGACGTACTTGCCGGGACGGCCCTCCTGGACGAGCTTGCGCTCGGCATCCGGGACGTAGAAGACGGGCTGCAGCTCGCGGTAGCGACCCGACTCCTCGTTGTAGGACCAGCCCACGCGGTGGCGCATGAACTCGCGGAAGACGAAGATCGGCGCGCTGATGAAGAAGGTCATCGAGTTGTGCTCGAAGGGGCTGCCATGGCGGTCGCGCATCAGGTAGTTGATCAGCCCCTTGGACCGCTCCGGGTCCTTGGTGATCTCTTCCAGGGACTGCTCGCCGGCGGTGGAGACGCGGGCCGCCCACAGCACGTCGGAGTCGGCAGCGCTGTGCTTGACCAGCTCGACGGTCACGTCGCCGCGGAATGTGGGCTTGGCGGTCTCGGTGGGGCTGTCGGTCACCGGCGGGGTCCTTCCAGTTGCATGGCTCGGGCGGCGCCCAGCCTACGGGCCGCCACTGACACTCGGCGCCCGACGGCCCCGCCGCGACGGGGCAAGCTGCTCACTGGTTGAGATTTTTCACAGAAGTCGCCGAAAACGGGCACCGTCGGCGCGCTTCGATCGTCCTTACGTAGGACAGCAGTTTTCGAGGTTCCTAGGAGAGCCCCCATCATGTTCCGCCGGCGAGAGCCCGTGCCGTTCGCCTTCGTCGCCGAGGCAGAGCGCTACCGCAGCAACGTCACGCCGCCGCCCCGAGAACGCGCCAGCCGCTCGCAGATAGCCGGCCGCGTGCTCGTGGGCCTCACGGTGACGACGGGGCTGGTCGGAGCGCTGCTGTTCGGAATGCCGTCGCTGCAGCCGAGCGCGCAGGACACGCACCAGTCGCAGCGGTCCGAGACCTCGGACGGCCGCTGACCTGCGGGTGATCATGACGGGCGGGATCCGGCGCACCGACCCTGGTGTGCTCGGGTCCCGCCCTTTTCTATAGCCTCACCGGGCACAGCCGTTCGAGCGTGCTTGCTGACGAGTGAGGAAATTCGTGCCCCTGCCCTTTCTGACCGCTGACCGCGACGCCGAGGAGCTCGCGCCTGCCGCCGGGGCCGCCGCCCCGCCCGCTCAGGACGAGGACCTCGCCCGCTGGCGCCGTCCCTACCGTCCGGGGCCGTGGCGCGTCGGCGTCACCGCGCTGTTGCTGCTGCTCGCCTCGTACGTACTCTTCGCCGCGATGATCATTGCCGTGGCCGGCTCCCTGCCCGGGTCGGGCGTCTGTGTCGCCGTCGCCGTCCTGGTGATCCTCCTGGCCGTGCGCCTGGTGCGGGCCGGGGTCTGGGTGAGCGAGCACGGGCTGCGCCATGTGGGCCTGCTGTCCAAGAAGACGGTGCCCTGGGCCGAGGTGGCCGCCGTGCGCACCACGCAGCGGCCCGTGCGGTGGCTGGGCCTCCCCCGCACCGTGCAGGGGCAGGCGGTCGTCGTGGAGCGCACGGGCGGCAGTCCCCTGACGACGCTGGTCACCGACCACGGGGCGGACTTCCTCGGGCGTCCGCAGGCGTTCGCGATGGCGTGCGACGCGGTCGAGGGCTGGGCGGCGGACTTCCGCCGCTGACGCGGTGCCGCCCGGCGCCGAGCCGGGCGCACGCCGCCCCGTGCGAGCGCCCCGTGCCGGGCGCCCCATGCGGGGCCCATGCTGAGCGGCCCCAGGCGCCGCCCCGTGCCGCCGCCTGGCGCACCGCCTCATGCGGTGCCCCATGCAGCTCTCCGTGGGAGCAGCCTTCCCTAGAAGCAGCCCTCCGCAGGACGGTCGCTACGCCCTACCTACGCGGCCTCCGCCCGTACCGGCTTCCTGTCGTGCAGGGCGATCGCCCGCTGCATGGCCTTGCGGGCGCGGGGAGTGTCCCGGGCGTCGTGGTAGGCCACGGCCAGCCGGAACCAGGTGCGCCAGTCGGACGGGGCGTCCTCCGTCTCGGCCTTGCGCTTGGCGAAGACCGCGTCCGCGGAGTCCCGGTCGATGCGCCCGCTGGGGGTGCGCACCAGTTCGTCCACGGGCAGCCCGCCCTCGGCCTCCAGCTCCCGCGCCAGCCGGTTGGCGTCGCGCGCGAACTTGGTGGTCTGGTAGAGGAACCAGGCGCCGATGAACGGCAGGACCAGGACCGATACCCCGAAGGCGATGGTGACGGCCGTGCCCTGCTGGATGAGCATGACTCCGCGGCTGCCGACCAGGACGAAGTAGACGACCAGGACGGCGGCCAGGGCGAAGTAGACGATTTTGGCGCGCACGGTGCTCAGCCCAGGTCCAGGAAGTGTTCCAGGCCGAACGTCAGGCCCGGGGTCGTCGTGACGCGCCGTGCGCCGAGCAGGATGCCCGGCATGAAGCAGCTGTGGTGCAGCGAGTCGTGCCGGATGGTGAGCGTCTCGCCGGTGTCGCCGAAGAGCACCTCCTGGTGGGCCAGGAGGCCGCGGAGCCGTACGGCGTGCACGGGCACCCCGTCGACGTCCGCGCCGCGCGCGCCCTCCAGGGCGGTCGTGGTGGCGTCGGGCTGCGGGGCACAGCCCGCCTCGCGCCGCGCGGCGGCGATGAGCTGCGCGGTGCGGGTGGCCGTGCCGGAGGGGGCGTCGGCCTTGTTGGGGTGGTGCAGCTCGACGACCTCGACGGACTCGAAGAAGCGGGCCGCCTGACGGGCGAAGGACATGGTGAGGACGGCCCCGATGGAGAAGTTCGGGGCGATGAGCACACCGGTCGACGGCGAGGCGTCGAGCCAGGAGTTCAGCTGCGCGAGGCGCTCCTCGGTCCAGCCGGTGGTGCCGACGACGCCGTGGATGCCGTTGCGCACGCAGAACTCGAGGTTGTCCATGACCGAGTCGGGGTGCGTCAGCTCGACCGCGACCTGGGCTCCCGCCTCGGTCAGGGCCTCCAGCCCGTCGCCGCGGCCCAGCGCGGCCACCAGCTCCATGTCCTCGGCGGCTTCGACGGCCCGTACGGCCTCGGAGCCGATGCGGCCCTTGGCTCCGATGACCGCGACGCGCAGCTTGCTCATCGTCCCTGCTTCCCTCTACAGCGGTGAACTACTTCCCGCGGTGAACTAAGAAACGGCCTCGTGCAGGCGCGCGGCCTGCTTGTCCTTCAGCGGGCCGATGACGGACAGCGAAGGACGCTGCCCCAGTACATCGCGGGCCACCTCACGGACCTCGTCCGGGGTGACGGCCGCGATGCGCGCCAGCATGTCGTCGACGGACATCTGGTCGCCCCAGCACAGCTCGCTCTTGCCGATGCGGTTCATGAGCGCGCCGGTGTCCTCCAGGCCGAGGACGGTGGAGCCCGCGAGCTGCCCCACGGCGCGGCTGATCTCCTCGTCCGGCAGCCCCTCCGACGCGACCTTGTCGAGCTCGTCGCGGCAGATCTTCAGGACGTCGTGGACCTGGCTCGGGCGGCAGCCGGCGTAGACGCCGAAGAGGCCGCAGTCGGCGTAGCCCGAGGTGTAGGAGTAGACCGAGTAGGCCAGGCCGCGCTTCTCCCGGACCTCCTGGAAGAGGCGCGAGCTCATGCCGCCGCCGAGGGCGGTGTTGAGCACGCCGAGCGCCCAGCGGCGGTCGTCGGTGCGCGACAGGCCGGGCATGCCGAGGACGACGTGCGCCTGCTCGGTCTTGCGGCCGAGCACCTCCACGCGGCCGGCGGTGCGGATCGTGCGGGCGCCGGAGCGCGGGCCGACGGGCGTGGCGTCCGTACGGCTCAGGGCGCCGGCCCGGTCGAAGGCGGCGCGCACCTGGCGGACGACCTTGGCGTGGTCGACGTTGCCCGCGGCGGCCACGACGAGGCGCGTCGGGTCGTAGTGCTTCTTGTAGAAGCGGGCGATCTGGTCGCGCGTGAGGGCGTTGATCGTGTCGACCGTGCCGAGGACGGGGCGGCCCAGGGGCGTGTCGCCCAGCATGGTGTGCGCGAACAGGTCGTGCACGCAGTCGCCGGGGTCGTCCTCCGTCATCGCGATCTCTTCGAGGATCACGCCGCGCTCTGCGTCGACGTCGGCGGCGTCGATCAGCGATCCGGTGAGCATGTCGCAGACGACGTCGATGGCCAGCGGCAGGTCGGTGTCGAGCACGCGCGCGTAGTAGCACGTGTACTCCTTGGCCGTGAACGCATTCATCTCGCCGCCGACGGCGTCGATGGCCGAGGAGATGTCGAGCGCGCTGCGCTTGGCCGTGCCCTTGAAGAGCAGGTGCTCCAGGTAGTGGGTGGCGCCGTTGAGGGCCGGCGTCTCGTCGCGCGAGCCGACGTTGGCCCAGATGCCGAAGGTCGCGGAGCGCACGGACGGCAGCGTCTCGGTGACGATGCGCAGGCCGCCCGGGAGGGTGGTGCGGCGGACCGTGCCGATGCCGTTCTCGCCCTTGAGGAGCGTTTGGGTACGGGCGACGGCCCGCCCCTCCGAGGAGGTGCGGGCCGTCTTCCGTGTACTACGGGACGTCACTTGGCGGACTCGTCCTTGGTCTCGTCGGCCTTGTCGCCGTCCTCGCCCTCGATGACGGGGATGAGGGAGAGCTTGCCGCGCTGGTCGATCTCGGCGATCTCGACCTGGACCTTCTGGCCCACGCCGAGCACGTCCTCAACGTTCTCCACGCGCTTGCCGCCGGCGAGCTTGCGGATCTGCGAGATGTGCAGCAGACCGTCCTTGCCCGGCATGAGGGAGACGAAGGCACCGAAGGTGGTGGTCTTGACGACCGTACCCAGGTAGCGCTCGCCGACCTCGGGCATGGTCGGGTTGGCGATGCCGTTGATCGTGGCGCGGGCGGCCTCGGCGGCCGGGCCGTCGGCGGCACCGATGTAGATGGTGCCGTCGTCCTCGATCGTGATCTCGGCGCCGGTGTCCTCCTGGATCTGGTTGATCATCTTGCCCTTGGGGCCGATGACCTCACCGATCTTGTCCACGGGGATCTTGACGGTGATGATCCGCGGGGCGTTGGGGGACATCTCGTCCGGCGTGTCGATCGCTTCCATCATCACGTCGAGGATGTGGAGGCGGGCGTCGCGGGCCTGCTTGAGGGCCGCAGCCAGGACGGAGGCCGGGATGCCGTCCAGCTTCGTGTCGAGCTGGAGGGCGGTCACGAACTCCTTGGTGCCGGCGACCTTGAAGTCCATGTCGCCGAAGGCGTCCTCCGCACCGAGGATGTCGGTGAGGGCGACGTAGTGCGTCTTGCCGTCGATCTCCTGGGAGATCAGGCCCATGGCGATACCGGCGACGGGGGCCTTCAGGGGCACACCGGCGTTCAGCAGCGACATGGTGGAGGCGCAGACCGAGCCCATGGACGTCGAGCCGTTGGAGCCCAGCGCCTCGGAGACCTGGCGGATCGCGTAGGGGAACTCCTCGCGCGTCGGCAGCACGGGCACGATGGCCCGCTCGGCCAGGGCGCCGTGGCCGATCTCGCGGCGCTTCGGCGAACCGACGCGGCCGGTCTCGCCGACGGAGTACGGCGGGAAGTTGTAGTTGTGCATGTAGCGCTTGCGGGTCACCGGGGAGAGGGTGTCCAGCTGCTGCTCCATGCGGAGCATGTTGAGGGTGGTGACGCCCAGGATCTGGGTCTCGCCACGCTCGAACAGGGCCGAGCCGTGCACGCGCGGGATGGCCTCGACCTCGGCGGCGAGCGTACGGATGTCCGTCACGCCACGGCCGTCGATGCGCTTCTTCTCCTTGATGACGCGCTCACGGACCAGGGACTTGGTCAGCGAGCGGTACGCGGCGGAGATCTCCTTCTCGCGGCCCTCGAACTCCGGCAGGAGCTTCTCGGCGGCGAGCTCCTTGACGCGGTCGATCTCGGTCTCGCGCTCCTGCTTGCCGGCGATGGTGAGCGCCTGGGCGAGCTCGTCGCGGACGGCCTTGGTCAGGGCGGCCAGGACGTCGTCCTGGTAGTCCAGGAAGACCGGGAACTCGCCCTCGGGCTTGGCGGCCTTGGAGGCGAGCTCGGACTGCGCGCGGCACAGGACCTTGATGAAGGGCTTCGCGGCCTCGAGACCGGCGGCGACGACCTCCTCGGTGGGGGCGTCGGCGCCGTCCTTGACCAGCTGGACGGTCTTCTCGGTGGCCTCGGCCTCGACCATCATGATCGCGACGTCGCCGTCCTCCAGGACGCGGCCGGCCACGACCATGTCGAAGACGGCGTCCTCGAGCTCGGTGTGGGTCGGGAACGCGACCCACTGGCCCTTGATCAGAGCGACGCGGGTGGCGCCGATCGGACCGGAGAAGGGCAGGCCCGCGAGCTGCGTGGAGCAGGAGGCGGCGTTGATCGCGACCACGTCGTAGAGGTGGTCGGGGTTGAGCGCCATGACCGTCTCGACGATCTGGATCTCGTTGCGCAGGCCCTTCTTGAAGGACGGACGCAGCGGGCGGTCGATCAGGCGGCAGGTCAGGACCGCGTCCTCGGAGGGGCGGCCCTCACGACGGAAGAAGGAGCCGGGGATCTTGCCGGCCGCGTACATGCGCTCCTCGACGTCCACCGTCAGGGGGAAGAAGTCGAGCTGGTCCTTGGGCTTCTTGGAAGCCGAGGTGGCCGACAGCACCATGGTGTCGTCGTCCAGGTACGCCACGGCGGAACCGGCGGCCTGCTTGGCCAGGCGGCCCGTCTCGAAGCGGATGGTGCGGGTGCCGAAGGCGCCGTTGTCGATGACGGCCTCGGCGTAGTGGGTCTCGTTCTCCACCAGGGATATCTCCTCGTCTACGTCCCGGCCCGTGTGGCGGGGACGGTGGTGGAGGAGCGTCTGTGCTGGCCGGTCTTCGATCGAAGCACCCGGATTTCCCTGATCCGGGGGCCACTACCGAGGACCGGCGGCGAGCTGAGCGCTCCTCCTCATACGGTTCGGCGTAGGTGCCGTTGTGGAAACCAGACTACAAAGCTTCTGCTTTCCACGAGATACGCAAAGGGAGCGGCCCCCAGATCGTGGGAACCGCTCCCTTCACGGTGTCTTACTTGGCGCCGGCGGCACCGCGGCGGATGCCGAGGCGCTCGACCAGGGCGCGGAAGCGCGTGATGTCCTTCTTGGCCAGGTACTGCAGCAGGCGACGGCGCTGACCGACCAGGAGCAGCAGGCCACGACGCGAGTGGTGGTCGTGCTTGTGCATCTTCAGGTGCTCGGTCAGGTCCGAGATGCGGCGGGTGAGCATCGCGACCTGGACCTCGGGGGAGCCGGTGTCGCCCTCCTTGGTGGCGAACTCGGCCATGATCTGCTTCTTCGTAGCGGCGTCGAGCGACACGCGATACTCCTTCTGAGTGTCTTTTGGCCACCGAGTGCCCCTGGTCTCTTACTCAGGGGAGCTTCCGTTACTCGGGAGGCGGGGTCCGCTGGGCGCTGTCCCCAGAAACCCGCGAAGGGCGCTCCGGAGGCGCGTACACAAACGGCCGTTGCACAGAGTACCAGCCCGGACCAGCCACCCTGGCGGGGAGGGGCGGATACGGGGGCGGGGCGGGGGCTGAGGGGGCCTGGGGCGGGCTTGGGGCTCTCTGGGTGGGGGCCCGGCCTGGGGCGGGCCTGGGAACGGCATGGGGCGGCGCATGGGGCGGCGCATGGGGCGGCGCATGGGGCGGCGCATGGGGCGGCGCATGGGGCGGCGCATGGGGCGGCGCATGGGGCGGCGCATGGGGCGGCGCATGGGGCGGCGCATGGGGCCGGGCGCCGCCGGCTCCGCCCGGCCCCATCCCGCCTGTCCGGACTCTCCCGGCTATCCGGCCGACAAGCTGCGCGCCGCCGAGTACAGATCGAGGACGGCGAGGCACAGCGGGACGAGCGCGAGGAGGAGGACGCTCTCGGCGAGGTCGGAGACACGCCCCCAAAAGGGTGACAGGCCCCGGGCGGGGACGATCAGCGCCACGGCGGTGAGCAGGGCGCCACCGAGGGTGACGGCCGCGGCGAGCCAGAGCGTACGGACGTCGAGGGACCCGCCGCCCGCACCCGCGTCGGCCGGCTGGAGGGCGAGGCCGAGGACGAGCAGGGCGAGGGCCGCGAGGCCCGCACCGAGGACGGTGGCGACCTGCGCGGTGTAGCGGAAGAGGCGGGCGCGCAGCAGCATCGCGAGGCCGGCGGTCAGAGCGAGGAGACGGGGCCAGGGGCCGCCGCCGGGGGCGAAGACGAGGACGGCGGCGGAGGCCGTTACGAGGACCGCGCAGCCGCCGACGAGGCCGAGCAGCAGCTCGTGGCCACGGCGGACCCGTGCGGCGATGAGCGCGGCGTCCACGGGCTCGGGCCCCCGGCCGCCGCGGGAGGCCGTACGGTCCCCGGCCACCGCGGAGCGGGGCGCGGCGTAGCCGACGGGGAGGCGGGCGGCGCGGGCGGACAGGCCGGGCAGGAAGGCGACGGCTCCTATGGCGACGACGGCGCAGACGGCGGCGGCCGCGGACGGGCCCGCCCCGGTGAAGATCGCGCAGAAGGCGGCCACGGTGCCGACCGCCGCGGCGGTGAAGGCGGCGACGAACGGGGCGTCGCCGGTGGGCACGGCGGCCACGAGCACGGCGGAGGCGACGACGACCGCCGCGCAGCCCAGCAGGAACTGCAGCCGACCGGCGCCCTCGCCCGGCGCGGGGCCGAGGATGCCGGAGCCCGCGATCATCACGTGCGGGAGGGCGGCGAGGCCGAGGGCGACGGCGGAGGCGCGGTCGGCGTAGACCCGGGCCCGTACGCCCGCGAGGGCCGTCAGCAGCACGCCTGCTGCGGCCGCGACGGCGCCGGGGAGGCCGTGCATGTCGTGCCGGACGGGGTCGGCGAACCAGAGGGCGAGGCCCATGAGCGCGAGGAGCAGCGCTCCGCCCGCCAGGCCGCAGGCGCGCAGCAGGGCGTCGCTCCACAGCGTGTGGTCGCGGGTGACGGCGGAGGCGATGGCGTCGCTGACGTCGTCGTGCACGGCGGGCGGCAGCGACTCGGCGAAGGGGCGCAGCGCGAGCAGGTCGCCGTCCAGGACGTGCTGGGCGGCGAGCGAGCGGGCGCCGTCGAGGACGGTGCCGTCGCGGCGTACGAGGTGGTAGCCGGTGGGGGCGCCGGCCTGCTGGGTCTGCCCGGTCAGGCGCAGGATCTCCGGATACACGTCGGCGACGGCGATGTCGTCCGGCAGGGCGACGTCGATCCGGCTGTCGGGTGCGACGACGGTCACTCTGCAGAAGCCGGTCGCAGCGGACGTACTCACCTATCAGGCCCCTTGTTTCCCTGTTTCACCGTGCACGACTGTGCGGCTTCGCGTGCACGACTGTGCGGCTTCGCGTGCACGACTGTGCGGCTTCACTGTGCACGGATGTGCGGACACCCTATCGGGGCCGTATGCCCGTACGCCGATAGGATCACCGTTCCGCGCATGGGGCCCGCGCCGTCGGAGCGCGAGGGGCGCCGCGCGGAACTGTCCTTGCCGTGCGGAGGGGTTGAGGCATCCGGTGAGCCAGATCGTGGTCAGTCGTCCGCCGAGGGCCCTGCCGCCGGAGGTGCCCGGCGAGGCGGTCCGGCTGGAGGCGCCCCCGGAGCTGCCGAGGGACCGTCAGGAGGGGCTGCTGATGCAGCTCCTGCCGACGCTCGGCATGGCCTCGTCGATGGTGTACTTCTTCATGCCGGGTGCCGCCCCGATGATGAAGATCATGGGCGTCCTGATGATGTGTTCGACGCTCGGCATGACCGTCGCGATGATCGTGCGGCACCGTCAGGGCACGCAGGGCCGGACCGCGGACATGCGCCGCGACTACCTCAAGTACCTCGCGCAGACGCGGCGCACCGTGCAGCGCACCGCCAAGGCGCAGCGCGACGCGCAGTTCTACCTGCACCCCTCCCCCGACCAGCTGTGGTCGGTGGTGGCCCAGGGCACGCGCCTGTGGGAACGGCGGGCGAGCGACGAGGACTTCGCGCAGGTCCGCATCGGGCTGGGCACGCAGCAGCTCGCGACGCCGCTGGAGGCGCCCGAGACGGCGCCGATAGACGAGCTGGAGCCGCTGGCCACGGGCGCGATGCAGCAGTTCCTGGCGACGCACGGCTCGCTGGACGGCATGCCGGTGGCACTGTCGTTGCGCGCCTTCTACCACCTGACGCTGTCGGGCGACCCGGAGACGGTCCACGGCACGGCACGGGCGCTGGTGGCCCAGCTGGTGACGCTGCACTCGCCGGAGGACCTCGTCGTGGCCGTGGCCGCCGCACGGGGCGCGGCGCCGTCCTGGGAGTGGACGAAGTGGCTGCCGCACGTGCAGGTGCCCGGTGCCGTGGACGGGGCCGGCGCGCGGCGCCTGATCGGCGACGACCTGACGGAGCTGGAGGAGCTGCTGCGGCCGCGCCTGGAGGGGCGCACGCGGTTCAGCCGGGACGGCCGGCCGCTGCTGGACCAGCCGCACGTCGTGGTCGTGCTGGACGGCGCCGCGGTGCCGGCGGACTCGGTGTTCGCGGCGCCCGAGGGGCTGCAGGGCGTGACCGTCGTTGAGGTCGTCACGGGAGAGCTCGACGAGCCGCGCGGCGGGCTGTCGGCCGTGGTGCGGCCGGGCTCGCTGCGGCTGGAGTCGCAGATCGCGGTCTACGAGGGGGAGCCGGACACCCTCGCCGTGGAGGCCGCCGAGGCGCTCGCGCGGCAGCTGGCGCCGCTGCGCCTGGGCACAGGCGACGACGGCGACGAGCCGCTGCTGGCGAACCTGGACTTCACCGACCTGCTGGGGCTGGGCGACGCGGGCTCGGTGGACGTGGCGCGCACGTGGCGGCCGCGGTCGGCGGCGGAGCGGCTGCGCGTGCCGATCGGCGTCAGCGAGGACGGCGCTCCGGTGATGCTGGACCTCAAGGAGGCGGCGCAGGACGGCATGGGGCCGCACGGGCTGTGCGTCGGCGCGACGGGCTCCGGCAAGTCCGAGCTGCTGCGCACGCTGGTCCTGGGGCTCGCGGTCACGCACAGCTCCGAGACGCTGAACTTCGTCCTCGCCGACTTCAAGGGCGGCGCGACGTTCGCGGGCATGTCGCAGATGCCGCATGTCGCCGCCGTCATCACCAACCTCGCCGACGACCTGACGCTGGTCGACCGCATGCGCGACTCGATCACCGGCGAACTGCAGCGCAGGCAGGAACTGCTGAAGGCGGCGGGCAACTACGCCAACATCCACGACTACGAGAAGGCCCGGGCGGCCGGCGCCGCGCTGGAGCCACTGGCTTCACTCGTCCTGGTGATCGACGAGTTCAGCGAGCTGTTGACGGCCAAGCCCGACTTCATCGACATGTTCATCCAGATCGGCCGCATCGGCCGCTCCCTGGGCGTGCATCTGCTGCTCGCCTCGCAGCGCCTGGAGGAGGGCCGGCTGCGCGGCCTGGAGACGTACCTGTCGTACCGGATCGGCCTGCGCACGTTCTCCGCCGCGGAGTCCCGTACGGCGCTCGGGGTGCCGGACGCGTACCACCTGCCGTCGGTGCCGGGCTCCGGCTACCTGAAGTTCGGCACGGACGAGATGACGCGCTTCAAGGCCGCGTACGTCTCGGGCGCCTACCGGGCGAACACCGGCATGGGGCCCGGCGCGGGGCACGGCACGGGGCCGCTGCCGATCGAGCGCCGTCCGGTCCTGTTCACCGCCGGGCCCGTCCCCGTCACGTACACCGCCCCGGCGCCCGCGACGCCGGACGCGCCCGGCCCGGGCGACGACGCCCTGGCCGACACCGTTCTCGACGTGATCGTGCGCCGGCTCGACGGCCAGGGCCCGCCGGCCCACCAGGTGTGGCTGCCGCCCCTGGACCGGTCCGCGGCCCTCGACGAGCTCCTGCCGCCGCTCTCGGCCGTTCCGGGCCGCGGCCTCACGGCGCCCGGGCATCCGCGCCTCGGCCGGCTCAGCGTCCCGATCGGCCTGGTCGACAAGCCCTTCGAGCAGCGGCGCGACGTCCTCTACCGCGACTTCTCCGGTGCGGCGGGCAACATGCTGGTCGTCGGCGGCCCGCAGTCCGGCAAGTCGACGCTGCTGCGCACGCTGGTGTCGGCCTTCGCGCTGACGCACACACCCGCCGAGGTGCAGTTCTACGGGCTGGACTTCGGCGGCGGCGGCATGGTCGCCGTCGACGGCCTGCCGCACGTGGGCGGAGTGGCGTCCCGGCTCGACCCCGAGCGCGTGCGCCGTACGGTCGCCGAGGTCTCGGGCATCCTGGCCCGCCGCGAGGAGTACTTCCGGGCGCACGCGATCGACTCCATCGGCACCTACCGGCGGCTGCGGGCGACGGGCGAGATCACGGACCAGCCGTGGGGCGACGTCTTCCTGATCGTCGACGGGTGGGCCGGGTTCCGGCAGGAGTACGAGATGCTGGAGGGGGTCGTCGCCGACATCGCGGCGCGCGGCCTGGGCTACGGCATCCACGTCGTGGTGACGGCCTCCCGCACCATGGAGGTGCGCGCCTCCCTCAAGGACCAGCTCCTCAACCGGCTGGAGCTCCGCCTCGGCGACACCATGGACTCCGACTTCGACCGCAAGGTCGCCGCGAACGTCCCGGCCGGGATGCCCGGCCGCGGCCAGCTCCCCGAGAAGCTCCACTTCATGGCCTCGCTGCCACGCGTCGACTCCGGCAGCGACCCCGAGACCCTCACGGACGGCACCGCCGCCATGGTGCGCGCCGTCAGCGAGGCATGGGACGGGCCCCGCGCCCCGGGCGTGCGGCTCCTGCCGCGCCGACTGCGCGCCGACGACCTGCCCAAGGGCTTCGAGTACCCGCAGCACGGCGTGGCCTTCGGCATCGACGAGGCCGGCCTCGAACCGGTCTTCGCCGACTTCGAGACGGACCCGTTCTTCCTCGTCTTCGGCGAGAGCGAGTCCGGCAAGACGGCCCTGCTGCGCCTCCTGGCCCGGCAGATCACCGAGCGGTACGGCCCGGACGAGGCGAAGATCGTGGTCGGCGACTACCGCCGTACGCTTCTCGACGCCGTCCCCGGCACGCACCTGCTGGAGTACGCGCCGACCGCCTCGGCCCTGACGGTGCACGCCGAGGCCCTCAACCGCCTCATGGAGCGGCGCGCCCCGCAGCCCGACATCACGCCGCAGCAGCTGCGCGAACGCAGCTGGTGGTCCGGCCCGCGCTTCTTCGTCATCGTCGACGACTACGAGCTCGTCTCCACCGGCAGCGGCAACCCGCTGGCCGTCCTGACCGAGAACCTCCCCTTCGCGCGCGACGTGGGCGTGCGCTTCGTCATCGCGCGCAGCTCGGCCGGAGCGTCCCGGTCGATGTACGAGCCGTTCATGCAGCGCGTGAAGGAGCTGGGCGCACAGGGCGTCCTCCTGTCCGGCGACCCCGGCGAGGGCGACCTGCTCGGCAGCGTGCGGCCGCAGGGGATGCCGCCCGGGCGCGGGTACTTCGTGTCCCGCAAGAGGGGCGTGTCGCTGGTGCAGACGGGGTGGATGCCGGAGGAGCTGTGAGGGGCACGGGGCAGGGCATGGGGCGGGGGCGCGGGGCGGCGGGAGGAGCCCCGGTCCGTACCAGCCGGGGGCATTCTCCACACGGCCGGCCTTCCGTACGAGCGCTTTGCGAATCTCCTCTGCCGCGGATCCATCCGGAGTACGCTGCCCACGAATGCTGTCCCTGCAGGAGTCGACGTCCCTGCAGGAGTCAACTGGCCTCATGCCACAGCGATCCCGCGGAATTGCGCACCCGAAAGGCGGCCCCTGCCCCATGGACGAACGCGAGAAGGACGAGCTGTACGCACGCGACATCTCCGGTCTCGAATGGCTGAGTGCGCCCGAGGCCAAGGATGACGAGGAACGCGTCGAGATCGCCTACTTCTCCGACGGTGCCGTGGCCATGCGGTCCTCGACCGACCCCGGCACCGTGCTGCGCTACACCCCCGCCGAGTGGCGGGCCTTCGTGCTGGGCGCGCGGGACGGCGAGTTCGACCTGAAGTAGGCAGCCGGTGAGCCGGTGAGCACGAGCCTGGGGGCGGCCGCGGGATTCCCGGTCGGCCGCCCCGGAGCACTGTGGAACGGATCAGCAGCCGCGTATCAGCGGACCGCGGATCAGTAGCTGATGTCGAAGAGCTGCGACGCCTTCTTGTCCGTGGCGTGGAAGTGCTCGCCGCCCTTCAGGACCAGGTCCGCGACCTGCTTGAGCGTCTCCTGGATGTGCGCGCTCCGCCGCCGGAACTCCGCGTCCACCTGCAGCATCATCTGGTGGGCCTCGCCCTCCCAGCCGGCCGCGACCTTGTTCACGGCGCTGCGCATGACCTCCAGCTCGCGCTCGATCACGCCCGCGGCCTTCTTGATGTCGGCGGCCGTGGTCTGAAGGGAGCTGTAGTTGACTACGAGCTCTCCACCGTGGTCTGCCATGTTTCCCCACCCTCTGTGGTGCTGTTCAAAACCGGAAAGCCGGAATGATCTGCCGGAATGATGTGCCGGAATGCGGCGGATGACGTAGCGGGCACGAGTGCCCGGCCGGATCAGTAGTTGTCGATCCCGCTGGAGGGCGTCCCGTGGGCCCCGGTGGCGGGCGCGGAGGCGGGTGCGGCGCCTCCGCCACCGACATCGACGCCCTTCATCTGGGCGGCGATCTCCGCGTCGGTCGCGCCGGAGGCGCGGTGCGTCAGGACGACGGCCTCACGCACGCGGTCGATCATGCGGCGCACCCGGTCGTGATCGTCGTTGAGGTCGCTCTGCGCCTTGCGGAAGGCGCTGTGCGCCTCGCCCTTCCACGAGGAGCCGCCGTCCAGGGTGGCGATGACGTTCGCCAGCTGCCGAAGGTTCGCCGAGAAGTGTGAACTGGTCTTGTCGATGGCGTCCGTGAAGGCCTTGAACGCCTCGTCACTGACCTTCTGCCTGCCGTTCTCCGACATGTTCCGCCTTTCCCCCCGAGGGCCGTTGTCTGCCACGCCCGCGAAAGGCGCCGAATGTCACTCTAACCACTCTGAGTGCACGCCCCAACTACACCCACATGCGGGCGCTTTGACACCCTCACAGGCCGCGCGACGCCCGTCGGCGGCGGTGCTCCCGCCCCACGACGGCCACTCCGGTGATCGTGGCCACGAGAACGGCCGCGCCGCCGAGCGCGTACGCCGCGAGCCGTTCCTGCCGCTGCTGCGGCGACTCGCCCACGGCCAGGGGGGCCACGGAGGGGGCCCGCACGCTGCGGGTCTCGGGCCCGGCCGCGGTGACGCGGTCGACTGGGTGCGCGTCGTCCGTGAGGGCGCGGACCGGGTCGACGACCCCCCAGCCGATGTACGGGTCGTGGCCCTTGGTGACGCGCTCCGCCGTCTGCTCGATCTGGGCAACGACCTGGTGCTGCTTCCAGTCGGGGTGCTTGGCGCGGATGAGGGCGGCGACCCCGGCCACGTAGGGGGCGGAGAAACTGGTGCCGTTGTCGACGCACTGGCCGCCCAGCGGGACGGTGGAGACCATCTCGACGCCGGGTGCGGCGACGCCGACGAACTCGCCGGGCTGCGAGAAGGAGGCGCGCTCGTTGTTGCGGTCGGAGGCGCCGACGGCGAGGACGCCCTTGTACGCGGCGGGGTAGGTCTCCTTGACGTCGCCACCGAGGCCGTCGTTGCCCGCCGAGGCCACGACGACGACGTCCTTCTCCAGGGCTTCCTTCACGGCCCGTTCGAGGTCGGAGTCGTGCTCCAGGGCCTTCGTCGTGTCCTGGGAGATGTTGATGACGCGCGCTCCCGCGGCGACGGCCAGGCCGATGCCCTGCGCCAGGGTGCGGGACGTCCCCGTGCCCTTCTCGTCGTTCTGGCGGATCGGGATGATGACCGACTCGGGCGCGATGCCGACGAACCCGCTGCCGGGGGACGGGCGGGCCGCGATGATGCCGGCGACCTTGGTGCCGTGTCCCACCAGGTCGAGGGTGGGGTCGGGCTTCGGCTTCTCCGGCTCCTTCTCCGGTTTTCCCTCCGGTGGCTTGTCGGGGCTCTTCTCCGGGCTCTTCGACGGGCTCGGCTCCGCGGACTTCTCCGGCTTCCCGGGTTCGTCCTTCTTCTCCCCGGAGGGGGATGCGGACGGCGTTCCGGGCTTCGGTGTGCTCTTGTCCCCCGCCTTCTTGCGGTCCCCGTCCGCTTTCCCGTCCGACGGGCCGGGCGACGGCGCGGGGCCGGGCGCCCGGGGCGCGTCCTTCGCGTTCGCCCTCACGCCCGTCCCGCCTGTCCCGCCCTTGGCCGCCGCCTCCGCCGCCGTCTCCGTCATGCCCGTGAGCAGGTCGGCGCCGCTCTCGACGTCGACGGCGCCCTTGAGCTGTGGGTTCCGGACGTCGACGCCCGAGTCGATGACGGCGACGCGGACCGGTCGGCCCGCGCTGTCCCGGCCCTTGGTGTCCTGCCAGAGACGGTCGAGGAGGATCCGTTGGAGCGACCAAGGGGTGCCCTTGATGGCCTTGGCGGGGTAGGTGCACTCGCCGCTGCCGTCCAGGTGCACGGCGGCGGATGACGTCATCGGGGCGCGGAGCGCGGGGGCGGGTGAGGGGGCCGGGCCGGACATCGCTGCCGCCGGTGCAGGCGTAGGTGTAGGTGTAGGCGCGGGCGCAGTCCCGGGTGCGGCCGCCGCAGCGGCTACGAGGACCGCCGCCAGGGCGGCGTTGAGCACGGTCGTCTTGCGCGGCATCGGCTGCCCTGTCGTGCGTGGCATCAGCTGTCTCATGACCGGTTCACGACCCCTGCGGCTGCCGGGCGCTGTTGGTGTCCAGGCGCGGTCCGGTGGGCAGGAACTGTGACCAGTTCGCGGGCACGGGCAGGGGGTTCACGCTTCCGTAGCCGAGCCTGGTGCGGGCCTGGTCGGATTCGGGCGGGCCGGCGGCTCCCGCTCCCGGCCCTGTCCCGTCCGCCGCGCGGGCGGAGTCGGACGCGCCGTCGGGGCCGGCCGAGGGTGTCGCCTTCTCGCCGATCTTCGACTTGCCCGTACCGCTGTCGTTGTTGGACTGCACGGCGTAGCGCAGTCCGGTGTCGGTGACGAGGAAGACCGACCCGCTGTTGGTCTGGCGCCCCGTGACCTGGCGGTAGAGGAGGCCGGAGCCCGGGGTGACGTACGCGCTGGTGGCGCCGTCGGGGATGGTCGCTGGGTAGTCGTCACCGGCCCAGGTGGCGAGTTCGGGGGTGCCTCCGGCGGACATGCCGCTGAAGATGCTGCATACGGTGCGGCGGGTGTCGTTGGAGGGCCCAATGAAGTTGGCCTGCCGGGGCACCTGGGAGGGCCAGTGGCGCTCCCCGTAGAACTCGTCGTCCGCCGGGGTGAAGGCGGCCGCGCTCACCCGCTCGGGTACGCCGGCCTGGTTGAGCGGGGCGAGCTTCCTGCTGTTGAGGAGCAGCTTCGCGACGAGTGGCGAGACGCGCTGGACCTTGCCGCGCAGCACGACGTAGTTCTGCGTGCCGTTGCCGGTGGGCGCTTCGAGGACCGTGCCGACGCGGCCGGCCTTGGCGGGCAGGGTGCGCACGCCCGCGTCGGCTCCGATGTCGCCGCCGGTCTCGGGGAAGACGACGGGCGCGCCGTCGTGGAAGGTGTCCAGCCAGTCCTGGGTGACGGGTTGCGGCTTGGCTCCGTCGTTGAAGACGGAGCGGAGCAGCAGGTTGTGCTCGGAGGGGTCAGCGGACTTCCAGTCGGCACCGCCGAGCAAGTACTTGGTGCCCCGGGGGTCGACGAGGTAGCGGGCTCCGTCCGGGCCCTGCACGTAGAGCGCCTGGTCGCCGCGCAGGCGCTGGTCGCCGGTGAGGTTCTTCAGCTTGGGGTCGCGTCCGGCGAACAGGAAGACGGCCTTCTGGGTGGTCCTTCCGCCCGCGCCGGGCTGTTCGCAGACGGCCCAGTGCTTCTGCTTGCCCGCCTCGCCGGGGCCGGGCATGCGGTCGGGCGCGTAGGGGATGCCGAGCGTCGGGCCGCGCGGGATGCGGCCGTTGTCGAGCTCCGCTTCCTTCACCTTGATGACGGAGGACTTCTCGGGGGTGAGGAGCAGCTTTGCGGAGGCGAAGTTCAGGACGGGGTGCAGCTGCTTCTTCTTGTCCGTCGTCAGGACGACGTAGCGGGTGGTGGACTCGCTGCCGACGATGACATGTGCGGCCTCGTCGTCCCAGCCCTTCGGCGCGGTCGGCCTGAACATGCCCCAGGCGCCGAAGCCCGCGATCAGCACCGCCCCGGCGACGAGGCCCGGCAGGACGGCGCGCAGGGGGCGGGGCGCGCCTTCCTCCGTGCCGTGGGGCGACGGCTGCAGGAAGGCTGCGACCGTCCGCTTGCGGGCGAAGACGTAGGCGTTGAGCTCATCCCGCCGTGATGCCATGTGTAGCCGCTTCTCCCCTGGTCTCGGCGCCGGTCGACAGGTACTGCGCTCGGTCCGGTTGTCGTACCGACCCCTACTATGCCGGTAGGGATCAACAGGTCCGTCAGGGCCCGGTGCTGATCCGGACTTCCCGTGCGGCCGCGGATGCGGCCGGCGACGGCTGAGGGGGCTGTGACAGGCATGGGTGCCGCAACGCGCGTACGGGCGCCGGGAAATACCGGCCCCGGGGCAGTCGTGGTCGCCCCCCGTGCGGTGGCGCGGGGCGGAAGGGTCGGGCCGGTGCGGCTGCAGCAGCTGGTGCTGGCCGAGGTCGCCGTGGCGCTGGTGCTGCTCGCCCTGCCGGCCGGGCCGGTGCTGCTGGCACTCGCCGTCGTGGTGGCCGTGGTGCTGGTGTCGCTCGCGCTGGTCCAGCAGGGACAGCGGCCGTTGGCGGCGTCGTTGGCTGCCTCGGTGACGCTCCGGGGACGCGCCCGCCGGACGGCGCCGGCGGATGCGGGCACGGATCCTGCAGTGGCACCGGTGGTGGAGTGTGAACCGGCTCTGCGGACGGGTGCCTTCACGGACCGCGGGCAGCGCGAGGTCGGCCTGGTCGGTGACGGGACGTTCGTGTCGGCGGTCCTGCGCGTCGATGCCGTGGACGCCCCGCTGCGCCCCCTGCGGGCCGAGAAGGCGCTGCCGCTGGCCCTTCTGCGGGACGCCTTGGACGTCGACGGCATCCGGCTGGAGTCCGTGCAGGTGGTGCAGAGCACCTTGCCGTCACCCGCCCCGCACCTGCCCGCTGATGCACTGGCCGCGCGGAACTACGCACCCCTGCAGGCTCTGTCGGGCGCTCCTGCGGTCCGGACGACGTGGGTGGCACTCAAGCTCGACCCGGAGCTGTGCCCGGAGGCCGTCGAGGCGCGCGGAGGGGGCGAGGAGGGAGCCGGCCGCTGCGTGGTGCGGGTGGCCGACCAGCTGGCGAGCCGACTGCAGGGGGCCGGGTTCCGGGCGGTGCTGCTGTCCGAGGAGGAGCTGACCGCCGCGATATCCACGGCCGCGAACGTCAATCCGGTGGCCTCCGCGCAGGCCGCGCGCGCGGCCGCGCCCGTGCGGCGGACGCTGGAGAGCGCCCGGGCGTTGCGGTGCGACGACCGCTGGCACACCACGTACTGGGTCGGCCGCTGGCCGCAGCTCGGCCCGGGGGCCGCTCCCCTGCCGCAGCTCGCCGCCCTGCTCACCTCGCTGCCGGCACTGTCGACGACGCTGAGCCTGACGCTGGCACGGGGCCGCCTGCGGAACGGGCGCCATGCGCCGACGCTGACGACGCACGTGCGCGTCACCGGCCGCAGTTCCGACGAACTGGCGGCGACGCGGCGGGAACTGGAACGGGCGGCTCGCTCCGTGAAGACCGGCCTGGTACGGCTCGACCACGAGCAGGTCCCCGGCATGCTCGCCACTCTGCCGCTGGGAGGTACGCGGTGACGACCACCTGGACGCCTGCTTCGCCGGGGCCCGGGAGCGCGCCGGGGGCCGGCCCCGGGCGGCCGCGTTTCGGCCTGGGGCTGTTCGGGCCGCGGCGGGGGCGGCACGAGCTCGCCCCCGAGGAGTACGAGGCCCTGGCGCTGCCCGTCGGTGACGACGGTGTGGTCATCGGCACCGACCCGCACGGGGCGCCGGCCGTCCTCGGAGTGGCCCGCCCCACGCCGTTCGACGCCGTCCTGATCGGCGGCGCCTGGACGGCACAGGTCATCGCCCTGCGGACCGTCGGCACGGGCGCCCGGGTAGCCGTGGAGACCGGCCGCCGCGGGCTGTGGACCCCGCTCGCGCAGGCCGCCAACGGCGGGCAGCAGTGCGTGACCCTGCACGACGTCGGACGGGTGCCTCCGCAGGGCCCGTCGGTGCACGCCCCTGTCCTCGTCATGCGCGACTGCGGCGCCCGGCCGCCCCGCGGGCGGGCCGTGACCGCACCCTGGCAGTCCGTCCTGACCCTGCTGCCCTACCTGGGGCCGGATGCGCCGCGTCTGCTGGGAGGCGCGGACCTGGTCGGCGTCCAGCGGGTCTCGCCGGAAGAGGCGCAGCAGCTCGGCAGCCTCCTCGGACTGCCGCAGACCGACGTCGAGGCGCTGCCCGCGCTCCCGGAGACGGTGACCTTGTGGTGCGCCCGGCGATCGTGGACGTACGTCGACGTGCGGGCGACGGATACCGAGACGCAGCTGCTGGGCGCCCCGCGCCGGATGGACTGACCGGCTGCGCGCACGCCGGCAGGCGGGGCGCGCGCTTGGTGGTGCCCGCGTCCGGTGCGCCGAAGCCGTCCTCCGGCGGCTGGTTCGGCGGCGTCGAAGAGGGCGGGGACGGCTGGGCCATCGGCGCACACCTCTTGAGTGCGGGCCCGTCGCGAGATCTGCCACGCTCCTTCCCTCGGCGATCCAGGTGAAATGCATGGGCCATTCCGCCAGAAAGGAATGAATCGGGCGCAGACTCCGCGCTGTTGCGGCTCCCGAGCGGGAAGACCTCGCACCACCCGCCTCCTGCGCGCCCCACCGGTCCGGTTGCCGCCGCCCGGGGCCCGGGGCGGCGCGCGGGGCGGCCGGTGGGGTGGGGGCGGGCCTGCCCCGGCGGTGCGTATGACGATTAGGCTGGGCAGGTGTACGGACGGGGGACCTCATCGGCCTCCCCTGTCGCAAACGGGGGAGACCCGGGCGGTCGGACGACGGGAACGGTCGGGCCCGACAGGCACTTCATGGGCGCTAGACCACACCAGGAGGCAATGTGAGCAGCGATCGGGACGAGATCCGCGCAGGCGGGTCCGCAGCCGGCGGGGACCGGTCCGACGCCGGTCACGATCACGAGCCCGACACCATGGGCGAGTTCACCATCGACTACACGCCACCTGCCTGGTACACGCAGAATGCCTCTTCCGCAGCGGCTGCCACGGCGGGCCCCGGCGGCACCGGGGGTGGCGCGCAGCAGCCCACTCCTCCCCCGCCTTCGGGCGAACCGCTGGGGATGCCGCCTGCGCCCTCCGCCGAGGCGCGGAGCGACCGGGCGGAGGCGGCTTCCGGGGAGACCGCTGCGGCGGGCGGGGCGCAGAGCCCTGCCACGATGCGGTTCTCCGCGTCGGCACTGCAGGACGAGATCGCGGCACGGGGCGGCGAGGCAGCCGCCTCCGTGCCGAGTGCGACGACCCCCGATGCGGAGGGCGCAAAGGCTGCCCCCGACGGCGTCGCCGGACAGGGCGCTGCCGGCGCCCCGGGTGACGCAGACGCTGCGGCCGGGCACGAGGCCCGCGCCGAGTCGGCCACGGGCCCGGGGCACGAGGCCGGTACGGGCTCCGACGCAGGGAGCCGCCTCGGCGCCGGCACGAGCCGCACAGAGGACGAAAGCGCTTCTCCCGTCACCGACACCCCTGCTGACGACCAGAAGGCCGGAGAGGGCCCCACGGAGGGCTCGTACGCGGCACCCGGGAACGACTCCGGGGCCGCGCCTGCTTCCGAAGGCACGGATGCGGCCTCCGAGGCAGGGCAGGCGGCCCCGCGCCCCGAGGGCACCATGCGGTTCTCCGCCGCCGCGCTGCGCGACAGGGTCGCCGGGCGTGCGGACGACGAGCCCGCGGAAGCGGCACAGGACGCGCAGGCGGCCGCGTGGGCCCCGCCGCCGGTGCCCCAGGCGGCGCTGCCTCCCCTCCCGCCGAACTTCGCCCCTGCGGCTCCGGTGCCGGACGCACAGCAGCCTTCCGAGATGCCTGCGCCTCCCCCCATGCCGCCGCAGGGCTTCCCGCCCGTCCCGGGCCCGTACGCCGCGGCCCAGGAGGCCGGCTCCGCCGTGCCTGCCGCCCCTGAGGCGCAGCAGGCGCCCGCAGAGGCGCCGTCGGCTGCGCATGGGGCCGCCGCCGCGCCCGTCCCGCCGAACGGCCTGACGCCGACGCCCTACCCTCCGGCGGCGGCCTTCCCCCAGCCCGACGCCCAGGGCGCCCCCGTGCCGCCCGCGCTCAACCCCGCGGCGCCGCAGGGCGGCTACGGGTACCCGCGCCCGGACGCGCACGGGGCGCCCGTGCCGCCGCCGCTCGACGGCTCCCCGCAGCCCGATGCCCACGCCGCACCCGACAGCGCGGCCCTGGCCCCGTACGCGGGCGCTCCCGCCCCGCAGGGCGGCTACGGCTACCCGCGGCCCGACGCGCATGGGGCGGCCGTCGCTGTACCGGCTCCGGCGCCCCATGCCTTCCCGGCGCCCCAGGCGCAGCCGCAGCAGGCCGTTCCCGCCCTTCCCCCGGCACAGGACGCCGTCCCGTCGCCGCAAGGTCTCACCGGGCCGCAGCAGGCCGCCGCGCCCCATGCGGCGCCGAACGCCTCGATGCCGCAGGGCGGTTACGGGTATCCGCGCCCGGAGGTCCCCGCGCCCCACGCGCCCGTGCCTCCTGCGCTCGACGGTGCTCCGCGTCCCGAGCTGCACGGGGCCCCGGTGCCGCCGGCCTTCGACGGCCTCCCGCACCCCGACCCCCAGCAGGCCCCGGCACCGGCCCCCGCACCCCAGGCCGACCCGCAGCAACCCCCGCACGCCCAGAGCCCCTTCGACGGCTCTCCCGCGCTGCCGCCGGCAGTGCAGGCCCAGCCGGGCCCCACGGGCGCGCATGAGGCGGCTGCGGCACCCGCCCCTGCCCCCGCCCCGTACCCGTACGCCCCCTCCCCGTACTCCGACGGCGCCCTGCCGCCCACCGGGGACGGCGGGCAGGGCGGGGTGCCCGCCGACCCGCGCGCCGGCGGCTGGCCCACGGTGACGCCGGAGCAGCGGCAGCGGTCCGTGCACGGGGCCCCTCTGGGGTTCACCGCTTCCATGGAGCTGTCCTCGGAGCGGCTGCTGCGCAACAAGCCGAAGCCGAAGAAGCAGATCGCCAGTCCGCGGTTCAAGTTCGGGGGCAAGAAGGAGGAGGCGGAGCGGCAGCGCAAGCTGGAGCTGATCCGTACGCCCGTCCTCTCCTGCTACCGGATCGCCGTCATCAGCCTCAAGGGCGGCGTCGGCAAGACGACCACGACCACCGCCCTCGGTGCGACGCTCGCCAGCGAGCGCCAGGACAAGATCCTCGCGATCGACGCCAACCCCGACGCGGGCACGCTGGGCCGCCGCGTGCGGCGCGAGACGGGCGCGACGATCCGTGACCTCGTGTCGGCGATCCCGAGTCTGCACAGCTACATGGACATCCGCCGGTACACCTCGCAGGCCCCCTCCGGACTGGAGATCATCGCCAACGACGTGGACCCGGCGGTCTCCACGACCTTCAACGACGAGGACTACCGGCGTGCGATAGACCTGCTCGGCCGCCAGTACCCGGTCATCCTCACGGACTCGGGCACCGGTCTGCTCTACAGCGCCATGCGCGGCGTCCTCGACCTCGCCGACCAGCTGATCATCGTGTCGACGCCGTCCGTCGACGGTGCGAGCAGCGCCAGCACCACGCTCGACTGGCTCCATGCGCACGGCTACGCCGAGCTCGTCTCCCGCAGCGTCACCGTCATCTCGGGGGTCCGCGAGACCGGAAAGATGATCAAGGTCGAGGACATCGTGTCCCACTTCGAGCAGCGCTGCCGCGGCGTGGTCGTCGTCCCGTTCGACGAGCACCTGGCGACCGGCGCCGAGGTCGACCTGGAGATGATGCGGCCGAAGACCCGCGAGGCCTACTTCAACCTCTCGGCCATGGTGGCGGAGGACTTCACCCGGGCCCAGCAGCAGCGCGGCGTATGGGGCGGAGAGCCGGCACCGCAGCAGCAGCCGCAGCAGGCGGCCCCGGCCGCGCCGATGCCCGCCCAGTACGCCCCCGAGCAGACCCAGCAGCCCGGTCAGCAGGCTCCCTCGCCGTACCACCCGTACGCCGCCCCGCAGGGCCCGTACGGCGGCGCACAGCCGCAGCAGCCGGGCCCGTACGCCCCGCCCGGACAGCAGGGCCACCCCGGACAGCCGGGTGGCTACGGCTACCCGCAGCAGTAGCGCGCACGGGGCGCCCGGCGCCCCGTCACCAGGGCACGCGTAAAGGGGGCCCCATGCGGCGATCGCCGCATGGGGCCCCCTTCGCGTACGTCCGAAGCCGCGGCAGCCGTCAGGCGGCCGTCTTCTCGTGTGCGGTCACCAGGTCCCGCGCCCGCTTCACGTCGCCCGCCATGCACAGCAGCAGCGCCTCGATGGACTCGAACTTCTCCATGCCGCGCAGGTACGCGAGGAAGTCCACCGCGGCGTGGAGCCCGTAGAGATCGAGGTCGGTCCGGTCGATGGCGTACGCCTCGACGGTGCGCTCCGTCGCGTCGAACTGCACGTTCGTGCCGACGGAGATGGCCGCGGGCATCGACTCGCCGCCGACGGTCAGCCAGCCGGCGTAGACGCCGTCGGCGGGGATCGCGGTGTGCGGCAGGGTCTCCACGTTGGCCGTGGGGTACCCGAGTTCGCGGCCGCGCTGCGCGCCGCGGACCACGACGCCCTCGACGCGGTGCGGGCGGCCGAGGATCTCCATCGCGCCCGCGACGTCGCCCTCGGCGACCAGGCGCCGGGTCAGCGTGGAGGAGAACGGCTGCCCGCCGCCCGCCTCACCGCTCACGAACAGGTCGACGACCTCGACGCCGTAGTCGTACGTGGCGCCGAGCTCCGCCAGGAAGTCGACGGTGCCCGCGGCACGGTGCCCGAAGCGGAAGTTGGGGCCCTCCACGACGAGCTTGGCGTGCAGCTTGTCGACGAGCACCTTCACCACGAAGTCGGCCGGCGAGAGCTTCGAGAACTCCGCCGTGAAGGGCAGGATGAGCACGGCGTCGACGCCCAGCTCGGTCATGAGCTCCGCGCGCCGGTGGTGCGGCGCCAGCAGCGGTGGGTGGCTGCCCGGCCGCACGACCTCGCTCGGGTGCGGGTCGAAAGTCACCACGACCGAAGGCACCCCGAGCTCGCGCGCCCGCTCCACGGCCCGCCCGATGATCAGCTGGTGCCCGCGGTGCACACCGTCGTACGAGCCGATGGTGACGACGCTGCGCCCCCAGTCCTGGGGGATGTCCTCCAAGCCACGCCAGCGCTGCACTGTGCCCGCTCCTCGCCCGAACCCGAACTTTTGTCTGTCGATTACGCAGGACTAAGAGTGCCATGCCGGTTCTCGGCGCCCCGCATCGGCCGGTCCACTGACTGTCAGGTCAGGGGAGCCGGCCGCTCCCGACGGGTCCGCTGCGCCCACGGGGCCGTCCGGCCCGGCCCAGGCGGTGAGCTTGATACGCGCTCGCGGGCCGACCACGACGGCCCACTGCGCGGGCGCGGAGCGCAGCCAGCGGAGCACCTGCTCCCCGAAGACGGGGATCTCCCGCGACAGCTGCACCATGCGGCGGTCGAAGCACGCCGCCCCCTCGGGGCTGCGGGCCATGAGCAGACCGGTGCGGTGCACGAGGTCCCTGGTGCGCGCCTCGGTGCGCTCCCCCGCGCCCGCCGCCACGGCGCGCAGCAGGGCGTCCAGGACGGTGACGTCGCGCTCGAAGGGCCCGTACTGCTCGCGCTCCAGCAGCACCTCCAGCAGCTCCTGGCGCAGCGGACGCGAGAGCGGCGTACCCGGGAACGCCAGGACCGGGGCCAGGGCACGGCGCACCTGGGGCGGACGGCTGCTGAGCAGGTGCACGACGAGCGGGAAGAGGACGGAGCGGGCCGAGGGGCCCTCCTCCAGCCGGCGGTCGACGAAGGCCGCGGCGAGCCCGGCGCCCTCGGGGTGGTGCTCGACGTACTCCTGGACGAGGGCCGCGGCCCGCCGGGCGAGGGCGGGCGTGGTGACCTCGGCGAGGGTGCGCAGGACGTCCCCGGGCCCGTCACCGCGTACGTACAGCCGCGCGCGGTACGCCGCGAGGACCGGTTCAGGATGAGTGGTCAGGGCGGGGGCCAGGGCGCCGGCCGGCAGGTGCGGGTCGCAGGCGGCGAAGAGGGCGAGGGCCCGCTGGAGGTGCTTGGCGCGCGTCTCCCGGTCGCGGACGAGGAGGGCCAGCGCGGTGCCGTGCAGGGCGCCCTCCGCGGGGCGGGCCAGCAGGGCGAGCGCCGAGTAGCGCAGCAGCTCGCGGTCGGCGGCCGTGGTGACGTGCCGGGCGGCCTTGAGGGCGTACGCGGCGGCCGCCACGTGCCGCTCGATGCGGTCGTCGTGGGCCCACCGGTCCACGGCCCGGCAGATGGCGGACGGCTCGTCCTCGGCGAGCGCGGCCAGGAGCTCGTCGGCGCGCGGGTGCGCGGCGTCCACGAGCGCTTCGGCGAGGTCGTCGACCGCACGGTGCCGGTGGGTGTGGAGCAGGACCTGGGCGGCGGTGGAGACCGTGAGCCTCAGGTGATCGCCGTACGGGGCGGCCTGCAGGGGGCGCTCGTCGGAGAACCAGCGGCACAGCAGGGCCTGCGCGGCGCAGGGCTCCTCGGCGAGGACGGTCATGACGGCGGGCAGGAAGCGGTCGGTGTGCGGCGGCTGGGGCGCCTGACGGGACTGCTCCGGGCCCGGGGAGGAGCTCTCCAGGGCCTGGGCCTGGTACGGGGTCTGGCCGGGGGGCGGCGCGTCGGCGGGGAGCAGCAGGCGCAGCAGGTCCAGCCGCTCGGCGAGCCCGAGGGGCAGCCGGAGCCAGAACCAGGGCCCGAATTCGGCCAGGCCGCCCAGGGAGCCCGTCGCCCCGCTGTCGAAGCCGCCCAGGGCCAGGGAGCGGGCCGTGAGGCGCTCGGCGAGGAACCGGAGGGCGCCCAGGTAGGGGGTGGCGTCCGGTACGCGCAGGAGGGTCTCCCCCAGGAGGTGCGCCGCCCACCAGGCGGGGTCGGGCAGCACGGGGCGGCGCTCGTCGTCCGTACCGTCCGTCCGGTCGGAGGGAGGGAGCGCGGCGACCGCGTCGACCAGGGCGCCCAGGCGGCGCGCGAGCGCGTCCGGGCCGGAGCGGCGTGCCAGGAGGAGCAGGGCCTGGAGCACGGGGCCGATGCGGTGGCGGGGCACCGGCAGCGGCCTGCGGGCCCGCTGGCGGGCGGCGCGGCGGCTGCGGCGGCGCGCGGCCGTCGAGCGTGGTGCGCGGCTCGATCCGGGGGGCGGCGGCACGTGGCCCTCCAGGGCGGGCCCCCCGCCCGGCCGCGACGGCAGGGCGTCGTGCTCTCCGGAGCCGCCCTCGGGCTCGTACCAGCGGTGGACGAGGGTGTGCAGGGCGGCGTCGAGGTCGAGGTGGGCGCCCTGCAGCCAGTCGGCGAACTCCTCGTGCGCGAAGCGGTAGCCGGTGCCGGCCGGGACGAGCAGGCCCTCGGTGAGGACGGCGGAGGCCCAGCCGTTGCGCCAGGGGAAGAGCTCTTCGAAGGCTTCGCGCTCCAGCTCGCCCTGCCCGGGGCCGAGGCACCTCCGGGCCGCCTCGTGCACCTGCCCGGCCACGCGTGCGGCGAGCCTGCGCACCGCCGTGCCGCGCAGCGCGGGGCGGCGCCCGGCCGCCAGCCGGACGGCGATGCGCAGGCAGACCAGGTCCAGGTAGGCGGAGAAGATGTCCCAGCGGTCGGGGGGCCGGGCCCCGTCCTCGCCCGTGCGGCCGCCCGGCGCGGTGCCGTCCGGGAGCGCGGCGCGCACTTCGGAGAGCAGGCGGAGGGCGAGCGGGTGGGCGGCGTCCCCCTGGTGGATGGCGTCCGGCGGAATGCCGAAGAGGGCGCGGGCCCGCTCGGCCTGCTGGGGGCCCAGGTCGGTCAGGCTGACGCACGGCGGCAGGCTGCGCGGAGTGGCCGAGGAAGTGGACACGTGCAGCGCCGTGCGCGGGAAGAGGTCACCCGCCGTCTCCCAGTGCTCCGGGCGGCAGGCGACGACGAGCCGGGCGGACGTCTCCTCCAGCCACGCGGCGGTCGCCGCGGTCCAGGCCGGCAGGGCGTGGGCGAGGACCGGGGGGACCTCCTCGGGGCCGTCGAGGACGACGAGGAGGGGCCGCCCCACGCGGTGCCCCAGCGCGGCCACGGCCTCCGGAGTGGCCTCGGCCGGGTCGCCCACCGTGCCGGCCGCCCCGGCGGAGGCGGTGACGATCCGGGCGGCATCCGCGAGGGCTCGCGCGATCGCGTCCCGCAGGCTGCTGTCGCCCTCCTCCAGGTCGGCGCCGCGCAGCCAGAGGGTGGGGGCCGGTTCGGGGCCCCGTGCGCGCCGGGAGGCGAGCGAGAGGAGCTCCGTCGTGCGTCCTGTCCCGGGGCCTCCCACGAGGCCGAGAACGGCGGCGGCAGGGCCCTTTGCCGCGCCGTCCGGGGCGGACGGGCCACATCCTCCGTCCGGCTCCTCCAGGTCGTACGGATCCGGAGGGGCCGACCCACCGGGTTCCGGCGGATCGGCGGGATGGTGCGCCCCGGGCAGATCACCGATCCAGCGCCCGCCCGGGCCGCCGCCGGGTGTGCCGCGCCAGGCGCGTGCCGGGACGGTCACCACCAGCACGCCCGGGGCCCCCGTCCCGCCCGGGGCGGGGCCGGCTTCCGGGGCGGGGCCGTCGGGCGGCGGTTCAGGGGCGGGCTGACGGTCGGCGTCCTCCGGCATGCGTTCGCCGGCGTCCCCCGGGGCATCGGCGTCGGCGTCCGCGCGGTCGGCGGGCTCCTCGTCCGGATCCAGGAAGCGCGTGAACTCCCTGGCGATCTCCGGCCGCTCCACGGGGTCGCGCCAGTCGCGCGCCGTGATGATCGGGCCGAGGGAGGTCGCCGTCAGCTGGAGGGCGCCCGCGAGGTTGAGGTCGGGCCCGAAGGCGGGGACGGTGGCCGCGTTGCGCTCCAGGAGGGCCGCCAGGGAGCCGTCCGGGGAGGCCGCGGCCGCCGCACGGAGCGGGATCGCGAAACCTCCGGAGCGGCGCTCCGCATGGAGCGCGGTACCGAGGACGGCGACGACTGTCCCCGCACGGGCGTCGATGACCGGGCCGCCGGTGGCCTCCTCGCCGAGCCGCAGGCCGTCTCGCTCGCCCAGGGAGAGCTCCACGGCGGCGTCGAGCAGGTGGAAGCGGTCCGTGGCCGTGTAGGTGACGAGGGCCTCGCCGATGATCTGGGCGCGCTGCCAGTGGCCCGCCCTCAGCCGGACGCTCGCCCCGTCCTCGATGCGCTCCTCGGCGGCGACGGGCAGGGGGGCCACGCCGAGGCCCTCGGTGCGCACCAGTGCCAGGTCGCAGCCCGGAAGGGGCGTCACCGCTTCGGCGCCCACCAGGCACGTACGGTCGCCGGGGGCCAGCAGCACCAGGCGCGCCAGGCCGTCGACGGCCTCATGGCTGGTGATCATCGTGCCGCGGTCGTCGGCGATGAAGCCCGTACCGCGCGGCCTCCCGGCGAGGTCTCTGATGCGCACCAGGAACTCGTCCACATCGGTCCGCCGACCGCTCATCCGCCGAACCTCCCCGCCGTGCACTTACCCCGACGGTAGGCAGCGGATGATCGGCAGGACCAGGTCGTCGCAGGAACGCGCCCCCTTCCGCACCCGCTGTTCACTCCGAGCGCCTGCCCAATGGAGTGAATTGTGGGAGCGGTGTGGATAGACGACCGGGAGGAGGGGGATCGTGGGGCGGGGAGCGACGGATGACGGCTCCCCGCCCCACGGTGGTGGGGCATATGCGCGCGGCGTGCCCCTGGAGGCACGGCGCCACCGCATCCGGAGGCGCACGACGCCGTCACACCCCGCAGGCATGGCCGTCACACTCCGCAGGTATGGCGATGCCACGGTTCGGGGGCACGGCCCCGCGCCGAGGCGCCGGCCGTGCCCCCTCCGGACCGGCTTCTAGCCGAAGGCCGCCAGACTCTTCGCCCGGCCGCCCTGGTTCTCCAGCAGGAGCAGGAAGCGCCCGTCCGGACCGAAGGCCGCGATCGGCCCCGTGGTGTCGAAGAGCGGCACCCGTACCCGTACGCCGTTGGCGAGCAGGCGCGCCTGCTCCTCCGTGACGTCCCAGCGCTGGAAGGCCGCAGCGGCCGCCTCGGCGACCGGCATGATCGTCAGCTCCTCCTGGAGCTGGTCCAGCGTGCGGGCCTCGCCCAGCCCGTACGGGCCGACGCGGGTCCGCCGCAGGGCGGTGAGGTGGCCCCCCACGCCCGTGTCGGCGCCCAGGTCGCGCGCGAGGGCGCGCACGTACGTCCCGGAGGAGCAGACGACGGAGACCAGCAGGTCCTGCACCGGGGTGCCGTCCGCGGCCTCCGCGGGGGTCACGGCGTGGACGGCGAACGACGAGACGGTGACCGGCCGGGCCGGGATCTCGAAGTCCTCGCCCTCGCGCGCCCGCTTGTACGACCGCTTGCCGTCGATCTTGATCGCGCTGACCTTCGACGGCACCTGCATGATCGCGCCGGTGAGCTTGGCCACGCCCGCGTCGATCGCCTCACGGGTGACCGCGGAGGCGTCGGCCGAGGACGTGATGTCGCCCTCCGCGTCGTCCGTGACGGTGTTCTGCCCCAGGCGGATCGTCGCGACGTACTCCTTCTCGGTCAGCGCGAGGTGGCCGAGAAGCTTCGTCGCCCGCTCGATGCCGAGGACGAGGACGCCCGTCGCCATGGGGTCGAGCGTCCCCGCGTGCCCCACGCGGCGCGTCCGCGCGATGCCGCGCATCTTCGCGACGACGTCGTGCGAGGTGAAGCCGGCCGGCTTGTCGACGATGACGAGGCCGTCCGGCGGGGTCTCCTTGTGCTTCATTCGCCGGCAGCGTCCTTGTCGTCCTCGTCCTCGCCCGGCTTGCGGTACGGGTCGGCCTCGCCCGCGTACGCCGCGTCCGAGGACGCCGCGCGCACCGCGGCGTCGGAGGCACGGGCCCGGTCGAGGAGGTCCTCGATGGTGCGGGCGTTCTCCGGCAGGGCGTCGGCCACGAACGTCAGGGTCGGCGTGAACTTGATGCCGGCCGCGCGGCCGACCTCCGAGCGCAGGATGCCCTTGGCGCTCTCCAGGCCCGCGGCCGCGCTGGCGCGGTCCTCGTCATCGCCGTAGACCGTGTAGAAGACCGTAGCCTCCCGCAGGTCGCCGGTGACCCGGGTGTCCGTGATGGTCACATGCGAGCCGAGCCGCGGGTCCTTGATTCCGCGCTGCAGCTTCTGGGCGATCACCTCGCGGATGAGGTCCGCCAGCCTTTTCGCACGCGCGTTGTCGGCCACTGGTCCGTCTCCTTCTTCTTGTCCATTGTGCTTGTGGCGCCGGTGACGCGCTCAGTCGTCGTGGTCGCCGTGGAACCGCCGCCTGACCGAGAGCAGCTCCACTTCGGGACGTGCGGCGACCCAGCGCTCGCAGCGGTCCAGTAGGTCGGTGAGGTGCCCCGCGTCCCCGGAGACCGCCGCCAGGCCGATGGTCGCCCGGCGGTAGAGGTCCTGGTCGCCGACCTCCGCCACGCTCACCGCGTACTTGCGGTGCAGCTCGGCGACGATCGGGCGGACGACGGAGCGCTTCTCCTTCAGCGACCGTACGTCGCCGAGGAGGAGGTCGAAGGACAGAGTCCCTGCATACATGCGTAACGGGTGAAGCCCACCCGGGAGGCGTGAGGTCCAGCTGTGGTGTAGGGCTCTTCGAACCGTACACGCAACGGCCGGGGCCGATCGACGGAATATGCTCCGCCGACCGGCCCCGGGGTTGAGCTATGCGATTCAGCCGCGCGGCTTCTCGCGCATCTCGTACGTCGCGATGACGTCGTCGATCTTGATGTCGTTGAAGTTTCCGAGGTTGATACCGCCCTCGAAGCCCTCGCGGATCTCGGTGACGTCGTCCTTGAAGCGACGCAGACCGACGATGTTGAGCTCCTCCGCGATGACCTTGCCGTCGCGGATGAGGCGCGCCTTGGTGTTGCGCTTGACCTCGCCGGAGCGGATGAGGACACCCGCGATGTTGCCCAGCTTGGACGAGCGGAAGATCTCGCGGATCTCCGCCGTACCCAGCTCGACCTCTTCGTACTCCGGCTTCAGCATGCCCTTGAGGGCCGCCTCGATCTCCTCGATCGCCTGGTAGATGACCGAGTAGTACCGGACGTCGACGCCCTCGCGCTCGGCCATCTGCGTGGCACGGCCCTCGGCGCGGACGTTGAAGCCGATGACGATGGCGTCGGAGCCGGTCGCCAGGTTGATGTCCGACTCGGTGACCGCACCCACACCGCGGTGCAGGATCCGGATCTCAACCTCTTCGCCGACGTCGAGCTGGAGCAGCGAGGACTCGAGAGCCTCCACCGAACCGGACGCGTCACCCTTGATGATGATGTTGAGGTCCTGGACCAGACCGGCCTTGAGCACCTTGTCGAGGTCCTCGAGGGACACCCGGCGGGTGCGCTTGGCGAAGGCGGCGTTGCGCTCGCGCGCAGCGCGCTTCTCGGCGATCTGGCGGGCCGTGCGGTCCTCGTCGACGACGAGGAAGTTGTCGCCGGCGCCCGGGACGTTGGTCAGACCGAGGACGAGGACGGGGGTCGACGGACCCGCTTCCTCGACGTTCTGGCCCTTGTCGTCGAGCATGGCGCGGACACGACCGTAGGCGTCACCGGCGACCATCGTGTCACCGACGCGGAGGGTACCGCGCTGGACGAGCACGGTGGCCACGGCGCCGCGGCCACGGTCGAGGTGGGCCTCGATCGCGATGCCCTGCGCGTCCTGCTCCGCGTTGGCGCGCAGGTCGAGCGCGGCGTCGGCGGTGAGGACGACGGCCTCGAGCAGCTTGTCGATGTTCAGACCCTGCTTGGCGGAGATGTCGACGAACATCGTGTCGCCGCCGTACTCCTCGGCCACCAGACCGAACTCGGTGAGCTGACCGCGCACCTTGGTCGGGTCGGCGCCCTCGACGTCGATCTTGTTGACCGCGACCACGATCGGCACGTCGGCCGCCTTGGCGTGGTTCAGGGCCTCGATCGTCTGCGGCATGACACCGTCGTTGGCCGCCACCACGAGGATCGCGATGTCGGTCGACTTGGCACCACGGGCACGCATGGCGGTGAACGCCTCGTGACCCGGGGTGTCGATGAAGGTGATCTTGCGCTCTTCGTCGTTGACGTCGGTGGAGACCTGGTAGGCACCGATGTGCTGGGTGATGCCACCGGCCTCGCCCGCGACCACGTTGGTCTTGCGGATCGCGTCGAGGAGTCGCGTCTTACCGTGGTCGACGTGACCCATGACGGTCACGACCGGCGGACGCGCGACGAGCATCTCCTCGCCGCCCTCGTTCTCACCGAACTCGATGTCGAAGGACTCGAGCAGCTCGCGGTCCTCCTCCTCGGGGCTGACGATCTGAACGGTGTAGTTCATCTCGCCGCCGAGGAGCTGCAGCGTCTCGTCCGAGACGGACTGCGTGGCCGTGACCATCTCGCCGAGGTTCATCATCACGGCGACGAGCGACGCCGGGTTGGCACCGATCTTCTCCGCGAAGTCGGTGAGGGAGGCACCGCGCGACAGGCGAATGGTCTCGCCGGCGCCGCGGGGCAGCATCACGCCGCCCACGGACGGGGCCTGCATGGCCTCGTACTCCTGGCGCCGCTGACGCTTGGACTTGCGGCCACGGCGCGCCGGACCGCCGGGACGGCCGAAGGCGCCCTGCGTGCCGCCACGGGCACCCGGACCGCCGGGACGGCCACCGAAGCCGGGACGACCGCCACCGAAGCCGCCGCCACCGCCGCCGGGGCCACCGCCACCGGGGCGACCGGCGAAGCCGCCGCCACCACCGGGACGACCGCCGCCGCCGGGACCGGCCGGACGACCGGCGAAGCCCGGACGACCGGCACCGCCGCCGGGACGACCCGCGCCGCCGCCGGGACCGCGACCGCCGCCGCCGGGGCCCGGACGCGGGCCGGCAGCCGGACGCTGCGGCATCATGCCCGGGTTCGGGCGGTTGCCGGAGGGAGCACCACCGGGACGCGGGGCGCCACCGGGGGCACCCTGCGGACGGGGCATGCCGCCCGGGGTCGGACGGGCGCCGCCCGGACCCTGCGGACGGGGAGCACCGCCGGGACCGCCCTGCGGACGCGGAGCGCCCGGGGCACCCTGGCCACCGGGACGCGGGGCGCCACCGGGACGGGGGGCCTGCGGACGGGCCATGCCCGTGGAGCCACCGGAGGTGAAGGGGTTGTTGCCCGGACGGGGACCGGCCGGACGGGCGCCACCGGGACGCGGGGCACGCTCGCCCGCACCACCGGGACGCGGGGCGCGCTCGGGGCGGCCGCCGTCACGCTGGCCGGCGGGACCGGGGCGGGCGCCGCCGGGACGCGGACCGGGCGTCGCGCCGGGGCGCGGCGCGGCCGGACGCTCGGCAGCCGGACGCTCGGCCGGGCGCTCCGTGGCCGGCGCGGAGAACTCCGCGGCGGGCACCGGGGTGACCGGGGCGGGCTTGGCCGGAGCCGCCGGAGCGGGCTTCGGGCCCGGGCGCGGGCCGGGCGTCGGCGCGGCCTGGGACGGCTTGGGGGCAGCTGCCTCCGCCGGCTTGGGGGCGGCGGGGCGGGGCGCACCCGGAGTGGGGGCACCCGGCTTGGGGGCCGCGGACTTGCGCGGCGCCGCAGGCTTCGCACCGGGCTTGCCGGCGCCGCCGGGTCCCTGCAGTGCGTCAGTCAGTTTGCGGACAACCGGCGCCTCGATCGTCGAGGACGCCGAACGGACGAATTCACCAAGTTCTTGGAGCTTGGCCATGACGACCTTGCTCTCCACTCCGAACTCCTTGGCGAGTTCGTATACCCGGACCTTAGCCACTTCGCTCCTTCTAGGTCCGGGGTGTCCACCGGACCGTCGCTACTTCATGGGCGTACTCATCGCGTACTCATCGAGTGCTCATCGCAATCTCGACCTACTTCCAACTCGCGAGGTACCTGACCGCACGGTTACCCGTGCCGTGCTTCTTACAGTGGGGCCATACCCCGCGGACGCGGGGCCGAACTACTGCGGTTCGATCTGTTCGATGTACCGGCGGAGCTCCGCCGTATCGAGCGGCCCCGGGCTTTTGAAGGCCCTGGGAAACGCCCGGCGGCGGACCGCCAGGTCGAGACAGACCAGTGTGGGGTGCACGGAGGCACCCCGGCCGGGCAGCGTACCGCGAGGGTCGGGGACGCAGGCGCCCTCGATCATCACGATCCGCAGCAGATCGCCCTTGGCCGCTCGCTCCCGGCATCCCACACAGGTTCGCTCAGGGCATGCGCGGGCATGCGTCCGGCCAGACACTCTTCAGTCTACCTCCCCGCGCCCACCCCACCCCTGGGGGGCAGTGATCGGGCACGTATGCGTTTCGGCCACGATGCCGGGGCCCGCACAGACGGGCCCCGGCATCGTGAACGTGATCAGGCTCGGCCGGATTCCCGGTCGGGCTGCTCGGTGTCCGGGCGGATGTCGATTCGCCACCCGGTGAGCCGCGCGGCCAGGCGGGCGTTCTGCCCCTCCTTGCCGATGGCCAGCGACAGCTGGTAGTCCGGCACGGTCACCCGGGCGGAGCGCGCGGCGAGGTCCACGACCTCGACCTTGCTCACCCGCGCGGGGGACAGCGCGTGCGCCACCAGCTCGGCGGGGTCGTCCGACCAGTCGACGATGTCGATCTTCTCGCCGTGCAGCTCAGCCATGACGTTGCGGACCCGGCCGCCCATGGGGCCGATGCAGGCGCCCTTGGCGTTGAGGCCCGAGCGCGTGGAGCGGACGGCGATCTTCGTGCGGTGGCCGGCCTCACGGGCGATGGCGGCGATCTCCACCGAGCCGTCCGCGATCTCCGGCACCTCGAGGGCGAAGAGCTTCTTGACCAGATTCGGGTGGGTGCGCGAGAGCGTGACGGACGGACCGCGCACGCCCTTCGCCACCCGTACGACGTACGTGCGCAGGCGCGTGCCGTGCTTGTACTCCTCGCCGGGGACCTGCTCCTGCACCGGCAGGATGGCCTCCAGCTTGCCGATGTCCACGAGGACGTTCTTCGGGTCCTTGCCCTGCTGGACGATGCCCGCGACGACGTCGCCCTCACGGCCCGCGAACTCACCGAAAGTGATCTCGTCCTCGGCGTCGCGCAGACGCTGGAGGATGACCTGCTTGGCGGTGGTCGCGGCGATCCGGCCGAAGCCGGAAGGCGTGTCGTCGAACTCGCGGGGCTCCTCGCCCTCCTCCAGGTCCTGCGGGTCCTCCTTGGCCCACACCGTCACGTGACCGGTGCCGCGGTCCAGCTCCACGCGGGCGCGGCGGCGGCTCCCCTCGGTGCGGTGGTAGGCGATGAGGAGGGCCGACTCGATCGCCTCGACCAGCAGGTCGAAGGAGATCTCCTTCTCTCGCACCAGACCCCGCAGGGCACTCATGTCGATGTCCACGGCTACGCCTCCTCTTGGCTCTCGTCGGTTACGTCGGCGGCCTCTGCCGCCGCGCCTGCGGTCTTCTCCGCGGCCTTGCGGTTGAACTCGATCTCCACGCGGGCCTTGGCGATCTCGCCGAAGGCCAGTCGCCGGGAGGTGGGCTTGCGGCCCTTGAGCCCGGGGACCTCCAGGTCCAGCCCCTCGTCGTCCACGGCGACGATGCGCGCCACGAGCTCGCCGCCCTCGGTGAGCTGCGCCTTGATCAGACGGCCGGTGGCACGCACATAGTGCCGGTGCTCGGTGAGGGGGCGGTCGGCGCCGGGGGAGGTGACTTCCAGGACGTACGGGGCGCCGCCCATGGCGTCCGTCTCGTCGAGCTTCTCGGAGACGGCGCGGCTGACTTCCGCGCACTCGTCCAGCTCGACGCCCGCATCGGAGTCCACCACGATGCGCAGCACACGCCGCTTGCCCGCCGTGGTCACCTCGATCTCTTCCAGATCCAGCTCCCTCGCGCTCACGAGAGGGGCCAGCAGCTCGCGCAGCCGCTCGCTCTGGGTGGTGCTCATCCGGGTGACTCCTCGGCCGCGTGTGCTGTTGTGGGAAAGTCGCGTGTCAGGTCAAAGCCTATCTGTTCCGGCAGCCGACTGACGATTCGGTGCCTCGTCCGCGGCCGCCGGGTTGCGCGCCGGTACGCTCACGTGCGGTGATCATGACCGGACCGGCGGAAAGAGGATCGTGGCGTTCACAACGACGACGCGGGGCCCGGCCGGCCCGCACCGACGCAGGGTACTGGCAGGGGGCGCCGCAGTTCTGCTGAGCGCCGGCGCCGGGGCCCTGCTCACCGGCTGTTCGGGCGCCTCCGGGGCGTCCTCCGGCCCTTCCGCGGCGGAGCGCCTGCGCGCCGCCGCGGGGCGCGACTCCGCGCAGCTGCTCGCGCGCTACGACGCCACGATCGCGGCGCACGGGGCGCTCGCGGAGCGGCTGCGGCCGCTGCGGGAGGAAGTGGCGCGCCATGCGGAGGCTTTCGGCGCGTCGCGGGGGGCGTCGGGCGCGCCGCGCGGGGGGACGGCCCCGGCTGCGTCCGGTCCTCTGGACGGCTCGGCCTCTGCGGCCTCTTCAGCCCCTTCGGTCTCCTCCGGGACGACGTCCGAGCCGTCCGAGTCGCCTGAGTCGCCTGAGTCATCCGAGGCGTCCGAGGGGCCCAAGGCGTCCGGTTCACCTGAGTCGTCATCCTCCGAATCGTCGTCTTCTGCCGCTCCGGGGGCGTCCGCCTCAGGCGCGTCCGCTTCCGCACATACGGACGGCGTTCCGGACCGCGTTCCGGGCGACGAGAAGGGGGCCCTGGCCGCACTGGCCGACGCCGAACGGCGCACCGCGGACAGCCGCACCAAGGCCCTCGGCTCCGCCCCGCCCGAACTGGCCCGGCTGCTCGCCTCCGTGGCCGCCGCGGGCGCGGCCCACGCCTACCTGCTCAGGAGTGACGCATGACGGAGACGGCGAGCCCCAAGGCGCCCGAGGACCCCGCCGTGCGGCAGGCGCTGCGGGCGGCCCAGGCCGCGCTCGGGGCCGAGCACGCCGCTGTGTACGGCTACGGGGTCGTCGGCGCGCGCGTGGCGCAGGAGCGGGCGGCGGAGGCGCGGGAGGCCTACGACGCGCACCGCGCCCGGCGGGACGCGATGAGCCGGGCGGTACGGGACCTGGGCGGCGTGCCCGAGGCGGCGGCCGCCGGGTACGCGCTGCCGTTCCCCGTCCCGGATGCCGACGCCGCCGTACGGCTGGCGGCGGAGCTGGAGGCGCGCGTCGCGGCCGTGTACGCCGATCTCGTGGCCGCCTCCCGCGGTGACCTGCGGCTCGACGCGGCGGGCGGGCTGCGTGAGGCGGCAGTGCGCGCGGTGCGCTGGCGCGGTGGCGGCGTAGCCTTCCCTGGGCTCACGGAGCGGACGGCTCCGGGCAAGCCCGGCGGTTCACCCGAACGCCCCTGACCGGCAAGGACGAAAAGGACAGCACAGGGATATGAGCAACGCCGACGACCGCTTCGCACCACCGGAGCGGCTGGTGCGGACCCTGGGCTCCGGGCCGGCGGACGGGGCGGGGCGCCAGTGGCTCGCCTCGCTGCCGGAGCAGGTGCACGAGTTCGCGGAGCGCTGGGAGCTGACCCCGGAGCGGGTGCACCGACCGGGCGGGCGGGGCAGCATCGTCATCCTCGCGCGCCGGGCCGACGGCACGGGCGCCGTACTGAAGCTGGAAGCGCCGGACGAAGCCACCGCACTGGAACATGCGGCGCTGACGCACTGGAACGGCCTGGGAGCGGTCCGGGTGCTCCAGGCGGAGCCCGGGGCGGGTGCACTCCTTCTGGAGCGGCTGCGGGCCGATGTGACCCTTCGGTCCTTGGCGGAGGCGAAGGCCGTGCTGGAGGCGACGGCGACGCTGCAGCGCCTGTGGGTGCGTCCTGCGGACGACCACCCGTTTACTTCGGTGGCCGACCACACGCTTCTGCTCGCGGGCACCATGCGGGAGCAGCGCGAGGAGCCGTGGGCGGCCGACGCGCGAGCCGTTGTCGACGAGGCCCTGGAGCTGCGGGACGCGCTGACGGCCGACGCCGGTGCCGGCAACGGCACCGAAGAGCCGGCGTCCTTGCTGCACGGGCGCTACCAGCAGGGCAAGGTGCTCGCCGGGGAGCGGGCCCCGTGGCTGGCCGTCGGCCCCAGGCCGCTGGTGGGCGAGCGGGCCTACGACTTGGCGTGGCTCGCACGCGACCGGGTCGACACCCTGATGGCCTCCCCCGGTGCCGCGGCCATCGCCCGGCGGCGCGTAGCCAAGCTCGCCGACGCCCTGGACGTCGACCGCGACCGGCTGCGCGGCTGGACCCTCTTCCGCACGGCGGAGGCGGGCATGCGCGAACTCGCCTCCGGGGCGCGCGCACGGGGCGAACTCCTGCTGGAGTTCGCGGGGATGCTCTGACGGGGCCCGGCCCCGTGCGGTGCGGACGGGCCGCCGCCTCATGCCGTGCGGACGGGCCGCCCCATGCGCAGCCGGCCGCCGCGGATGCCGTCCGGGTTTCCGGTGTTCAGGTCGTGACCGCCCCATGCGGTGCGGGTGCGCCCCGCCCCATGCGGCTCCCGTCTCCGCCCCATGCGGCTCCACGGCTCCGCCCCATGCGGCCGGGGCACGGGGCCCCGGCCGTCCCTGGCGGGCCGTCAGCGGCGCGCGCTCAGCCGCTCGATCGCCTCGGCGACCGGCAGCTCCTCACGGGCGCCCGTGCGTCGGTCCTTCAGCTCGACGAGCCCCTGAGGCGCCCCGCGGCCGACCACCAGGATCTCCGGGATGCCGATCAGTTCGGCGTCGGTGAACTTCACGCCCGGAGAGACGCCGGTGCGGTCGTCGACGAGGACGCGGACGCCCGCGGAGCCCAGCTTGTCCGCGAGTTCCAGGGCGAGTTCGATCTGGACCGCCTTGCCGGCGGCGACGATGTGCACGTCCGCGGGGGCGACCTCACGGGGCCAGCACAGGCCGGACTCGTCGTGCGTCTGCTCGGCGAGGGCCGCCACCGCGCGGGAGACGCCGATGCCGTACGAACCCATGGTGACGCGGACCGGCTTGCCGTTCTGCCCGAGGACATCGAGTCCGAAGGCGTCGGCGTACTTGCGGCCCAGCTGGAAGATGTGGCCGATTTCGATCGCCCGGCCGATCTCCAGTCCCGCGCCACAGCGGGGGCAGGGGTCGCCCGGCTCGACCACGACGACGTCGAGGTACTGGTCCACCTCGAAGTCCCGTCCGCACACCACGTTGCGGGCGTGCTTGCCGGGCTTGTTGGCACCGGTGATCCACGCCGTGCCGGGCGCCACGCGCGGGTCGGCGATGTAGCGCAGCTTGAGGCCCTGGGGGCCGACGTAGCCGCGTACGAGGTCGGGCCGGTCCGCGAAGTCCTCGGCGGTGACCAGCTCGACGACGGCGGGCGCCAGGTGCTCCCCCAGCTTGCCGAGGTCGACCTCCCGGTCGCCGGGCACGCCCACGGCGGTGATCTCGCCGTCGACCTTCACGAGGAGGTTCTTCAGCGTCGCGGAGGCCGGCACGCCGAGGTGGGCCGCGAGGGTCTCGATGGTGGGCGTGTCGGGCGTGTCCAGCTCCTCGACGGCCCCGTGGTCTGCGGGGCCGGAGGGGGTCACGGCCACAGTGACGGCTTCGGTGTTGGCGGCGTAGTCGCACCGGGGGCAGTCCACGAAGGTGTCCTCGCCGGCCGCGGCGGGCGCCAGGAACTCCTCGGACGCGGAGCCGCCCATGGCGCCCGAGACGGCGGAGACGACGCGGTAGTCGAGACCCAGGCGCTCGAAGATGCGCCTGTACGCCTCACGGTGCAGGCGGTAGGACTCGGCGAGCCCCTCGTCGGTGGTGTCGAAGGAGTAGGAGTCCTTCATCTGGAACTCGCGCCCGCGCAGCACGCCGGAGCGGGGCCGGGCCTCGTCGCGGTACTTGGTCTGGATCTGGTAGAGGATCACGGGCAGGTCCTTGTAGGACGTGCACTGGTCCTTGACCGTGAGGGTGAAGATCTCCTCATGCGTCGGGCCGAGCAGGTAGTCGGCTCCCTTGCGGTCCTTCAGGCGGAACAGGAGATCGCCGTACTCCTCCCAGCGTCCGCTCGCTTCATAGGGCTCCTTGGGCAGCAGGGCGGGCAGCAGGACCTCCTGGCCGCCGATGGCGTCCATCTCCTCCCGCACCACGCGGGAGACGTTCTCCAGCACCTTCTTGCCGAGCGGCAGCCAGGTCCAGACTCCGGCGGACGAGCGTCGGACGTACCCGGCGCGGACCAGCAGCTTGTGGCTGGCGGTCTCCGCGTCGGCCGGGTCGTCGCGCAGTGTCTTCAGCAGCGTGGTGGACATGCGCTGGACATGGGCCATCGTTGGTCTCCTGGCGGGGCGTAGGGAATGGTCAGGAGATTAGCGGCAGCCCGGCGCTCCGCTGAAACGAGTTCTCGCGCCGACTGCCCGTACGCCCCCTCCCCGCAGCCCCGTGCCTCACCCCAGCAGCGGCAGCGGGGCCCCCATCACCACGTACGGGCTCTGTGCGCTGGGGAAGTGCACGGGGCGCGCCAGGTCGCGGTAGCCGAGCCTGCGGTAGAGGCCGCGGGCGGGGGACTCGGTGTCGATGGCGGAGAGGATCGAGCGCGGCTCGGCGGCGCTGTCGGTAATGGTGGTGATGAGTTCCCGGCCGATGCCCCGTTTCTGGAAGTCGGGGTGGACGTGCAGCTCCGTGATGACGAAGGAGTCGTCGAGCCAGCCTTCGCTGCCCGTGGCGCGCAGGTAGGGCTCGACGACACCCGACCACCAGTGGCTGCGGTCGTTGGGCATCCCGTAGACGAAGCCGACCAGGCGCCCCCCGTGGGTGGTCGCCCCGAGCGCTCGGGCACCGCGGGAGGCGAGGTGGCGCAGCACGATGTGCCGCCGTACGGCGACCTCTTCCGCGGTGAGCCCGAAGGCCAGCGCCTGCACGGCCAGCGCGTCGTCGACCCGCGCGGCGAGGTCGAGCGGCCCGACCACGATGTCATCCATGCGGGGAGGCTACCCGCACGGTCCCCGCGCGCGGGGACCGGCGGCTCAGAACAGCACGCTCATGAACGCGCCGGTCTCCTCGAAGCCCACGCGCCGGTAGGCGGCCCGGGCGGCGGTGTTGTAGTCGTTCACGTAGAGGCTGACGACGGGCGAGACCTCGGCGAGGGCGTAGCGCAGGACGGCCGCCATGCCGGTCACGGACAGGCCGCGTCCGCGGTACTCGGGAGCGACCCAGACGCCCTGGATCTGGCAGGCGCGGGGCGTCGCGGCGCCGATCTCGGCCTTGAAGACGACGCGGCCGTCCTCGATGCGGGCGAAGGAGCGGCCGGAGCCCACGAGCTCGGCGACGCGGGCCTGGTAGAGGAGACCGCCGTCCCCCGCGAGCGGGGAGACGCCGACCTCCTCGGTGAACATGGCGACACAGGCCGGCATGATCACTTCCATCTCGTCCTTGCGGATGCGGCGGACGAGGGGGTCGGGCTCGATGTCGGCGGGCATGGAGCGGGTGACCATGAGGGGCTGGTGGGCGCGTACCTCGCGCGCGGGGCCCCAGTGGGGCTCAAGGAGCGACCAGAGCGCGGACGTGGCCTCCGCGGGGCCCACGATGGAGGAGCAGCGGCGCCCCGCGCGGCGCGCGCGGTCGGCGAAGGCCCGTACGGCCTCGGGGCCCGCGCAGATGGGGACGAGGTTGGCGCCGGCGTAGCAGAGGGCCTCCAGGCGGCCGCCCGAGTACCAGCCCCACATCTCGCCGCCGAGCCGCCAGGGGTCGAGGCCCGCGACCTGGACGCGGGCGGCGACGAAGGCGTTGGCGACGGGGTCGCGGTCGAGGACGCCGAGGGCGGCCTCGATGTCGCCGGGCTCCAGGACCTTCGTGGTGGTCGTCGTCAGCACGTGTGGATTTGCCTCACCGTCGCGGGGCCCGAGGCCGGAGGAACAGGTCTTGGAACTGTACCTCCCAGCCTCCTGGACGCACCCCCCTTGCGGCCGCACGGGGCGGGAAGCAGCAGTGCCCCGCCCCGTGCGGGACGGGGCGGGGCACTGAGGGCTCTGCGAGGTGCCCGGGCGCACGGAGCGCGGAGTGCGGGGCGCGGAGCAGCAGGGTCAGCCGGCGATGCTGATCTGGGGCTCGCCGGAGGCGACGCCGTCCTTCTCCATCTGCTCGGCGATCTTCATTGCTTCCTCGATGAGGGTCTCCACGATCTTCGACTCCGGCACGGTCTTGATGACCTCGCCCTTGACGAAGATCTGCCCCTTGCCATTGCCCGAAGCGACACCCAGATCGGCCTCACGGGCCTCACCCGGACCGTTGACGACGCAGCCCATCACCGCGACGCGCAACGGCACCTCCATGCCCTCCAGACCCGCACTGACCTGATCCGCGAGCTTGTACACGTCCACCTGCGCACGACCGCAGGACGGGCACGAGACGATCTCCAGACGGCGCTGGCGCAGCCCCAGGGACTCCAGGATCTGCATCCCGACCTTGATCTCCTCCGCCGGCGGAGCCGACAGCGAGACACGGATCGTGTCGCCGATGCCCTCCGACAGCAGCGCACCGAACGCCACCGCCGACTTGATCGTGCCCTGGAACGCCGGGCCCGCCTCGGTCACACCCAGGTGCAGCGGGTAGTCGCACTGCGCCGCCAGCTGACGGTACGCGTTGACCATCACCACCGGGTCGTTGTGCTTGACCGAGATCTTGATGTCGCGGAAGCCGTGCTCCTCGAAGAGCGAGGCCTCCCACAGCGCGGACTCCACCAGCGCCTCGGGCGTCGCCTTGCCGTACTTCTGCAGCAGCCGCCGGTCCAGCGATCCGGCGTTCACGCCGATACGGATCGGGGTGCCCGCATCTGAGGCCGCCTTGGCGATCTCCTTGACCTTGTCGTCGAACTGCTTGATGTTGCCCGGGTTCACCCGGACCGCCGCGCAGCCGGCGTCGATCGCCGCGAAGACGTACTTCGGCTGGAAGTGGATGTCCGCGATCACCGGGATCTGCGACTTCTTCGCGATGACCGGCAGCGCATCCGCGTCGTCCTGCGTGGGGCAGGCCACACGCACGATCTGGCAGCCCGACGCCGTCAGCTCCGCGATCTGCTGGAGCGTGGCGCCGATGTCCGACGTTCTGGTCGTGGTCATCGACTGCACCGAGACGGGTGCGTCGCCTCCGACGGCCACGGAGCCGACCTGGATCTTGCGGCTGACCCGGCGGTCGGCGAGCTTGATCGGAACGGAAGGCATTCCAAGCGAAATCGCAGTCATGTGGCGAGCAACCCCAAGGTGTGAATCAAGGTCCCGAGATCGGCGGGCTCCGCTTCGAGATTACGGCACCCGATCCGTTCGAAGCACATCCCACCGCGGAGACCCCTCAAACGCAGACGACCGGCCACACACTGCGGCCGGTCGCCACAAACGGGCGATTGTCCACACAACGCGTTAAGTGAGCCGAACCGGATTCACCACGTCCGCGATGAGGACGAGAAGAGTGAAGCAGATGAAGATTCCCGCCACCACATAGGCGACCGGCATCAGCTTCGCCACGTCGAACGGACCGGGGTCGGGGCGGCGGAACACCTTCGCGAAGGCGCGCCGCACGGACTCCCACAGGGCCCCGGCGATGTGCCCGCCGTCCAGCGGCAGCAGGGGCAGCATGTTGAACAGGAACAGCGAGAGGTTGAAGCCCGCGACCAGGAACAGCATGGTGGCGATCTGCTGCGACGGCGGGATGTCGAGGTTGAACACCTCGCCGCCGACCCGCGCCGCGCCGACGACGCCCATCGGGGAGTCCGCCTTGCGCTCGCCGCCGTCGAAGGCGGCGTTCCACAGGTCGGGGATCTTGCTGGGCAGGGCGATCAGCGACTCGACGCCGGACTGCACCATGTCGCCCATACGGTCGACGGACTGGCCGAAGGTCTGCGGCACCACGCCCGTGGCGGGCGCGAAGCCGAGGAAGCCGGCCGTCACGTACTGCCCCTTGATGGGCGCGCCCTTGCCGTCGTACTTCTGGACCTGGTTGGAGATCAGGTTCGCGTTCAGGGTCTTGCGGACGCCGTCCCGCTCGACGGTGACCGTGGCGGGGCCGGTGGTCTTGCGGATCTCCTTCTGGAGCGTGGCCCAGTCGTCCGTACGGTGCCCGTTGAACGCCACGATCTTGTCGCGCGGCTTGAGGCCGGCGGCCTTGGCCGGGGAGTCCGGATTGCCCTTGCCGCACTTGTCCGTCTGGGCGCTGGCCGCGACGACGCAGTCGGAGACGGTGGAGACGGTCGTCGTCTGCGTGTTGATCCCGAAGGACATCATCACGCCGAGGAAGATCACGACGGCCAGGACGAGGTTCATGAACGGCCCGGCGAACATCACGATGACGCGCTTCCACGGCTTGCGCGTGTAGAAGAGCCGGGAGTCGTCGCCGGGCTGGAGCTCCTCGAAGGCGGCCGAACGGGCGTCCTCGATCATGCCGCGCCACGGGGAGGTGGAGCGGGCGGAGATCTTTCCGTCCGCTCCGGGCGGGAACATTCCGATCATGCGGATGTAGCCGCCGAGCGGGATGGCCTTGATGCCGTACTCGGTTTCGCCCTTCTTCCGCGAGAAGATCGTCGGCCCGAAGCCGACCATGTACTGCGGCACGCGGATGCCGAAGAGCTTCGCGGTCGACAGGTGGCCGAGCTCGTGCCAGGCGATCGAGAAGAGCAGGCCCACCACGAAGACGACTATCCCGAGGACCGTCATCAGTGTCGTCATGCGCGGGCCTCCGAGGTCGCCTTCGCGGTACGGGCCGCCGCCGGGGCCGTCCGCGCTGCCAGTTCACGGGCCCGGGCGCGTGCCCAGGCCTCCGCTTCCAAGACGTCCGCGACGGTGAGACGGGTTCCCGTGGTGGGCGTGCCGTGTTCCGCCACCACCTCCGCGACCGTATCGACAATCCCGTTGAACGGCAGCCCGCCCGCGAGGAAGGCGTCGACGCACTCCTCGTTGGCCGCGTTGAAGACGGCGGGCGCCGTGCCCCCGAGCTCGCCGACGTGCCGGGCGAGGGCGACCGACGGGAAGGCCTCCTCGTCGAGCGGGAAGAACTCCCAGGTGGAGGCCGTGGACCAGTCGAAGGCCGGGGCCGCGTCCGGGATCCGCTCCGGCCAGCCCAGGCCGATGGCGATGGGGCCGCGCATGTCCGGCGGGGTGGCCTGGGCCAGCGTGGAGCCGTCCACGAACTCCACCATCGAGTGGACGTAGGACTGCGGGTGGACGACGACCTCGATGCGCTCGAACGGGATGTCGTACAGCAGGTGCGCCTCGATGACCTCCAGGCCCTTGTTGACCAGGGTCGCCGAGTTGATCGTGATCACCGGCCCCATGGACCAGGTCGGGTGCGCGAGGGCGTCCTCGCGGGTCACGGAGGCCAGCTCGGCCTTCGTACGGCCCCGGAAGGGCCCGCCCGAGGCCGTGACAACCAGCTTGCGGACCTCGGCGCGCGTGCCGCCCAGCAGCGCCTGGAAGAGCGCGGCGTGCTCGGAGTCCACGGGGATGATCTGGCCGGGCTTGGCGAGCGCCTTGACCAGCGGGCCGCCGACGATCAGCGACTCCTTGTTGGCCAGCGCGAGCGTCCGGCCGACCTCAAGGGCGGCCAGGGTCGGCGCCAAGCCGATCGATCCGGTGATGCCGTTCAGGACGGTGTGGCACTCGCTCCGCGCCAGCTCGGTGGCCGCCTCGGGCCCCGCCAGGATCTCGGGCAGCGGCTCCGCCCCGTACAGCGCCGCCAAGGCCTCGCGCAGGGCGGGCACCGTCTCCGCCCGGGCGACGGCGACGGTGCGCACCCGCAGCTGCCGCGCCTGCTCGGCGAGGAGCCCCACGCGACCGCCGGCGGCCGACAGGCCGGTCACCCGGAACCTGTCGGGGTTGCGGAGCACGAGGTCGATGGCCTGGGTCCCGATCGAGCCGGTGGAACCGAGGATCACGATCTCGCGCGGTTCGCCCGCGGCGGTGGGGGCGGAGTAGCGCAGATGCGGGTCAGCGAGGGAGTCCGTCATGGACTCATTGTTGCGTCTTCCGCCCGGGGAGCGGACAGGGAGCCCCCGCCCGCCCCTCCGGTGGGGCGGCGTGGACGGGGGCGGGGGGCTTACCTGCATGGGGCGGAAGGCCGGCCCGCATGAGGCGGAGAGCCGGCGCCGCACGGGGCCGATGGCGCCGCGCGCGGGGCGTCGGGGCGTCGGACGGGGCGCTCAGCGGATGGGGCGGTGGACGTTGTCCGTCTTGGCCGGACCGGGGGTCGCGTCCGCGATCCAGGGGCCGTCGCCGCTGGGGTCGAGGATGCCGTCCTCGAGCCACTCGTACGCCCCGGACATCACGCCGGAGACGACCTTGCGGTCGAGGTCGTCGGTGTTCGTCCACAGCCGCCCGAAGAGCTCCTCCGTGCGGATCCTGGCCTGCCGGCAGAAGGCGTCGGCGAGCTCGTACGCCTCCGCACCATGCTCGCCCTGGGCGCGCGACCGCTCCGCACGGACGCACGCCGCGCTCATCGCGAAGAGCTCCGCGCCGATGTCGACGATGCGGCCCAGGAAGCCCTGCTTGGTCTCCATGCGGCCCTGCCAGCGCGACATGGCGTAGAAGGTGGAGCGGGCGAGTTTGCGCGAGGAGCGCTCGACGTAGCGCAGGTGGGTGGCGAGGTCGCGGTGGCCCGCGGGGTGGAATTCGGCGTAGGTGCGCGGGAGCTGCCCGGGGCCGGTGACCAGCTTGGGCAGCCAGCGGGCGTAGAAGCCCCCTGCGCGGGCCCCTGCGCGGGCTTTGTCGCCCAGGGACTTGTCCGGGTCGATGAGGTCGCCCGCGACCGAGAGGTGGGCGTCCACGGCCTCACGGGCGATCAGCAGATGCATGATCTCCGTGGAGCCCTCGAAGATGCGGTTGATGCGCGCGTCGCGCAGCATCTGCTCGGCGGGGACGGCACGCTCGCCCCGTGCGGCGAGCGAGGCGGCGCTCTCGTAGCCCCGTCCGCCGCGGATCTGCACGAGTTCGTCGGTCATCAGCCAAGCCATCTCGCTGGCGTACAGCTTGGCGAGGGCGGCCTCGATGCGGATGTCGTTGCGGTTCTCGTCGGCCATCTGGCCGGAGAGGTCGAGGACGGCCTCCAGGGCGAAGGTGGTCGCCGCGATGAAGGCGATCTTCGATCCGACCGCCTCGTGCTCGGCGATGGACTTGCCCCACTGCTCGCGCGCCGTGGACCACTCCCGGGCGATCTTCAGCGCCCACTTGCCGCCGGCGACGCACATGGCGGGAATGGACAGCCGCCCGGTGTTGAGCGTCGTCAGAGCGATCTTGAGCCCCGAGCCCTCCGGGCCGATGCGGTTGGCGGCGGGAACCCGCACCTGGTGGAAGCGGGTGACGCCGTTCTCGATGCCCCGCAGGCCCATGAAGGCGTTGCGGCGCTCGACGGTGACGCCCTCCGCCGCGGCCTCGACGACGAAGGCCGTGATGCCGCCCTTGTGGCCTTCGCTCTTGGGGACGCGCGCCATGACGACCAGCAGGTCCGCGACGACCCCGTTGGTCGTCCAGAGCTTGACCCCGTCGAGGATGTAGTCGTCGCCGTCGGGGACCGCGGAGGTCGCGAGGCGCGCGGGGTCGGAGCCGACGTCCGGCTCGGTGAGCAGGAACGCCGAGATGTCGGTGCGGGCGCACCGCGGCAGGAAGGTCTCCTTCTGCTGCTGGGTGCCGAAGAGCTTGAGCGGCTGGGGCACGCCGATGGACTGGTGGGCGGAGAGCAGCGCGCCGACGGCGGGGCTGACGGAGCCCACGACGGCGAGGGCCTTGTTGTAGTAGACCGACGTGAGCCCGAGGCCCCCGTACTTGGTGTCGATCTTCATGCCGAGGGCGCCGAGCTCCTTGAGCCCGTTCACCGTCTCGTCCGGGATCCTCGCCTCGCGCTCGATCCGGGCGGCGTCGATGCGCGTCTCGCAGAAGTCGCGCAGCTTCGAGAGGAACTCTTCGCCGCGCCGCACGTCCTCCATGGCGGGCGTCGGATGCGGGTGGATCAGGTCGAGGCGGAACCGGCCGAGGAAGAGTTCCTTGGCGAAGCTCGGCTTCTTCCAGTCCTGCTCCCGGGCCGCTTCGGCGACCTGGCGTGCTTCGCGCTCGGAGACCTGTCGTACGGATGGTGCGGTCATGAGGCACCTCGCCGCTTCAGTCGGGGCCGTCCCGGTCGGCTACCGACCGGTACTACTGGACCGTATGTACCCGATCCTCCCGGCATCTACCAGACCTCGCGCAACGTTCCGGCCCGAGGAGCTGCGGAAGGCCCGTGCGGGGTACGGGGAGGGGCCCATGCGGGTGTCGGCGACGGGCCGCCCCATGCGGGTGAGCAAGCACTCCGGATGGCGCAGGCGCAGTGCGCTCCGTAGCCCCGCGGTCCGCGGCCCGGTGGCTACGCGGCTACGCGGCTACGGGGCTACGGGGCTACGGGGCGGCACTGTGCGGGCATGGAGGCCGGTTGCAGCCAGCGCGCGTGCCATGCGGTCTGCACGGGGCAGCGGCATGGGGCGGGTGACGTGGGCAGTCACTCAGTCGGTCAGTCGGTCAGTCGCCGACGGTGAGCACGATCTTCCCGGAGGTGCGGCCCGTCTCGCCGAGCTCGTGGGCCTTGCCGGCTTCGGCGAGCGGCAGGACCGCCGCGATCTCGGTGCGCAGTTGCCCGGACTCGACCAGCTCGCTGATCCCCCGCAGGCCCGCCAGGTCGGGCTCGACCATCATCCGCACGGCGCGGATACCGCGCTCACGCGCCTCGGTGAGGACCGGCTCCGTCAGGGGGAGCAGCGAGACGAGGGTGCCGCCGGGGCGGAGGGTGTGCAGGGAGCGGGCCGGGTAGTCGCCGCTGATGGACTCCACGACGACGTCGAGGTCGCCGAGCTCCTCGGCGAAGTCCTGCTCGCGGTAGTCGATGAGTTCATCGGCTCCCAGGCCCCGCAGGAAGTCGTGCTTGGCGGCGCTGGCCGTGCCGATGACGTACGCGCCCCGTGCCTTGGCGATCTGGACGGCCAGGTGGCCCACGCCGCCCGCCGCCGCGTGGATCAGCACGCGCCGGCCCTCGGTGACGCGGGCGGTGTCCACGACGGCCTGCCACGCGGTGAGCGCGGCGAGGGGCAGACCGGCAGCCTGTACGTGGTCGAGCCCTCGCGGCTTGGGGGCGAAGTGCCGGGCGGGCGCGGCGACGTACTCGGCGTAGGCACCCGCCGGGTGCGGGAAGCGCGGCATGCCGTAGACCTCGTCGCCCGGGGCGTACAGCGTCACGCCGTCGCCGACCGCCTCGACCACGCCCGAGACGTCGAAGCCGAGGCCGAAGGGCGGGGTGTCCCCCGTGTAGTAGAAGCCGCGCGCCCGGGTCTTCCAGTCGACCGGGTTGACCCCTGCTGCCCGTACCCGCACCAGGATCTCGGTGGGGCCCGGCACGGGGCGGTCGGTCTCGACCAGGCGCAGCACCTCGGGGCCGCCGGCGGACTCCTGGCGGATGGCGTGCATGCGGGCGGGTGCTGCGGTCATGGCTGTGCGCTCCTTGCGGTCGTGCCGTTTCGATGTCCCCAGACTTCCGGAGATCGAGGACGGCAACGAGTGGCCTGACTGCCACGGTTCGGAAGGATCCGGCCAGAGGAGGGAGTGCGAGGTGGGCCCGGAATGGGGCGCTGCAGCTATCCGCGGTCGCATGCATGGGGCGCCGCACGGGGCGGTCACATGGAGTACCGGCCCCGTGCGCCCCATGCGGTCCGGCGCGCAGCCAGGCGAGGCACAGGCGGAAACGCCGACGGCCGGGGCGCGCACGAAGCGCGCCCCGGCCGTCGGAAGGGACTTTCCTGCGGGCAGGTGCCTACAGGCAGACAGTTCCTGCTAGAGCGCCAGGCCCGTCAGGACGAGCACGCGCTCGTAGGTGTAGTCGTCCATCGCGTAGCGCACGCCCTCGCGCCCCACGCCGGACTGCTTGGCGCCGCCGTAGGGCATCTGGTCCGCACGGTAGGACGGCACGTCGCCGATGATGACGCCGCCGGTCTCCAGGGCACGGTGCGCCCGGAAAGCCGTCTGCAGGTCGTGCGTGAAGACGCCGGCCTGCAGGCCGTACGGCGAGTCGTTGACGGCGGCGAAAGCGGCCTCCTCGCCTTCGGCCTTGGTGATCGTCAGGACGGGGCCGAAGACCTCCTCGCAGGCGATGGTCACGTCGGCCGGCACGTCGGCGAGCACGGTCGGCGCGTAGGTCGCGCCGTCGCGCTTGCCGCCGGTGAGCAGGGCGGCGCCCTTCTCCACGGCCTCGTCCACCCAGGACTCCACGCGCTTGGCGGCGTCCTCGCTGACGAGCGGGCCGACGTCCGTCGCGGCGTCCGACGGGTCACCGGTGACCTGCGCCTCGACGGCGGCCACGACCTTGGGCACGAGGCGCTCGTACAGCGAGGCGTCGGCGATGACGCGCTGCACCGAGATGCAGGACTGGCCGCCCTGGTAGTTCGAGAACGTCGCGATGCGCTGTGCGGCCCAGTCGAGGTCCTCCTCGGAGGACCAGTCGGCCAGGACGACGGCCGCACCGTTGCCGCCGAGCTCGAGGGTGACGTGCTTGCGGGGGGCGGAGTCGAGGATCGACCAGCCGACCGGCCCGGAGCCGGTGAAGGAGATGACCGGCAGGCGCTCGTCCTGGACGAGGGCGGGCATGCGGTCGTTCGGGACCGGCAGCACGCTCCAGGAGCCCGCCGGCAGGTCCGTCTCGGCGAGGATCTCGCCCAGCACGAGGGAGGAGATCGGGGTCGCCGGAGCGGGCTTGAGGATGATCGGCGCACCGACGGCGATCGCGGGGGCGACCTTGTGGGCGCTCAGGTTCAGCGGGAAGTTGAACGGCGCGATGCCCAGCACGGTGCCGCGCGGGAAGCGGCGGGTCAGCGCCAGGCGGCCGGTGCCGCCCGCGTCGGTGTCGAGGCGCTGCGCGTCGCCGGCGTTGAAGCGGCGAGCCTCCTCGGCGGCCCAGCGGAAGACGGAGACGGCGCGGCCGACCTCGCCGCGGGCCCACTTGATGGGCTTGCCGTTCTCGGCGGAGATGAGCTGGGCTATCTCCTCGGTGCGCTCGGTGAGCCGCTTAGCGACGTGGTCGAGGGCGGCGGTCCGCACGTGCGCGGGCGTCGCCGCGAACTCCTCTCGGACGGCGTGCGCGGCGGCCACGGCCTCCTCGACCTGTGCGTCGGTGGGCACGCTCACGGTGCCGACGAGACGGCCGTCCCAGGAGTTCGTGACGTCGAAGGTCTCCTCGCCGGTGGCCTCGCGGCCGGCCAGCCAGAACGCGTGGGGAGCAGTCACAATCCCGGCCCTTCCCAAGTGGTGTGGATATTGCTCCCCCACGGTAGGTGCGGGGCGGCCGGGCGCCGATTGTCCGCGGTGGAGCAGTACCGGCGCGGGGGGCACCGCAATGGCGGAGTGGCTGCGCCTCGTGCGGCTACGTGGCTCAGGTCCGTGGGTCCTCGCAACGGCATGAGGCCCGGCGGCGGGGCGCCCCATGCGGCGCACATGGGGCCCGCGGGACGCCACCCGTACGGGCCGCGCCCCATGCCGCCACGCGCTCACTCCCCTGCACGGCGCCATGCCCGGCGCCGACCGGTCCCGGCCCCATGCGGCCCTCCCGCGGCCACTCGGACCGCGGTACCTGGAGCTCCCCCGGCTTACGGGCCCTCTGCCGGATCCCGAGTCCCGGGTCCCAGGGGCGTTCTACTCCTGCCCCGAAGCCGCAGTCGCCTTCAGAGCCAGCCACAACTCCATACGGACGTCGGGATCGTCCAGAGAGCGGCCCAGGATCTCCTCCACCCGTCGCATGCGGTAGCGCAGCGTGTGGCGGTGGACGCCGAGGTCCGCCGCCGCCGCGTCCCACTGGCCGTGGCGGGAGAGCCAGGCGCGCAGGGAGGCGACGAGGTCGCCGCGGCCGGTTGCGTCGTGCTCCCGGAGGGCCCGCAGCATGCCGTCCGCGAAGGCACGTACCGCATCGTCCGCGAGGAGCGGCAGTACCGAGCCGGCGGCGACCTCTTCGTGCTCCACGAGGACCCTGCCGCGGCGCCGTGCGACGGACAGGGCCTGCTCCGCCTGGCGGAAGGCCGCCGCGGCGGCGATGGGCCCCGCGGGGGCGGAGAGGCCGATGACGAGGTCGCAGGCAGGGGCGGCGGCACTGCGGTCCCGGGGCCGCGCCTTCGTCCCGCGGCGGGCTTCTATGGCGCGGGCGTGTTCCCCGCATGCCGCGGCGACCGCACCGCCGTCGGGGGCCAGGACGACGAGCCGTTCGCCGTCCGGGACGACCAGCAGCGGCTCCGCCACCCGGCCCGCGGCGGTCTCCAGGGTGTCCGCGAGCACGGCCAGCGGCTCCACGGCGGGCTCGCCCTCTCCCTCCGGGCCGATGGTGTCCGCGTCGGCGGGGATCTCCACCGCTTCCGCGACGATCACCCGGAACGGAGCGTCCAGCAGGCTTCCGTAGAGGTCTCCGGCCACGGCCCGTGCATGGTCGGGTTCGCCGGCGAGGAGCATTCGCAGCAGCGCCGCCCCCAGTCGCTGCTCCGCCTCCTGCAGGGCCCGGGAGCGCTCGGTGGTGAGGGTGAGCAGGGCGATGGCGGAATGCACGGCGTAGCGCTCGGCGGTTCCCAGGGGCGCACCCGTACCGACGGCGAGGACCCCCCGTGCGCGCCGCCCGGAGCCGAGGGACTGGAGCTCGACGCGGTCGGCTCCCTCCTCGGCGGGATCCGTGCCCACGACTGCGGTGGCGGGCGCGGGGCGCTCCCGCAACCGTTCGACGTCCGCTCCGAGGCGCGCGGCCCGGCGCGCAGCCCATTCGGGCGCCGCCGCGACGACGGAGCCCGAGGCGTCGTAGAGCGCCGCCCAGCCGTCGAGGTGTGCGGCGAGCCGGGCGACGAGGGCCGCCGGCCCCTCCGGGCCCAGGGCGGCGCGGGTCAGTTCGCGCTGGGCCTCGAATCCGGCCGTCACCGCCCGGTACTGGTCGGCCGCAATGGCTGCGGACACCGCCTTCGTGATGGCGATGAAGGGCGTACGGCGGGGCACCTCCAGCAGCGGCAGGCCCTCGCCCCCTGCCGCATCGACCAGCGCATCCGGCACCCGCTCGTAGTTGACGCCGACTGCGAAGCCGAGGCCGACGACGCCTGCGCGCACGAGGCGGCGGACGTACCGCCGCATGGCCTCGGGGTCCTCCGCGTCGATCTTCAGTGCGGTGATCAGCAGCAGCTCGCCACCGTCCATCCACGGCACGGGGTCGGCCAGCTCGCTGACGTGCGCCCAGCGGACGGGCCTGTCCAGCCGGTCCTCCCCCGCGAGGACGGTGAGTTTCAGCGCGGAGTGGTGGACGAGTGAGGTGAGCGTGAGGGGCATGGCACCTTCGGGAGGGGCGTCGGGGCAAACGTGCCGTCGCGTATGAACATCTGCGACCGATTCTGCCTCAGTGGAGCAATCACCGGTAACGCGAACCGGTTCACCGCTGCAGATCGACGAGCACCGGCGGCGCGCTGTTCCCCCGCACGGAAGTCACCGACAGCACCGCATGTCCCGCAGGCACCCCGTGCGCCAGCTCGGAGGCGGACCAGCGCTCACGCTCCACCTTGCGCACCGTCACCGACTGCGCGGTCACCGCCCGCCCCGTGACCAGCCTGCGCACCACATGCGTGACGCGGGTCAGAGGCTCGTGGGCGATGATCTGGCGGTCGGTGACGTCGCGGGTCTCCACCCACTCCTTGCCCCACACTTCCGCGAAGCGCGCCCCGTCCCAGGTGGTGATGCCGGAGAACGCCATGCGGCAGCCGACGGAGCCCAGCAGCGCGCTGCGCAGGGAGTCGGGTACGTCGTCGAGCGTGCGGAGGGTGAGCAGTGCTCCCGCATGTGCCGAACGGAGCCGCGCCAGGCCCCGTACGGCCTCAGGGGTGACGGTGTGGGTGGCGTCGTCGAGGACGAGGCACGCGAAGAGGGAACGGTCGCCCCGCGCGACCGCGCACTCCGTGAACTGGGCGAGGACGAGCCGGGCCAGCATCCGTGACGCCTCTGCGTGCCCGCGCTCGGGCAGGTCGATCCGAACGCGCAGCGGGTGCTCCAGGGCACGCAGGGAGAAGGTGCGCGAAGGGTCGGTGGTGTCGAAGAAGCGGGCGAAGGCCGGGCGGTCGAGGAGCGCGAGGCGGTCGGCGAGCATGGGGCCGGCGTCGCCGGGGCGGTGCGCCTGCCGCTCCCGGGCGTCGAGCTCGCGGATGAGGGCCTCCTGCCCCGCGTCCGTGAGGGCGGCGCGCAGGGAGGCCACGGCGGCGGGCGAGCCGTCCAGGAGCTCGCGGAGTTCGGGGACGGACGGGAAGCGGCCGTGAGCGGCCCGGTAAGGGCCGAGGATCTGGGCCAGGACGGTTGCGGCCCGGCGGCCCCCTTCGCCCGGCAGCGTGGCGGTGAGGTCGCCCACGAGGCCCTCGGCGAGGACGGCGGCGGCCTCGTCGGGGTCGTCGGTGCCGCCGTAGAGGTCGAGGTCGTAAGCGGAGTCCGACCGGCCGATGCGCACCACGACGTCGAACGCCTCGTCGGGCGCGAGGCCCGCCCCCGCCGCGCCGACCGCGACCACGGCCGCCCGGCCGGCGAGCGCCTGCAGGCACAGCGACTCCAGCACGGGGCGGATCAGCCGGTCCGTCTTGCCGCTGCCGGGCGGTCCGACCGCGAGCAGGGACGTGCCGAGCAGACGGGGGTCGAGGGCGAACCCGGCGCCGCGGTGCACGTACGGGTTGCGCTCGTCGTCCACGGCGGTGCCGAGGCGCACCTGCCGGGTGACGAGGTCGTGACGCGCGGCGCGTACGGGCAGATCGCGCGCGCCGGACGGGTGCGCGCAAGCGGCCGCCCCGTGCCGCAGAACGGTTTCGGTGAAGGCCGCGAGCCTCCCCGGCTGCACGCGTACGGTCTGCCAGGCCCGCTCGATGCGGGCGTGGTCGACGTCGTTCATCAGCCCGGCGCGGGCTTCCGCGGCGAGCCGTTCCGCCGCCTCGTGCGCACCCGCGGCGCGCAGCTGGGGCCAGTCGGCCGGGTCCTGGCGGGGGCCGCCTCCCACGGCGGCGGGAAGGGCTCCGCCGTCGTCCCACAGCCGTGCCAGCAGCGGCGCGAAGTACCGCCGCCAGACCTGGGGCCAGCGCCCCAGGCGCCCGAAGACGCAGACGAGCACGCCCAGGCAGACGGCGTAATAGGTGTAGATGGTCCACACCGCCGCCATACCCCTGTGCCACGAGTCGGGGGTCAGGACGGTCAGCGGCCACAGCCAGTAGGAGCCGAGGTAGCCGTTCCACAGCAGCGACCCCAGCAGCCAGCCGCACAGGAGGGCGATGACCGCCCCGCTGAGGAGCTGCCGGCCTGGGATGCGGTCCGGCTCCTCCGGGGGCTTGGGGCGGTAGCCGTACGCCCAGATGCCGGGGCCCGCGGCGACACGGGGCGTGCGGAGCCAGGTGAGGAACGGGGACCGGCCCTGCGAAGCCGTCCCGGCCGCCTTGCCGGGCTGCGGCGGCACCGCACGGGGCGGCGGGGGCGGCGCCTCCGCGGGCATGGCGGGAGGCGCCGCATGGGGCGCCGCGGGGGCCGCATGGGGCACGGGCGGAAGGACGGGCGGGCCTGCCGGCTGCCGGGGCCAGGCCTCGGCGCCGGCTGCCCGGGCCGGCGGTGCGTCGGCCCCCCCGGGCAGCCGGCCCCGTGCGCCCGGTGCGTCGTACGTGCCCTCGTGCTCCATCGCTGCCCCTCGCCCCCCGCCGGCCGGTTTCTGACTTTCTCGTCTGAGTGCGCGCCGCCGCTCAATCTAGTGGTCGGCCGTGGCGAGTTCAGCGTCCCCGGCCACGCCGAGCGCATGATCACCCCGGGAACGTGCTGACGGACCGGTCACGCCCCGTCACAGCCCCGCCATGTCCGGTACGGACAACGCGACGCGCCCACTTCTCCCGAACGGAACATGCCCGACCCCGGCTCCCGCCCCTAGCCTGCGACTAAAAGTCCGATCGAAGCCCGTTCTCTCCCCCTGGAGCACCTCATGACCGAACTGACCGGAGGCCCGGCCCTCCCCCAGGAGCGCCGCATCGTCACCGCGATCCCCGGCCCGAAGTCGCAGGAGCTGCTGGCCCGGAAGAACGCTGCGGTCGCAGGCGGCGTGGGCCTGACGCTGCCGGTGTTCACCAAGCGCGCCGGCGGCGGCGTGATCGAGGACGTGGACGGCAACTCCCTGATCGACTTCGGCTCCGGCATCGCCGTGACGTCGGTCGGCAGCTCCGCCGAGGCCGTGGTGCGCCGCGCCACCGCGCAGCTCGCCGACTTCACCCACACCTGTTTCATGGTGACGCCCTACGAGGGCTACGTGGAGGTCTGCGAGCAGCTCGCCGAGCTGACGCCGGGTGACCACGCCAAGAAGTCCGCGCTGTTCAACTCGGGCGCCGAGGCCGTCGAGAACGCGGTGAAGATCGCCCGCTCGTACACCAAGCGCCAGGCCGTCGTCGTCTTCGACCACGGCTACCACGGCCGTACGAACCTGACGATGGCGCTCACCGCCAAGAACATGCCGTACAAGCACGGCTTCGGCCCGTTCGCCCCCGAGGTCTACCGCGTGCCGGTGGCCTACGGCTACCGCTGGCCCACCGGCCCGGAGAACTGCGCCGAGGAGGCCGCGGCCCAGGCCATCGACGCCATGACCAAGCAGGTCGGCGCCGAGAACATCGCCGCGATCATCATCGAGCCGGTGCTCGGCGAGGGCGGCTTCATCGAGCCGGCCAAGGGCTTCCTGCCGCGCATCTCGCAGTTCGCGAAGGACAACGGCATCGTCTTCGTCGCGGACGAGATCCAGTCCGGCTTCTGCCGCACGGGCCAGTGGTTCGCGTGCGAGGACGAGGGCGTCGTCCCCGACCTGATCACGACGGCCAAGGGCATCGCGGGCGGCCTGCCGCTCGCCGCCGTCACCGGCCGCGCCGAGATCATGGACGCGGCGCACGCGGGCGGCCTGGGCGGCACCTACGGCGGCAACCCGGTGGCCTGTGCGGCGGCGCTCGGCGCGATCGAGACCATGCGCGAGCTCGACCTCAACGCGAAGGCCAAGCGCATCGAGGAGGTCATGAAGGACCGCCTCTCCGCCATGCAGGAGAAGTTCGACATCATCGGCGACATCCGCGGCCGCGGCGCCATGATCGCGATCGAGCTGGTGAAGTCCGGCAGCAAGGACCCCAACCCGGAGGCCGCCGGCGCGCTCGCCAAGGCCTGCCACGCGGAGGGCCTGCTTGTCCTCACCTGCGGCACGTACGGCAACGTGCTGCGCTTCCTGCCGCCGCTGGTCATCGGCGAGGACCTGCTCAACGAGGGCCTGGACATCATCGAGGCCGCTTTCGCCCGCCTGTAGCCGCCGGTGAGGGGGGATGCGGGTGAAGAACCTGTGCGGAGCGGGTGGTGGACGGGTGATCCGGCTGTCCGGACCGCCCGCCCTGCCGTACGGTTTCTGCAGATGAGAGAAACACCTCGTCCGCAGGGGACTGCGGACGGAGCCGAGCCGGTACTTCCCCAGTGCCGACCCGGCCGTGCCTTCGCGCACACCACTGGAGCTCTGCGCTCCGGACATCCTCACCGATCGGATGGCCGCCCGCCCCATACCCCCCGGGGCGCGCGGCACCCCGGTCCTCACGGCGGCCTCGGAACCTCCCCCCCTGTTCCGGGGCCGCCGGCACGGTCCCGCCGCCTCATGCGCGGGCTCTTCCCGGCGTTCTGTGCGCTGCTCTTCGCTCTGGTCACCTGGCAGGTCGCGGCGCGCGGCCCCGTGCGGACGCTCGACGAGGACCTCGGCCGTACGGTGGCCGGCTCCTCGTTCCCCGGCGCAGCCGCGCAATTCCTCGCCGACCTGGGCAACGCATCGGTCGCGGTGCCTGTGCTGGTCGTGGCCATGGCCGGGTCCGCACTGCTGCGCCGCCGCGGCCCCAGGCCGTGGTTGCCGCCTCTGTGGGCGGCCCTCGCCATGGCGGCCGTACCGGCCGTCGTCGTACCGGTGAAGTCCTGGATCGGCCGCACGGGGCCCCCGGCCATGGCCGCGACCGGGGCGCACGACGGCTTCTTTCCTTCAGGGCATACGGCCACCGCCGCCGTCGCATACGGGGCGGCTGTGCTGCTGCTTCTGGCGCCCCGTGCCGATTCGTTCCGCGCGCCGCCCCATGCCGGTGCTTCCGTAACGCCGCCCCATGCGGAACCTGCCCGTGCGCTGCCCCATGCCGCCGCCCCTGCCGATGCGCCGCCCCATGCGGAACCTGACGGCATGAGGCCCCGCAACCGGCACGCGCGCGCACGCGCGTGGGCAGCAGTGGCGTACGTCCTCCTGAACTCAGGCGTAGCGGTCGGCCTGGTGCGGTGCGGCTATCACTGGCCGCTGGACGTGGTGGGCGCGTGGTGCCTGTCGGGCGTGCTGTTGTGGGGGCTGGCACAGGCCCTCACCCGTCCTGTCCGCCGTCGGCCAGGTCCGCGGCGGCCTCGTGCATCGACAGTTCCAGCAGTGCCGGGTCGGTGAGCGTGCCGTCGCCGTCGGGCGGCACCACCCAGCGGACACCCGAAGCCGCCCGCCCCGGGTGAGGGACGACGACCCAGCTGCCGGCCCCGGCAGTCCGTACACCCGTGGCGAACCACCTCGCGGCAGTGCCCGGGGGGACGAAGAAGCCCATGCGGCAGCCGCCGAAGTCGGCCAGGACGGGACCGACCCGTGCGGTGCAGCGGGTGAGGATCTCCAGCGCGGGGCGGCCCAGCTCGCTGGGGAGGATGAGAACGTCCCAGAGCCTGCCGGCGGGCAGCAGCGCCACCCCTAGGGGATTGCGCTCCCACTCCCACCGGCAGGTCCCGGGGTCGGGTGCTGCCGTCGCCAGCCACTCCACCGCGCTCTGCTTCCCCGCGCCGTCACTCATGGCGGTGCCTCCGTTCCGTGTTCGCTCGTCCTGCGTTCACGGATGGAGAGCCCGCGGAGTGCGGATCATTACGCGGGTTCCGGGGCCGACCGGAGGTGAAGGGTTCACTGTCCGCAGGGCGGCGCGCCCCCGTGCGCCCCCGCGGGCGCACGGGGCGGACCCGCCGCCCGCATGGGGCCCGGAGCGCGGCACGAGGCCCTGCATGAGGCCCCGCACCACGCACGAGGCGCCAGGCCCCCGCCCGCCATCAGCTGTCGAACCCCAGGCCCACCTTGTCCATGGCCTTCAGCCACAGGTTGCGGCGGCCGCCGTTTTCGTCGGCCTTCGTCATCGACCACTGAGTGATGCCGATGCCCATGGAGCGCACCGGCTCGGGCGGGAAGGGCAGCGGCTTGCTGCGCACCATCTCCAGCTCGGTCCGCTCCGTGCGTTCCCCGGAGAGCAGGTCGAGCATGACGTCGGCGCCGAAGCGGGTGGAGCCGACGCCCAGGCCCGTGTAGCCGAGGGCGTAGGCGACCTTGCCGCCGTGCGCCGTGCCGAAGAAGGCGGAGAAGCGCGAACAGGTGTCGATGGCGCCGCCCCAGGTGTGGGTGAAGCGCACGCCTTCGAGCTGGGGGAAGCAGCGGAAGAAGTGCTCGGCGAGCTTCTGGTACGTGGCCGGGTGGTGGTCGTACTCCGCCCGGACGCCGCCCCCGTAGTGGTAGACGATGTCGTAACCGCCCCACAGGATGCGGTGGTCGGGCGTGATGCGGAAGTAGTGGAAGTGGTTGGCGGCGTCCCCCAGTCCCTGCCGGCCCTTCCAGCCGATGGCGTCGAGCTGTTCGGCGTTCAGGGGCTCCGTCATGAGCGCGTAGTCGTAGACGGGGGCGATGTACGGGCGGACGCGCTTGACGAGCGAGGGGAATGCGTTGGTGCCGAGCGCAGCCTGCCGGGCGTAAACGCGCCCGTAGGGGGTGCGCACGGCGATGCCGGCGGCGCGGGAGGACAGTTCGGTGCCCGGCGTGTGCTCGTAGATGCGCACGCCGAGCTCCGTGCAGGCGCGCTTGAGGCCCCATGCGAGCCGGGCGGGGTGCAGCATCGCCACCCCGTCGCGGTCCCAGAGGCCGGCGAGGAAGGTCGGGGAGCGGACCTCGGCGCGCAGGGCATCCCGGTCGAGGTATTCGTACCCGGTGATGCCGAGGGCCTCGAGCTCCTCCGCGGCCTCCTGCAACTCGTGCACTTGGTGCGGGGCGGTGGCGATGTCGATCTCGCCGGTGCGCTCGAAGTCGCAGTCGATGCCGTGGCGGGCGAGGGTGGCCTCGATGTCGTCGAGGTTCTGCAGGCCGAGCTTGTGCAGCGTGGTGAGCTCGTCCGGCCAGCGTGCCGCCCCGTTGGCCCAGCCGTGGGTGAGGGAGGCGGAGCAGAAGCCGCCGTTGCGGCCGGAGGCGGCCCAGCCGGTCTCCTGGGCCTCGATGAGGACGACGTCCCGGCCGGGGTCGCGCTCCTTGGCGAGGAGCGCGGTCCACAGTCCCGAGTATCCGCCGCCGACGACGAGCAGGTCGCAGTGCTCGTCGCCGACGAGCGCGGGGAGCGCCTCCGGCCGGGAGGGGTCGTCGAGCCAGTAGGGCCGGAAAGCGGCGTCGGAAAGTGCTTGGACAGGGTTCATGGCACGAGCGGCCATGTTCTCAGCTCCTTTTTCGGCGCCCGCCGATCAGCTGACCGACGAGGACGCACAGCACGGCGACGGCGAACATCGCCGTTCCGATGACATTGATTTGAACGGGTGTGCCCCGTTGTGCGGATCCCCAGACGAACATGGGGAAGGTCACAGTCGAGCCGGCGTTGAAGTTGGTGATGATGAAGTCGTCGAAGGACAGGGCGAAGGAGAGCAGGGCGCCCGCCGCGATGCCCGGGGCGGCGATCGGGAGGGTGACCCGCAGGAAGGTCTGCAGCGGGGTGGCGTAGAGGTCCTGGGCGGCTTGTTCGAGCCGGGGGTCCATGGACATCACCCGGGCCTTGACGGCCGTCACCACGAAGCTCAGGCAGAACGTGATGTGGGCGATCAGGATGGTCCAGAAGCCGAAGGTGACGCCCATGTTGAGGAAGAGAGTGGCCAGCGAGGCGGCCATGACGACCTCGGGCATGGCCATCGGCAGGAAGATCAGGGTGCTGACGGAGGACCGGGCTCGGAAGCGGTAGCGGGCGAGCGCGAAGGCGATCGCCGTGCCCAGGACGGTGGCGCCCACGGTCGCCCAGACGGCGATCTGCAGGCTGAGCGAGAGGGAGCCGCACAGGTCGGCGACGCCGCACGGGTCGGTCCAGGCGTCGGTGGAGAAGCGCTGCCACTCGTAGTTGAAGCGTCCGTTGGGCTTGTTGAACGAGAAGACGGTGACGACGACGTTGGGCAGCACGAGGTAGGCCAGTGTGGCCAGCCCCGCGAGCACGACGAGGTTGCGGCGGAGCCACCGCACGGGGCGGCTGGAGAGGACGCCCTGGCGGGCGGGCGTACGGGCGGGCGTAGCAGTCATCAGACCAGGTCCTCCGTCCCGGACTTGCGGATGTAGACGGTGACCATGGCGAGGATGGCGGCCATGAGGATGAAGGACAGGGCGGCGGCGGTCGGGTAGTCCAGGACGCGCAGGAACTGGGACTGGATGACGTTGCCGATCATCTTCTGGTCGGTGGAGCCGAGCAGCTCGGCGTTGATGTAGTCGCCCGTGGCGGGGATGAAGGTGAGCAGCGTGCCGGCGACGACGCCGGGCATGGACAGCGGGAAGGTCACCTTGCGGAAGGTCGTCAGCGGACGCGCGTAGAGGTCGCCGGCCGCCTCGTGCAGCCGCGGGTCGATGCGCTCCAGGGACGTGTACAGCGGCAGGATCATGAACGGCAGGAAGTTGTAGGTCAGGCCGCAGACGACGGCGAGGGGCGTGGCGAGCACGCGGTGCCCCTCGGTGACCCCGAGGGCGTTGGTGACGTCGAGGACGTGCAGGCTCGCGAGGGCGGAGACGACGGGGCCGCCGTCGGAGAGGATCGTCTTCCAGGCGAGGGTGCGGATCAGGAAGCTGGTGAAGAACGGCGCGATGACGAGGATCATCAGGACGTTGCGCCACCGGCCGGCCTTGAAGGCGATGAGGTAGGCCAGCGGGTAGCCGAGGGCGAGGCAGAGCGCCGTCGCGGTCGCGGCGTAGGCGACGGAGCGCAGGAACTGGGGGTAGTACTCGGTCAGCGCGTCCCAGTACGTGGCGAAGTGCCAGGTGACGTCGAAGCCCTCTTCGAGCGATCCGGTCTGTACCGAGGTGGAGGCCTGGTAGACGAGCGGGGCGGCGAAGAAGACGAGCAGCCACAGGATGCCGGGGAGCAGGAGCCAGTACGGGGTGAGCTTCCTGCCCCGTGCGGCGGTGCGGCCGCGGGGCGGCGCGGGGGCCGCGGGGGGCTGGTCGGTGACGAGTGCCATCAGGTGCCCTCCCCCGCGTCCGTGCCCGCCTCGATGCTCTGCGCGGCGTCCAGGCCGAAGCTGTGCCCGGGGTTCCAGTGCAGGACGACGTCGGCGCCCGGGGCGAGGCGGCTGTCGCGCTCGATGTTCTGCTCGTAGACCGACAGGCCCGGGGCCACGGGGCTGTCGACGAGGTACTGGGTGGAGACTCCGATGAAGCTGGACGCGGTGATGCGGCCGTGGACGCGGTTGCGCCCCTCGGGGATGGTGCCGGCGTCGTCGGCGTGCGTCAGGGTGATCTTCTCCGGCCGTATGCCGACGAGGAGCTTCCCGCCCGCACGGGGGGCGGTGGTACATCGCGCCCGGGGCAGGGCGAGTTTGGTATCTGCTGCGCGCAGGACGAGGGTCTCCCCGGAGGCGTCGAGGACCTCGGCGGTGATGAGGTTCGAGGTGCCGAGGAAGTTGGCGACGAAGGTGGTGCGGGGGGTCTCGTAGAGGTCGGCGGGGGCGCCGAGCTGCTCGACCCGTCCGGCGTTCATGACCGCGACCGTGTCGGCCATGGTCATGGCCTCCTCCTGGTCGTGGGTGACGTGGATGAAGGTGATGCCGACCTCGGTCTGGATGCGCTTGAGCTCCAGCTGCATCTGCCGGCGCAGCTTGAGGTCGAGGGCGCCGAGGGGCTCGTCGAGCAGCAGCACCCGGGGATGGTTGATCAGGGCGCGGGCGACGGCGACGCGCTGCTGCTGGCCGCCGGAGAGCTGGTGGGGCTTGCGGCGGGCGTAGTCGCCGAGCTGGACGAGGTCGAGCATGTCGCCGACCTGCTTCTTGACGGACTTGATGCCGCGGCGGCGCAGGCCGAAGGCGACGTTCTCGTAGATGTCGAGGTGCGGGAAGAGCGCGTAGCTCTGGAAGACGGTGTTGACAGGGCGCTTGTGCGGGGGGAGGGCGGTGACGTCCTGTCCGGCGAGCTCGACGGAGCCGGAGGTGGGCTGCTCCAGGCCGGCGATCATGCGCAGGGTGGTGGTCTTGCCACAGCCTGAGGCGCCGAGCAGGGCGAAGAAGGAGCCGGCGGGGACGCTCAGGTCGAGCGGGTGGACGGCGGTGAAGGCGCCGTAGCTCTTGCTGATGGCGGTGAGGCGGACGTCCGTGCCGCTGCTGCTGTCGGTCGGGGCGGTTGTTGTCATGGGTCTTGGGTCCAGGGGTCTCGGGGGCGTGAGCACGTACGGCACGTACAGCCGCGTACGTTCTCATATGTCCGGGGCCGGGCGCCGCGCCGGTGGCCCGTTTCGGCGGTTCAGGCGCCGGTGAGCTCGGAGAAGGCGGCCTCGAACGCCTTCTCCTCGGCGGCGGTCAGGGAGCGGAAGGCATGGGCCTTCGCCAGCATCGCCTCGCTGGGGATGATCAGGTCGTTCTCGGCCAGCTTCTTGTCGATCTTCGCTAGCTCGTCCCGCAGCCCGGCGACCGGGCTGACGTAGTTGATGGCGGCGGCGAGCCGCGCGGCGACCTTCGGCTGGTAGTAGTAATCGATGAGGCGCTCGGCGTTCCTCTGGTGGCGGGCGGTACGGGGGACCAGAAGATTGTCGCTGGAAAGCATGTAGCCCGCGTCCGGGATCGCGTACTGGATGTCGCTGTTGTCGGCCTGGAGCTGGACGAGGTCTCCCGCCCAGGCGATGCAGGCGGCGATGTCGCCCTTGTTGAGGTCGCCCGTGTAGTCGTTGCCGGTGAAGCGGCGGATCTGTCCGCGGTCGCGGGCCCGGCGCAGGCGGGCGACGGCGCCGTCGTATTCCTCGGCGGTGACCTCTTCGGGCCTCCTGCCCATGTCGAGAAGCGTGAGGCCGACCGTGTCGCGCATTTCGGAGAGGAGCCCGACGCGGCCCTTGAGCCACGGATCGTCCAGGAGCTGGGAGACGGAGTCGACCTTGCGGCCGCCGGTGGCCTTGCGGTTGTAGGCGATGACGGCGGGAATGCCGGTCCACGGATACGAGTGGACGCGCCCGGGGTCCCAGTCGGGGGCGCGGAATCCCGGGGCGAGATTGGCGTACGCGTTGGGCATGTGAGCCGCGTCCAGCCGCCGGGCCCACCCGAGTCTGATCATGCGGCCGGCCATCCAGTCGGTGACGCAGATCAGGTCCCGGCCTATGTCCTGGCCGGCGGCGAGCTGTTTGCCGACCTTGCCGAAGAATTCGACGTTGTCGTTGATGTCCTCGGTGTACGTCACGGCGATGCCGGTCGAGCGCCTGAAGTCGTCGAGCGTGGGGCGGCTCGTGCCGTCCGCGCCCGTGTCGATGTACTCGGTCCAGCTGGAGAAGGAGAGGGTCCGCTCGTGCGCGGAGCGGTCCTCTGAGGCGCCCAGAGCGCCCTCCGGACGCCCCGCGGGCGGGATGCCGCAGCCGGCCAGGGACGCGAGCGCGCCGAAGCCGAGCGCACCTGCTCCGCCGGCCCGCAGCAGAGTCCGCCGGTTCACGGTGGTCCGTGGCTGGTAGCGCTCCATGCAAGGTGCCCTTTCCGTAGCTCCAACGGACTTTGAGCGAGGATCCTGGCAGAGCAACCCGGGTCGAACAAGGGATTCCGTTGTTGCCTTTTGGTTACGCAACAGTGCCACGATCCCCATGGATCACTCAGGCATGAACCTGCCAACCTGATACCCGCTCACAGGGGAGCGAGCGGGCAGCACAAATCCGCTCGCGGCACAGAACACAGAAAACGGGGAAATCCGTTGGGCTACCGAAAAAGAGTGACAGCCGTCGCGGCACTGGGCGCCGCACTGCTCATGGGGGCCGCAGCCGAACCGGCAATCGCCCAACCGTCACCGAAACCTCCGCTCCAGACCTACACCGACAAACTGCTCTTCGACCATTCGATGGACCGGTTCCAGTCCGTACGCGACGACAAAGGCCATAGCGACAAGCTCGACTGGTCGTCGGACGGCTGTTCCCAGGCGCCCAACCGGCCCATGGGATTCAACTTCCTTCCGTCCTGCCAGCGGCACGACTTCGGGTACCGGAACTACAAGAAGCAGGGCCGGTTCGACCGCACCACGCGTCTCGCCGTGGACAAAAATTTCAAGGCGGACATGTACGCCTACTGCCGCACCCTGCCCAAGGCGAAAGCCGGCAGCTGCGAATACTGGGCCCGGGTCTACTACGGCGAGGTCCGCAAGCACGGCGGTCCGTGATTCCCGGCCGGCACCCGAACCGGCCCGAGAGGGCGCCTGAGGACCGGAATACGAAGCGAGCGGGAGAACCGGTGCGGGAAAGGGCCTCACCCCAGGGAGAAAATGGTCCGGTGCCAGGGCTTGCGGGCCACGGCGGTGTTGTCGGACATGACGTGTTTGACCTGGGTGTATTCCTCGAAGGAATACGCGGACATGTCCTTTCCGTAGCCTGATGCCCGGTAACCGCCGTGCGGCATCTCGCTGATGATCGGAATGTGGTCGTTGACCCACACGCAGCCCGCCTTGATCTCCCTGGTGGCCCGCCCCGTGCGGTAGACGTCCCGGCTCCATGCGGAGGCCGCCAGCCCGTACGGCGTGTCGTTGGCGAGAGCGATGCCCTCGTCGTCGCTGTCGAAGGGCAGCACGACGAGCACGGGGCCGAAGACCTCCTCCTGGACGATCTCGCTGGACTGAGCGGCTCCGGTGACGAGCGTGGGGCGGTAGTACGCGCCCTTGGCCAGCTCTCCCGCGGGCGCCGTGCCGCCGGTGACCACGGTGGCGTACGAGCGCGCCCGGTCCATGAAGCCGGCGACGCGGTCCCGCTGGGCGTACGAGACCAGCGGGCCGAGGTCGGTGGCGGGGTCGAAGGGGTCGCCGAGGCGCACGGACGCCATCAGGTCGGCGACCCCGGAGACGAACGCGTCGTACAGGGGGCGCTGAACGTAGGCGCGGGTGGCCGCGGTGCAGTCCTGCCCCGTGTTGATGAGGGCGCCGGCGACCGCCCCGTGCACGGCCGCTTCGAGGTCGGCGTCGTCGAAGACGACGAACGGGGCCTTGCCGCCGAGTTCGAGGTGGAGTCGCTTGACCGTCCGCGTGGCGATCTCGGCGACGCGCCTGCCGACAGCCGTCGATCCGGTGAACGACGTCATGGCGACGTCCGGGTGGCCCACGAGGCGCTCCCCCGCGTCCACGCCGGCCCCGCAGACCACGTTCACGACGCCGTCGGGGATGCCGGCCTCGGTGGCGGCCTGGGCGAACATCAACGACGTCAGGGGCGTCAGCTCGGCGGGTTTGAGCACGATCGTGTTGCCCGCCGCGATCGCCGGGAGGACCTTCCACGCGGCCATCTGCAGGGGGTAGTTCCAGGGCGCGATGGAGCCCACCACGCCGATCGGCTCGCGGCGCACGTAGGAGGTGTGGTCGCCGCTGTACTCCCCGGCGGACCGGCCCTCCAGGTGGCGCGCCGCGCCCGCGAAGAAGGCGGTGTTGTCCACGGTGCCCGGCACGTCGAACTCGGTGGTGAGGCGGATCGGCTTGCCGCACTGGGCGGACTCCGCGCGGGCGAACTCCTCCGCGCGGTCCGCAAGCACGCCCGCGAACCGGTGCAGTGCGTCGGAACGCTCCCCCGGGGTCGCTCCCGCCCACGCGGGAAGGGCCTCCGCGGCGGCCGTGACAGCGGCGTCCACGTCCTCCGGACCGGCCAGCTCGTACCGGAGGACCTCTTCGCCCGTGGCGGGGTCCACGACCGCGTGCATGTGACCCGAGGTGCCGGGGCGCAAGCGGCCGCCTACGTACTGGGCTCCGCCGGCGAACCGCCCCGCCGCATCGAACCGTTGATCCGTCGCGCCCATCAACACACTCCTCCAGCCGGCTGCGCCCTCCTCTGCACCGCACAGCGCAGGGCGGCTGCACCGCGCAGGGGCGCCGAAGCCGATCCTGGCAGAGGAGGCCGTAACCAACAAGGGATTCCGTCGCAGTCCGCATACTCTGCGACGGAATCAGTGAGGGGCAGTCTTCGAAGTGCCGCACGGGGCCCGTCGGCGTACGGCCGGGGACCGGGGCACGGGTGGGTGCGGTTCGGCTACAGGCCGGCACCGATGCCGAGGAGGCTCGCGAAGAAGGCGAACCACAGGACGGGAAGCACCAGGGCCACGATGCCGAGGACGATGCCGGTGGTGGCGGCGCCCCGGTTGGTCGCCTCGCCCTTCGTGACCTTGGAGCGGCCGACGGCACCGAAGATGATGCCGAGGATGCCCAGGATCAGCCCGAAGAACCACAGGAAGACCAGGAGGCTGCAGACGGCGCCGATGATGCCGCAGACGAGGCCGGCGGTGCCCATGCCGTTGCTGGGCTGCACGCCGCCCGCGTACCCGTAGGGCTGGACCGGCGGCGCGGAGGGGTAGCCGCTCTGCGCCGGGTAGGCACTCTGCGCCGGCGCGGGATAGCCGCTCTGCCCGGGGTATCCGCCCTGTGCGGGGTAGCCGCCCTGCGCCGGCTGGGCCTGACTCGGGTAGCCGTAACCGGGCTGCTGGGGCGCCGCCGGCGGCTGGGGCGCCCCATAAGGATTCTGGTTGTAGTCAGACATGAAGAAGGTCCCCTCCGTTGAACTGCGTCGAGCAATGCTATGGGGAACGGTCATACCCGGTCAGCCCGGTTCCGCTGCCCGGAGCCGATGCGAGAATGCCCGCCATGAAGATCAACGGGGACCAGTACGGATTCGCGCACACGGGACAGCATGCGGACGGCCCGCGTGCAGTGGCCGAGCTGACGTCCGCCGTCGCCCGCGGCGAGCATTTCAAGTACGTCTATTTCTGGGGCCACCAGGCGCGCAGGGACGGCACCATCGGGGCGAGCTGCTTCAGCCAGTGGTGGCCTTCGCCGTTCACGGTGGACGGCACCGTCTACGCCACGGCCGAGCACTGGATGATGGCCGGCAAGGCACGGCTCTTCGCCGACGCGGAGGCAGAGGCGGAGGCGATCGCCGCGTCGCACCCCAAGCAGGCGAAGGACGCGGGCCGCAAGGTGCGCGGCTTCGACGAGGAGACGTGGCGGCAGCACCGCTTCGAGCTGGTGGTGGAGGGCAGCGTCCACAAGTTCGCGCAGGACGCGGCTCTGAGCGCCTACCTGCTGGGCACCGGTCAGCGGGTGCTGGTCGAAGCCAGCCCGCTCGACCGGGTCTGGGGCATCGGCCTGGCCGCCGACGACGAGCGCTCCCAGGACCCCGCCCGCTGGCAGGGCGACAACCTCCTCGGCTTCGCGCTGATGGAGGCGCGTCAGCGACTGGCGTCGCGGTCCACGAGCAGCACCGGAGCCGACAAGTAGGCGCCGTACGTCGCGCCCGGATCGTCGTCGGGCACGGGGCCGTCACTGTCGTCGACATCGATGTTGATGTAGACGATGACCATCAGGACGGTGGCGACGAGCGCCGCGCAACCGAGGATCAGCCCGGCGAGGGCCTGTCCGGGGTTCGTGGCCTCGCCGCCGCGCACCTTGGCACGGCCCACGGCGCCGAAGATGATGGCGAGGATGCCGAGCACCGCCCCGAGGACGACGGTGGGCGAGAACACGGTGCCGACGATGCCCAGCACCAGGGCCGCCAGCCCCAGGCCGTTGCTGGGTACGGGCTGCTGCGCGTAGAGCAGTGACGCCGGATAGCCGTACGCGCCCGGCTGGTAGGAGCCCGGGCCGTAGGGACTTTGACCATAGGGACCCTGGCCGTAGGGCGCCTGCAGACCGTAGGGGGCGGCGGCCGGTCCCGGGACCGCAGAGGGACCGCCGGGCGCTCCGTACGGCGCCTGGTCGTACGGGCTGCTCCGGTACGCGCTGGGCGTGCCGGGGCCGGTCGGTGCGAGGGGCACGGGCGGCACGGCGCCCGGGGCCGGGGCATGGGGCGGCTGCGGAGCCGCATGGGGCGGGGACGCGGCATGGGGCGCCGGCAGCGCATGGGGCCCGGAGGGCGCCACGGCGGCATGGGGCGCCGGCTGCCGCGCAGGAGGCTGAGGCGGCGTCACAGCGGCGGCATGGGGCACCGGAGCGGGCTCGGCATGGTGCCCGGGCGCCGGCTGCCGGCCGGGCTTGTCGAGTGCGACCCGCCGCTTTGGCGGAGCCCAGGGATCGGGGTCCCGCGGCTCGGAGTGCCCATCGGCCCCGGCTGCCTTGTCAGACATAGCCCTCCCCAGTCGATACCCGTCATGCTAAGGCCTGAGGACAACCGTCGCGTACGTCCCGCATACGATGAACGGCACCCGTCGGCAGGCTCCGGCCGACCGCGCCATGGAGGCATGCATGTCCGTACTCGACTCGTTCATCGCCGGGCTCCCCAAGGCGGAGCTCCATGTGCACCACGTCGGGTCGGCGTCCCCGCGCATCGTGGCCGAGCTGGCAGCCCGCCACCCGGATTCGCCCGTGCCCACCGACCCCGAAGCGCTGGCCGACTTCTTCACCTTCCGCGACTTCGCCCACTTCATCGAGGTCTACCTCTCGGTCGTCGACCTGATCCGCGACGCCGAGGACGTACGGCTGCTGACGTACGAGGTCGCGCGCGACATGGCGCGGCAGAACATCCGCTATGCCGAACTGACCGTCACCCCCTTCAGCTCGACCAGGCGCGGCATCCCGGACGCCGCCTTCGTGGAGGCCATCGAGGACGCCCGCAAGGCGGCCGAGACGGAGCTGGGCGTCGTGCTGCGCTGGTGCTTCGACATCCCGGGCGAGGCGGGGCTGGCAGCCGCGGAGGAGACCGCGCGGATCGCCTGCGAGCTCAAGCCCGAGGGGCTGGTCTCCTTCGGCCTGGGCGGACCGGAGATCGGCGTGCCCCGGCCCCAGTTCAAGCCCTACTTCGACCGGGCCATCGCCGAGGGCCTGCACAGCGTGCCCCACGCCGGTGAGACGACGGGCCCGCAGACCATCTGGGACGCCCTGGTCGACCTGCGCGCCGAGCGCATCGGCCACGGCACCAGCGCCCCGCAGGACCCGGCCCTGCTGGCCCACCTGGCGGAGCACCGCATCCCGCTGGAGGTCTGCCCCACGTCCAACCTCGCCACCCGCGCCGTGACCGACCTGGACCGCCACCCCATCAAGGAGATGGTGGCCGCGGGCGTCCTGGTGACCGTCAACAGCGACGACCCGCCCATGTTCGGCACGGACCTCAACCGGGAGTACGGCGTCGCCGCGCGCCTCCTGGAGCTCGACGCAGCAGGTGTCGCCGGCCTCGCCAAGAACGCCGTGGACGCGTCGTTCATGGACGAGACGGGCAAGAAGGCGCTCCGGGCGGAGATCGACGCCTACACCGCGGCCTGGCGGGGCTGAGCCCCGCGGGCGCGCGCCGCGGCCACAATGGGCCCCATGACCGGCCCGAACTCCCCTGCTGCAAGCGCCCGCACCATCACCGCCGTCGCCCACCGCGGTGATCCATACCTGTTCCGGGAGAACACCCTCGCCTCGATCCGTTCGGCCCTGCGGGCCGGGGCGGGGGCGGTGGAGGTCGACGTCCGGCTGACGCGCGACGGCGTACCCGTGCTGCTGCACGACGCGACGCTCGAGCGCCTGTGGGGTCACACGCGGGTCCTGGACTCGCTCACGGCGGACGAACTGCGGGAGCTGACCGGCGGCGGCGTGCCCACCCTGCGCGAGGCCCTGCAGCTCGGCGCGGAGCGGTCCGGGCCGCGGCTGTTCATCGACCTGCCGGACCCGTCGGCCGCCGGGGCCGCCGTCGCCGAGGTGCACGCGAGCGAAGCCGCGGAGCGCGTGTACTACTGCGGTGGTGTGACATCGATGCTCGCAGTACGCCGCGCGGACCCCGCCGCGGAGATCGCCCTGACCTGGACGACGCTGATGCCGCCGCGCCGTGCCCTGCTCGATGCTGTGGCCCCGCGCTGGCTGAACTACCGCTTCGGGCTGGTGAGCCCCGAACTCGTCGCCCGCAACCACTCCGACGGGCTTCTGGTCTCCGCCTGGACCGCGGACACCCGCTTCACGATGCGCCGGCTACTGGCAGCAGGCGTCGACGCGATCACCACCAACCGGGTCGGTACGTTGCGGTCGCTGCTGCGCGGCTGAACGGGGTCCGGGCGGGGGAGGTTCGGCATGAGGCGGCGGGAGCGGTACGCCGCCTCATGGGGCGGCATGAGGCGGCCGCATGGGGCGGCGGGCACGGAGCCGGGGCCGCGCGCATGGGGCGGCCCTGCGGCGAGCGCGATCAGAGCCCGACGATCTCGTTCCACTCCTTGGTGAAGCCGGGCCGCTCCTTCGCGGTCATGTCGCGCGCCGTCGCGAGGCGTTTACGCATGTCGTCGCTCGGGAAGATGAGCGGATTCCCGGCGAGCTCCGCGAGTTCCTTGTCGGAGGACGAGGCGAGAACGTCCCGCGCGGCCGGCACGGGGCAGACGTAGTTGACCGCCGCGGCGAGCTCGGCTGCCACCTCGGGCTGGTAGTAGTAGTCGACGAGCGCCTCGGCGTTGCGCTTGTGGCGGGCGAGGTTGGGCACCATGAGGCTCTCGGCCCACAGCTCGGCGCCCTCCTCCGGGACGACGAACTCGATGTCGGGGTTGTCGGCCTGGAGTTGGATGACGTCGCCGGAGTAGGCCTGGCAGGCGAGCACGTCGCCGGACGACAGGTCCTTGATGTAGTCGTTGCCGGTGAAGCGGCGGATGTGCCGCTTGCGCACGAGGCGGCGCAGCTGGTCGGTCATGGTGTGGAAGTCGTCGGCGGTCCAGCGGGTGACGTCGGCGCCGTTGCCCTGCATGAGCAGCGAGTACGCCTCGTCCAGGCCGGCCAGCAGCGTGACCCGGCCGCGCAGGTCGTCCTTCCACAGGTCGGAGGTGTGGCGGATCTCCCGGCCGAGCTTCTTGCGGTTGTACGCGATGCCCGTGATGCCGGACTGCCAGGGAACAGTGTGCAGCCGGCCGGGGTCGAAGGAGGGCTTGCGCAGCAGCGGGTCGAGGTTGCGGTCGACGTTCGGCTGGCGGGAGCGGTCCATCCCCTGGACCCAGCCCAGGCGCACGTAGCGGGAGGCCATCCAGTCGCTGACGACGATGAGGTCCCTCCCGGTCTCCTGATGGTTCATCAGGGCGGGGCTGACCTTGCCGAAGAACTCGTCGTTGTCGTTGATCTCTTCGGTGTACTTCACCGATATACCGCTGCGCTTCTCGAACGCGTCGAGGGTGGGGCGCTTCTGCGGGTCGTCCTCGTCGACATCGATGTAGAGGGGCCAGTTGGCGAAGACGAGGCTCTTGTCGCGGCTGGAGCGGTCCTCGGCGGCCCGGTCGGCCGGCTCGACGTACGCGGCGGGCACTCCGCACCCGGCGAGTGCGGCGGCCCCGGCGCCGGCGCCCAGCGCGCGCAGCAGGGTCCGGCGGGACAGGGGCTTCACTGGCTTCTCTCGCATTCGGGCAGCATGGCGGGGCGGATCTTCGCGGACAATGTACGGCCTGTCCGGGAGGCGACCGTACTTCCCGACACCCTGACGGCCCGGGAACGGCCGGCCGTCGATGATACCGGGGCACGACGCGCAGTGGTCCGTACCGGAAACGCCCGGTACGGACCACTGCGGGGTGTCTGTGCCTGCGTCCACCCGGCGCCACGGGACGGCATGGGGCCCGCCTTGCCGCATGGGGCGGGCCGCCCCTCACCGCATGAGGCGGGATTCCCCACCGCACAGGGCGGCCCCGGCCTCACCGCATGAGGCGGCCCGAGCCGCACCCCATGAGGCCGGTTCCGCACACCCCATGAGGCGGGCCCGGCCTACTGCACGAGGCAGCCCCGCCCCATCCGCACGAGGCGGCGCCGGCTCCGTCAGCCCAGCGACGTCATGACGTGCTTGACGCGCGTGTAGTCCTCGAAGCCGTAGGCGGACAGGTCCTTGCCGTAGCCGGACTTCTTGAAGCCGCCGTGGGGCATCTCGGCGACCAGCGGGATGTGGGTGTTGATCCACACGCAGCCGAAGTCGAGCTTCTTGGACATCCGCATGGCGCGGCCGTGGTCCTTGGTCCACACCGAGGAGGCCAGGGCGTACTCGACGCCGTTGGCGTAGGCGACGGCCTGGTCCTCGTCCGCGAAGGACTGGACCGTGATCACGGGGCCGAAGACCTCGTGCTGGACGATCTCGTCGTCCTGCTTGAGGCCGGAGACGACGGTCGGGGCGAAGAAGTAGCCCTTCTCCCCCACCCGGTGCCCGCCCGCCTCGAGCTTGGCGTGGCCGGGCAGGCGCTCGATGAAGCCGGCGACCTGCTTGAGCTGGTTGGCGTTGTTGAGCGGGCCGTAGAGGACGTCCTCGTCGTCCGGCTGCCCGGTCTTCGTCTCGGCGGCGGCCTTGGCGAGCGCGGTGACGAACTCGTCGTGGATCGACTCGTGGACGAGGACGCGGGTGGCGGCCGTACAGTCCTGGCCGGCGTTGAAGTAGCCGGCGACCGAGATGTCCTCGACGGCCTTGGCGATGTCGGCGTCGTCGAAGACGACGACGGGGGCCTTGCCACCGAGCTCCAGGTGGACGCGCTTGAGGTCCTTGGAGGCGGACTCGGCGACCTGCATGCCGGCCCGCACGGAGCCGGTGATCGAGGCCATCGCCGGCACCGGGTGCTCGACCATGAGGCGGCCGGTCTCCCGGTCGCCGCAGATGACGTTGAAGACGCCCTTCGGGTGCCCGAGCTCCTCCAGCACGCCGCCGATGATCTCGGCGATGAGCACGGTGGAGGCAGGGGTGGTGTCGGAGGGCTTGAGGACGACGGTGTTGCCCGCGGCGAGCGCCGGGGCGAACTTCCACACCGCCATCATCATCGGGTAGTTCCACGGGGCGACCTGGGCGCAGACGCCGATCGGCTCGCGCCGGATGATCGAGGTCAGGCCCTCCATGTACTCGCCCGCGGAGCGGCCCTCGAGCATGCGCGCGGCGCCCGCGAAGAAGCGGATCTGGTCCACCATCGGGGGGACCTCTTCGCTGCGGGTGAGGGCGACGGGCTTGCCCGTGTTCTCGGACTCCGCGGCGATCAGTTCCTCGGCGCGCGCCTCGAAGGCGTCGGCGATCTTGAGGAGAACCTTCTGACGCTCTCCGGGTACGAGGTCGCGCCAGGCCGGGAAGGCGGCCTCGGCCGCGGCCATGGCGGCGTCCACGTCCACGGCGCCCGACAGCGGGGCGGTGGCGTAGGCCTCGCCCGTGGCCGGATTGACCACCTCGGTGGTACGCCCGTCGGCGGCGTCCCGGAACTCCCCGTCGATGAAATTGCGAAGACGACGCAGCTCGGTGGTCATGGCTGCCACCCCTCCTGTCAGATGTCCACTGGGTGAGACCGTCAGCCTAGTCAGTGAGGCCACGCTTTCGACATACCTCACACCCATGAACGACGGAATCAGTTATTCCTCGGCACCTGAACAACGAATTTCATCGCCTGAGGGTTGCCACACGGGCGAGACGCATGCACAGTGGAGTCGTGGCCACTCGTAGTCCAGACCCGAAGAGCGTGCACGGCACGCCACCGATCGACGCAGTCTCCCTGGCGATCATCGAGCAGCTCCAGGAAGACGGCCGCCGCCCCTACGCGGCGATCGGCAAAGCCGTGGGGCTGTCGGAGGCAGCCGTACGGCAGCGTGTCCAGAAGCTGCTCGACCAGGGCGTCATGCAGATCGTCGCCGTCACCGACCCGCTCACCGTGGGGCTGCGGCGGCAGGCGATGGTCGGGATCAACGTCGAGGGCGACCTCGATCCGGTCGCAGACGCCCTGACCGCGATGGACGAGGTCGAGTACGTCGTCGTGACCGCAGGCTCCTTCGACCTCCTCATCGAGATCGTCTGCGAGGACGACGACCATCTCCTCGAAACGATCAACAAGCGCATCCGGACCCTGCCGGGCGTGCGCTCCACCGAGAGCTTCGTCTATCTCAAGCTCCGCAAGCAGACCTACACATGGGGAACCCGATAGCCGTGAGCAAGGACCTCTCCCAGACTGCATACGACCACCTGTGGATGCACTTCACCCGCATGTCGTCGTACGAGAACGCCCCCGTACCGACCATCGTGCGCGGCGAGGGCACCTACATCTTCGACGACAAGGGCAAGCGCTACCTGGACGGCCTCGCGGGGCTGTTCGTGGTCCAGGCGGGCCACGGGCGGGCCGAGCTGGCCGAGGCGGCCGCCAAGCAGGCTCAGGAGCTGGCCTTCTTCCCGGTGTGGAGCTACGCGCACCCCAAGGCGATCGAGCTCGCCGAGCGGCTAGCCCACCACGCCCCCGGCGACCTCAACAAGGTCTTCTTCACCACCGGCGGCGGCGAGGCCGTGGAGACCGCCTGGAAGCTCGCGAAGCAGTACCACAAGCTCACCGGCAACCCCACCAAGTACAAGGTGATATCGCGGGCCGTCGCCTACCACGGCACGCCCCAGGGGGCCCTGGCCATCACCGGCCTGCCGGCCCTCAAGGCACCTTTCGAGCCGCTCGTCCCGGGCGCCTACAAGGTGCCCAACACCAACATCTACCGGGCCCCGATCCACGGCGACGACCCCGAGGCGTTCGGCCGCTGGGCCGCCGACCAGATCGAGCAGCAGATCCTCTTCGAAGGCCCCGACACGGTCGCGGCCGTCTTCCTGGAGCCGGTCCAGAACGCGGGCGGCTGCTTCCCGCCCCCGCCCGGCTACTTCCAGCGGGTGCGCGAGATCTGTGATACGTACAACGTGCTGCTCGTCTCGGACGAGGTCATCTGTGCCTTCGGCCGCCTCGGCACGATGTTCGCGTGCGACAAGTTCGGCTACGTGCCCGACATCATCACCTGCGCCAAGGGCATGACGTCCGGCTACTCCCCCATCGGCGCGGCCGTCATCTCCGACCGGATCGCCGAGCCGTTCTTCAAGGGCAGCAACACCTTCCTGCACGGCTACACCTTCGGCGGCCACCCCGTCTCGGCGGCGGTCGCCCTCACCAACCTCGACATCTTCGAGCGCGAGGGCCTCAACCAGCACGTGCTGGACAACGAGGCGGCGTTCCACGCGACCCTCTCCAAGCTCCACGACCTGCCGATCGTGGGCGACGTGCGCGGCAACGGCTTCTTCTACGGCATCGAGCTGGTCAAGGACAAGGCCACCAAGGAGTCGTTCACGCCAGAGGAGTGCGAGCAGCTGCTCTACGGCTTCGTGTCCAAGAAGCTGTTCGAGAACGGCCTGTACTGCCGGGCCGACGACCGTGGCGACCCGGTCATCCAGGTGGCCCCGCCGCTGATCTCCGACCAGTCGACGTTCGACGAGATCGAGCAGATCGTCCGCGGCGTCCTCGCGGAGGCCTGGACCAGGATCTGACCGGACCTCACGACCGGACCAGGGCGAGCCTCCGGCACCACCCGCGGCTCGCCCCGCCCGCCGTGGCCCCGCGCGACCCCCCACTGGTCACGCGCGCGTGGGCCACGGCTTTGCTGCACGCGCGCGTGGGCCTTCCTGCCCGGCGCACGCACCGCGCACCCCTCGCACGCGAGACGCACGCCCGTCGCACGCGCACCACGCCCCACCGCACACCCGGTCGCACGTTCCGTCGCATTTGCGCTCCGACTCATATGCGACCCCTGGGGCATGAGGCCGACCGGAGGAAAGTCGGCGGCCCAGCGCCGAGCCTGGGCAAAGGCTAGGATCCCGGTTCCGTACGGTGCCAGTGACCCAATGGCCTCCGGTTCGTTCCCCCGGACAGGGGAACGGACCCTACAGCGACCCGAGGTGCTCGATATGGTGGCCCCGCCGGACAACGACGTGCTCTGGGCACGCGGCTTGCATTACGCCCATAGTGGTTCCCCCGCACTCGCAGGGGTCTCCATCGGCGTACGCGAGGGAGAGATTCTCGCCATCACCGGGCCACGCGGCTCCGGCAAGTCCACGCTCCTCAAATGCCTGTCCGGACAGCTCCTTCCCGACCCCGGGGAGGTGTGGTTCAACAGCGCCCCCGTCCATACGCTCTCGCGTGCCGCCCGCGAACGGCTGCGGCGGGAGCGCTTCGGCTGGATCGACAGCGAGCCGCACCTCGTGCCGGAGCTGAGCGCCTGGGAGAACGCCGCCCTGCCGCTGTTGCTGCGCGGCGTGGGGCACCGGGCCGCCAAGCGCACGGCAAGTGAGTGGCTGGAGCGCCTCGACGTGGGCGACTGCCACCGCAAGCGGCCGGCCGCCCTGCTCCAGGCGCAGCGCCAGCGGGTCGCCATCGCGCGGGCGCTCGCCAGCGAGCCGACCGTCCTGTTCGCCGACGAGCCGACGGCGCCGCTGCACAACGCGGACCGCGCGCAGGTGCTGCGTACGCTGACCACGGCCGCCCGCTCGCACCACATCACGGTCGTCATCGCCACGCTGGACGACGAGATCGCCACCCTGGCCGACCGTACGGTCTCCCTGGTCGACGGCCGCCGAGGCACCGCCATCCCGGTACCCGACGCGCCCGAGGGAGAGGGCAGGGCGGCGTGCTCAGTCTCCGCCTAGCGCGCGGCGCGCACCCGCTGGTCCTGCTCCGGAGGCTGCTGGTGGCGGCGGCCGCGGCGGGCGTGGGTTTCCTGCTGCTGTGCACCCTGGGGTACGCGGTGGCCCATCCGAAGTCGACGGGGCAGTCGCTCGTGCGGCTGGTCTGGTGCGCGGTGCCGCTGGCGGCGGTCGTGCAGTTCGCCGTCGCCGTGGCCCGTACGGACCCCGCCACGCGCCCTCGTGACGGCCTGGACGCCGCGGGGCTCGGCCCCGTGCGGCTCTCGGTCCTCGCGGCGGCGTCGACGGCCATCTCGTGCACGCTCGGCAGCGTTTTCGCCCTGCTGCTCTACAAGGTGCTCCGCGGTGACATCGGAGGCCCGCTGAGCGGTTCGGCGAGACGGCTGCTGGACGGGCAGGTGCACCTGCCGTGGGGCGCGGCGCTGACCCTGCTGGGCCTCCTGCCCGCCCTGGCGGCGGGCGCCTGCGTGCTTGCTCTGCACCCGCGGCGGGAGGCCGCTGCCAGGGTGCAGCAGCCTCCCGCCGCGGAGCCTTTGGAGGGTGCGGAGGAGGCGGAGAGCGCCGAAGCACCCGCCGAGGGGCCCCAGGCGCCGCCTCCCGCCCCCGCTCCGGGCCCCGTGCCTAGACCCGTCTACGCCGGCCTCCCGTGGGGCATCGCGATCATCGCGGTCGGCCTCGCCCTGGAGGCGTACGTGGGGCACGGCCCCGCGCCCGACCCCGACAGGCTGATCTCCTTGCCCGGCGGGACGGACGGCGCCTCTCCCGGCGTGCTGGGCGGATGGCTCCTGGCATCTCTCGGGCTGGTGCTGGCCGGCCCCGGGCTGACCCACTGGTGCGGGGTCCTGCTCGCCGCCGGGCGGCCCGGCGCGGTGCGGCTGCTGGCCGGCCGGATACTGCAGGACGCCGCCACCCGCATCGGCCGTCCGCTGGGCGTGCTGTGCGCGGTCGCCTCGGGCGCCCTGGCCGCCGCCGAACTCTACGGCGCGGCATGGGACTCCTCCGGGCCGCGCCCCTTCGGCCCCCTCACCGGCCTCGGCGCGGCTCTCGTCATGGCGTGCGTCACGGCAACGGCCATCACCGCGGCCCTGGACAGCCGGCAGAACCGGACCGGCACCACGGCGGCCCTGCACCGTCTCGGCATCCCCGCCTCCATGCTGCGCGGGGCGGCCATCCTGCGCACCGGCGTGCTGCTGGCCGTTCTGACACCTCTGACATGGGCGATCGCGGAGCTCGTGACGCTGCCCATGTCGCGGTGAGCGCGCCGGGCGGGCCCGGGGTCCGGGTCCGCCGGGCGGCTGCAGCGCAACAGTTCTTGACCAGTTCTTGACTCAAGGCAACTTCGTCGCCGGATTGCGCGTCTGCTTGAGGAGCACGACGGATATCCGGCGAACGGAGCTATTGGTGATCATCGGCCTTGTGACGGCTGTCGCGGCATCGGCCTGTTACGGCACAGGTTCGGTCCTGCAAGCCGTGGGCTCGCGGAAATCTGCCCGCCGGGAGGCCGAGAAGGCCTCCTCGACGGGCACCACCCAGCACGGTGGACCGAGCCTGTCCTCCACCGCGAAGGCTGCGGTGACGTGGGAGTTCATGGTCGGTACGGTCCTCGACTTCCTCGGCTTCGGGCTCGGCGCGCTCGCCGCCCGCATGCTGCCGCTCTTCCTCTCCCAGACAGTCATCAGCGCCAACCTCGTCGTGACCGCGCTGCTGAGCATCAAGCTCCTGGGCATCCGGCTGACCAAGCCCGAGTGGGCGTCGATCGGCGTGGTCTGTTCGGCACTGGTGCTGCTGGCGACGGCGGCGGGCCACGAGGGCGGCGGCGACACGCCGATGTCCACCCACTGGTGGCTGCTGATCATCTCCGTGGTGCTGATGGGCGGTGGCACGGTGGCCGTCCGCCTGCTCGGCGGACGGGCCGCGATCCTGGCCGGCCTGCTGTCCGGTCTGGGCTTCGGCGCGATCGGTGTCGGCGTGCGCATCCTGGACGGCATCGACCCGTTCGACCTGCCGAAGCTGATCGCCGACCCGGCGCTCTACGCGATCCTCATATCGGGTGCGGTCGGCATGTACCTGCACACGGTGGCGCTGCAGATCGGTTCGGTCAACGGCGCCACAGCTGCACTGGTGGTCGGCGAAACCATTCTCCCGGGCATGATCGGCGTCCTGCTGCTCGGTGACAACTCGCGCCCCGGCTTCGCCTGGGTCGCCGTTCTCGGCTTCGTCCTGGCGGTGGCGGGTGCCGTCGCGGTCGCCTGGTTCGGCGAGCCGGACACCCCCGTGGAGGCCGAACCCGAACCACAGGAACTCCAGCCGTCGGCAGTCCGCTGACCGTCGCCTGAGCCCCGGCCGCCACCCCGGCAGCCGGGGCTCAGGCGTATCCGCCCGGAGGGGTTCGGCGACGCGGGAGAGGCCCTGCTCAGCTGTTCGCGTTGCCGGCGTCGTCCATCACGACGACATCCGCGACGTCGAAGGCGACGCCTACGCGGTCGCCGACTGCGGGCGCTCCGTGCAGCCCGCATGCCGCCTCCAGCACGGGGCCGTCCACGGGGCGCAGCATCAGCACGACGTGGTCGCCCCGGAACGTCCGGCCGGTGACCGTGCACGAGAGCCCCTCGTCCTCCGGCACGAGGCGCACTCCGGCGGGCCGTACGAGCAGCCGGCCCGCACCCTGCCGCGACCCCGGCGGCACCGGGACCTTCCCCCACACGGTGTCCGCGCTTTCGCCGCCGACCGTCGCCTCGACGACGTTGTCGAAGCCGAGGAAACGGGCCACGAACTCGGAGGCCGGGCGGCGCCACACCTCCAGCGGTGTGCCGGCCTGAGCGATCCGTCCGTCACGCATCACGACCACGCGGTCGGCAAGGGCGAACGCCTCGCCCTGGTCGTGGGTGACGGCCAGCACCGTGGTGCCCAGCCGGCCGAAGAGGTCGCGCAGTTCGACGACCAGGCGCTCCCGCAGGCCGCGGTCCAGCTGCCCGAGCGGCTCGTCGAGCATCAGCAGCCGGGGCTGCGGCGCGAGGGCCCGCGCGAGGGCCACCCGCTGCTGCTCGCCGCCGGACAGGGCGGCGATGGAGCGGCGCTGCGCACCGGGCAGCCCCACCAGCTCCAGCAGTTCGGCGACCGTCCGTACCGTCTCGGCCCGCCCCATGCCGCGCATGCGCAGCCCGAAGGCGACGTTGCCCGCCACGTCCCGCTGCGGGAACAGCTGGTGGTCCTGGAACATGAGGCCGACTCCGCGCCGGTGCGTGGGAACGCCGCTCTGGTCGCGCCCGGCCAGGAGCACGTGTCCGGCATCCGTACGCTGCAGCCCGGCCACCACGCGCAGCAGCGTGGACTTGCCGCTGCCGCTGGGGCCCAGCACGCAGACGATCTCGTGCTCGGCGACCTCCAGGTCCACCGCGTCGAGCGCCGCGCGCTCCCCGAAGCGGACGTCGACCTTCTCCAGGCGCAGCAGGGCCATCAGAACTCCCCCGTACGGTCGGTGCGGATACGTTCCAGCACCAGCAGCGCCGCGGCGCACACCAGCATCAGGATCGTGCTCAAGCCCATCGCCTGCCCGTAAGTGAGCTCCCCGGGGCGGCCCAGGAGCCGGGCCACCGCCACCGGCAGCGTGGGGCTGTCGGGGCGCGCGATGAAGACTGTGGCTCCGAACTCGCCCAGCGACACGGCGAACGCGAAGCCGGCCGCGACTCCCAGGGCACGGCCCACCAGGGGCAGGTCCACCTCACGCCATGCCCGCAGGGGGGAGGCCCCCAGCACGGCGGCGGCCTCGCGCAGCCGTACGTCCACGGCGCGCAGGACCGGTAGCACGGTCCGTACGACGAACGGCACGCCCACGAGGGCCTGCGCGAGCGGTACCAGGATCCAGGACGCCCTCAGGTCGAGCGGCGGCTCGTCCAGGCTGATGAGGAAGCCGAAGCCGACCGTCACGGCGGACGTACCGAGCGGCAGCATCAGCAGGGCGTCGAAGCCGCGGACCAGCCGCCCCTCGCGCCGGGTCAGCGCCGCGGCCGCGAGCCCGCCGATGACGACCGCGATGGCAGTGGCCGCCAGGCCGTACGCGAGCGAGTTGCCGATCGCCTCCAGCGGGGCGACGACGAACGTGCCGCCGTTGCCGTCCGCCGAGGCCAGGGCGCGGTAGAAGGACAGGCCGAAGCCGTCCGGGCCGTCGAAGGAGCGCAGTACGAGGACCACGAGCGGGGCGAGGATGAGCACGGCGACGACCGCCAGGACGGACGCCAGGAAGGCCCACTCGGCCGCGCCCCGCGGGCGCCGCGCCGTGCGCGCCGGGTCGACCAGCCTCAAGGTCGCCTCACGCCGCCGCACCGTCCAGGCGTGCACGGCCAGCAGCGCGGCGACGGCCACGAACTGCAGCAGTGTCAGGACGGCGGCTGTCGGCAGGTCGAGCATCTGGGCGGTCTGCTGATAGATCTCCACTTCCAGCGTGGCGTAGCGGGGACCGCCGAGGATCTGCACGACGCCGAAGGAGGTGAAGGTGAAGAGGAAGACCATGAGGGCCGCGGCGGCCACGGCCGGCGCCAGCGCCGGCAGCGTCACCCGCCGCCAGGCCGTGAAGCGCCCCGCGCCCAGGACTCTTGCCGCCTCCTCCTGGCGCGGGTCGAGCTGGGCCCACAGGCCGCCCACGGTGCGGACGACCACGGCGTAGTTGAAGAACACATGGGCGAGCAGGATCGCCCAGACGGTGGTGTCGAGACGCACCCCCCACCACTCGTCCAGCAGCCCCCCGCGCCCGAGCAGCGCCAGGAAGGCCGAGCCGACGACGACGGTCGGCAGGACGAACGGCACGGTCACCACAGCGCGCAGCGTGCGCTTGCCGGGGAAGTCGAACCGCGCGAAGGCGTACGCCCCGGGCAGGGCGAGGGCGAGCGTCAGGGCGGTGGAGGCGGCCGCCTGCCAGGTGGTGAACCACAGCACGTGGCCGATCGCCGGGTCGGTCACGACCTCGCCCATGCGGCTGAGCTGCCACTGCCCGCCGTCCTTCAGCCCCCGGGAGACGATCGAGGCAACGGGGTAGGCGAAGAAGACCGCGAAGAAGGCGAGCGGCAGGGCCATGAGGCCGAGCCGCACCGCTGTCCGCCGCCCGGCCCCGCCGGGGCCTCGTGCGGGGCCCCGCGCCGGGGCCCCGGGCCCTACTTCAGGACGAGCGAGGACCATGCCTTGACCCACTGGTCGCGGTTCTTGGCGATCTTCTCGGGGGCCATGGTGCCGGGCTCGTTCACCTGCGCGCCGTACTTGGTGAACACCTCGGGCAGCTTGGCGTCCTGGTTGGCGGGCTTGACGAACATCTGCAGCGGCATGTCCTCCTGGAACGTACGGCTCAGCAGGAAGTCGATCAAGGCCTTGCCGCCCTCGGTGTTCTTCGCGCCCTTCAGCAGCCCGGCGAACTCCGTCTGCTGGAAGCAGGTGCCCGTGGCGACGCCGGTCGGGCCCTCGGCGGGCTGCGGCTTCACGCCCAGGACCTCGGCGGGCGGGCTGGAGGCGTAGGAGACGACGAGGGGCTTGTCGCCCTTGGCCTTCTTGCCGCCCGCGGAGCCGGAGAAGCGCTCGTTGTAGGCCTGCTCCCAGCCGTCGACGACCTCGACGCCGTTGTCCTTGAGCTTCTTCCAGTAGTCCTGCCAGCCGTCGTCGCCGTACTTGGCGACCGTGGCGAGCTGGAAGGCGAGGCCCGGTGAGGACGTGGCGACGTTCTCGGTGACGAGCAGGTTCTTGTACTCGGGCTTGATCAGGTCGTCGAGGGACGCCGGCGGGGCCAGCTTGTGACCGGCGAAGTACGCGCGGTCGTAGTTGACGCAGATGTCGCCGGTGTCGATGGGCGTGACCCGGTGCTCCCCGGCATCGGCCTGGAGCTTCCTCGGGACGCGGTCCAGACCCTTGGCCTCGTACGGAGCGAAGATGCCATTGTCGAGCGCACGGGAGAGCAGGGTGTTGTCGACGCCGAAGAAGACGTCGCCCTGCGGGTGGCTCTTGGACAGGATGGCCTGGTTGACGGCCTGGCCGGCGTCGCCGCCCTTGAGGACCTTCACCTTGTACCCGGTCTGCCGGGTGAACTGCTTGAGCACCTCTTCGGACGCCGCGAAGGAGTTGTGCGAGACCAGGGTGACGGTCTTGTCCTTGCCTTCGGACGTACCGGAGCCACTGGAGCCGTCCGAGCCGCCGCACGCGGCCAGGGCCGGAAGGGCGAGCATGCCGACGGCGACTGCGCCGGCGGCACGCCGCAGGTTGGTGTTCATGATCGAGCTGACTCCCTACGCCGGTATGACCCGGATCAGGTCCGAGGGTCTGCGGGCCGTGCCGCACTCTCAGCGCCCCGTGGGCGCTCCCCTGTCGGATTGTTCATTTGTGCGAGGGCACCGTATCAGTGCCCTCGCCATGGATCGGCCGCTGACCTGCGGCCCCGGCTCAGCGCTCGGCTGCTGCCAGCTGCCCGCAGGCGCCGTCGATCTCCTGGCCGCGGGTGTCGCGGACGGTGACCGGCACCCCGTGCGCGGCGATCGCCGCGACGAAGGCCCGCTCGTCCTCGGGGCGCGAGGCCGTCCACTTCGACCCCGGGGTGGGGTTGAGCGGGATGAGGTTGACGTGCACGCGCTTGCCCTTGAGGAGCCGGCCCAGGAGGTCGCCGCGCCATGCCTGGTCGTTGATGTCGCGGATCAGGGCGTACTCGATGGAGACCCGGCGGCCGGACTTCTCCGCGTACTCCCACGCCGCGTCGAGGACCTCGCGGACCTTCCAGCGCGTGTTGACCGGCACCAGGGTGTCGCGCAGCTCGTCGTCCGGTGCGTGCAGGGAGACGGCCAGACGGCACTTGAAGCCCTCGTCGGCGAAGCGCAGCATCGCCGGGACCAGGCCCACCGTGGAGACCGTGATGCCGCGCTGGGAGAGCCCCAGGCCGTCCGGCTCGGGGTCCGTGAGGCGGCGGATGGCGCCGACGACCCGCTTGTAGTTGGCGAGCGGCTCGCCCATGCCCATGAAGACGATGTTGGACAGCCGCGCGGGGCCGCCGGGGACCTCACCGTCGCGCAGCGCCCGCATGCCGTCCACGATCTGGTGGACGATCTCGGCCGTCGACAGGTTCCGGTCCAGACCGGCCTGGCCGGTGGCGCAGAACGGGCAGTTCATGCCGCAGCCGGCCTGCGAGCTGATGCACATGGTGACCCGGTCGGGGTAGCGCATCAGGACGGACTCGACCAGCTTGCCGTCGTGCAGCCGCCAGAGGGTCTTGCGGGTGGTGTCGTCGTCGCACGAGATGTGACGCACGACGCTCATGAGCTCCGGCAGCAACTCGGCGGCGAGCTTCTCGCGCGCCGCCGCCGGGATGTCGGTCCAGGCGGCCGGGTCGTGCGCGTACCGGGCGAAGTAGTGCTGCGAGAGCTGCTTGGCGCGGAACGGCTTCTCACCGATCGCGGAGACGGCCTCGCGGCGCTCCGCGGGCGAGAGGTCGGCAAGGTGCCGCGGAGGCAGCTTGGCCCCACGGGGGGCGACGAACGTCAGTTCTCCAGGCGCGGGGGCCATGAGCAAAAACACCTCATTGACGACGGCGGATGACCTCCGCAATCGCGGAGCCAGCGGCAGGAAGAGCCGGAACCCGGAGATCTCACAGGGGCACCCCCGCAGGCGCGGGGCCGGAAAAGGGCCCGCCGCACAGCGACGAGCCCTTCCAGGGTACCCGGCCCCGCTCAGGAGCCGACGAAGACGACCATGAGGAGCCACACCACCGGTGCGGTCGGCAGGAGCGAGTCCAGCCGGTCCATGATGCCGCCGTGCCCCGGCAGCAGGGCGCCCATGTCCTTGATCCCGAGATCCCTCTTGATCATGGACTCGCCGAGGTCCCCCAGCGTGGCGCTAACGGCGACGGCGAGGCCGAGGAGCAGCCCCTCCCACCACACGCCGCCGTCGATCAGGAACTGCATGCACAGGGCGCCGGCGACCATCGCGAAGGCGACCGCCCCGAGCAGCCCCTCGCGCGTCTTGCCGGGGCTGATGCGCGGCGCCAGCTTGCGCTTGCCGAACTTCCAGCCCACCGCGTACGCACCCGTGTCGCTGACCACGGTCAGGATCAGGAAGGTGAGCACCCGCCACGCGCCGTCCCCGGCAGCGAGCATGAGGGCCACGAAAGTGGCCAGGAACGGCACGTAGAAGGCCGCGAAGATGCCCGCCGTGACGTCCTTGAGGTAGTCGTCCGGCGACTCCGTCATCCGCCACACGAGGACGGCCAGGGCCGTGAAGGCCACGGCCACCCACGCGCCCTCGGCGCCGCTGGCGTAGCCGGCGATGACCATGGCGGCTCCGCCGACCGCGAGCGGCACCAGCGGGGCACGGATCGCCTTGCGCTCGGCGAGGCGGGAGGTCAGCTCCCACAGCCCGACCACCACGGCGATCACGATCACGCCGAGGAAGACGGGCTTGTAGATGAACAGGGAGGCGAGGATGACGGCACCGAGGCCCACGCCGACCCCTATCGCCGCCCGCAGGTCACGGCCGGCGCTCTTCTTTCCTGCCTTCGGCGACTCGGGGGAGGCAGGCACCGGGGCGGGGTCCTGGGGCCTGATGTCGGGCTCCTGTTCATCGCGGAACAGGGGGCCGCGAAGATGAGCGGCCCCCTGGTCACGGTCGTCCTGATCTCCGCCTGAGGGGGGCACGATGGGCATGGGCCGAGTCTGCGCCGCGATGCCCGCCTCGTGCACAGGACCCGCCGAACGGGCCGCAGAGGACGGCCCCCGGTCGGTGGACCCCGGGTATCCGGCGCTCGGCGGGGCCCCCCAGGATGTCTCGTTCATCAGACCTCGAGGAGCTCGGCTTCCTTGTGCTTGAGCAGCTCGTCCACCTGCGCGACGTACTTCGCGGTGGTGTCGTCGAGCTCCTTCTCCGCGCGGCGCACCTCGTCCTCGCCGGACTCCTTGTCCTTGACGAGCTTGTCGAGGGCGTCCTTGGCCTTGCGGCGGATGGAGCGGATCGAGACCTTGGCGTCCTCGCCCTTGGTCTTGGCGACCTTGACGAACTCCTTGCGACGCTGCTCGGTCAGCTCCGGGAAGGTCACCCGGATGATGTTGCCGTCGTTGCTCGGGTTGACGCCGAGGTCGGAGTCGCGGATCGCCTGCTCGATGTTGCGCAGCGCGCTCTTGTCGAACGGGGTGACCACGGCCATGCGCGGCTCGGGCACCGAGAAGGACGCCAGCTGGTTGATGGGCGTCAGCGCACCGTAGTAGTCCGCCACGATCTTGTTGAACATCGCCGGGTGCGCACGCCCGGTGCGGATCGCCGCGAAGTCCTCCTTGGCGACCACAACGGCCTTCTCCATCTTCTCCTCGGCCTCGAGGAGGATCTCTTCGATCACCACTTGCTCCTGGTGTTATCAGTAAGCAGAGCCTCGCCCCTGCGCGCGTCTTCTCCTGCACGGTGTCCGACCGGCAGGCAGTTGTCCATCCCCGTGCCGAGGTCTTCCCACGGCACGGAGTTGCCGTCCGTATCGGGCCAGGCCGCTACGGACGGCTGTGCGGGTCGTCAGTCCCGCGTGCTCCGGTCGCTCACGAGCGTGCCGATCTTCTCACCCTTGACCGCACGGCCGATGTTGCCCTCGGCGAGCAGCTCGAAGACCAGGATCGGCAGCTTGTTGTCCATGCACAGGCTGATGGCGGTGGCGTCGGCGACCTTCAGGCCCCGTGCGAGCACCTCGCTGAACTCGAGGGCGTCGAACTTGACCGCGTCGGGGTTCTTCTTCGGGTCGGAGTCGTAGACCCCGTCGACGCCGTTCTTGCCCATCAGGATCGCCTCGGCGTGGATCTCCAGGGCGCGCTGGGCGGCAGTGGTGTCGGTGGAGAAGTAGGGCATGCCCATGCCCGCGCCGAAGATCACGACGCGGCCCTTCTCCAGGTGGCGCACGGCGCGCAGCGGGATGAACGGCTCCGCGACCTGCCCCATGGTGATGCCGGTCTGGACGCGGGTCTCGATGCCTTCCTTGACCAGGAAGTCCTGGAGGGCGAGAGAGTTCATCACGGTGCCGAGCATGCCCATGTAGTCCGAGCGGGCCCGGTCCATGCCGCGCTGCTGCAGCTCCGCTCCGCGGAAGAAGTTGCCGCCGCCGATGACGACGGCGATCTCGTGGCCCTCGCGGACGACGGCCGCGATCTCACGGGCGATGGCGTGCACGACATCGGGGTCGACGCCGAGGCCGCCCCCGCCGGCGAACGCCTCGCCGGACAGTTTGAGCAAGAACCGGCGGCGTGGGCCGTGGTCAGCAATGGTGTCGTCGGCGGCCTGCCGGGCGTCCGCACCCTGATTCATTGGAGCTCTCCTCGTGCACATACGAAGAAGGCCATTGCCGGATGGGTCCTTTCGGTTCCCTGTACGGCAATGGCCTCCTCGTCACATCAGCGGCCGACCGGTGAGGGATCGGCTGCGTACGACCCTAGCGGGTCGCAGGTCAATCGCTGCCCTGCTGACGGGCTCAGGCGCCGACGCGGATGCGCGCGAAGCGCTTCAGCGTGACACCGGCCTCGTCCAGGACCTTCTGGACGGTCTTCTTGTTGTCCTTGGCGAACGCCTGCTCGAGAACGGAGTTCTCCTTGACGAAGCCGGTGACGCGACCCTCGATGATCTTCGGCAGGGCGGCCTCGGGCTTGCCCTCCTCGCGGGCGGTGGCCTCGGCGACGCGGCGCTCGTTCTCCAGGACGTCGGCCGGGATGTCCTCACGGGAGAGGAACTTCGGCGCGAACGCGGCGATGTGCTGCGCGATGTCCTTGGCGACCTCGGCGTTGGCCTTGTCCAGCTCGACCAGGACGCCGACCTGCGGGGGCAGGTCCGCGGCGGTGCGGTGCATGTAGGCGTAAACCAGGCCGTCGGCGAAGTACGAGAAGCGGTCCACGACGATCTTCTCGCCGAGGGTCGCGTTGGCCTCGTCCACGAACGCCTGGACGGTCTTGCCGGCCTCGATCTCGGAAGCCATCAGGGCCTCGACGTCGGCCGGGGCGCTCTTGGCGACGTGGGCGGCCAGAGCCTCGGCGACGGCCACGAACTTCTCGCCCTTGGCGACGAAGTCGGTCTCGCACTTCAGCTCGACGATGACACCGGAGGTGTTGTCGTCGGCGATGGCGGAGACGACGGCACCGTTCTCGGTGGTGCGGCTCTCGCGCTTGGCGACGCCCTTGAGGCCCTTGACGCGCACGATCTCGACGGCCTTCTCGAGGTTGCCCTCGGCCTCGTCCAGCGCCTTCTTGCAGTCCATCATGCCGGCGCCGGTGAGCTCACGGAGCTTCTTGACGTCAGCGGCGGTGAAGTTCGCCATGGTCTGTGAATCTCTCTCGAAAGTCGTTGGTGACTACGGGTGCACGACGGGGGCGGCGCGTGTCGCGCCGTCCCCCGCCGTATCTACCGACTGAGTTGTCAGGCCTGCTCGGCGTCCGCGGCCGGAGCCTCGGCAGCGGCCTCGGCCGGCTTCTCGGCCTCGGCGTCGGCCTTCTTCTCGCCCTCGAGCAGGTCGCGCTCCCACTCGGCGAGGGGCTCGCCGGCGGCCTTGTCGGCCTTCGCGTCACCGGTGGCGGCACCGGAGCGGGCGATGAGGCCCTCGGCGACGGCGTCGGCGATCACACGGGTGAGCAGCGTGACGGAGCGGATCGCGTCGTCGTTGCCCGGGATCTTGTAGTCGACCTCGTCGGGGTCGCAGTTGGTGTCGAGGATCGCGACGACCGGGATGCGGAGCTTGCGCGCCTCACCGACGGCGATGTGCTCCTTCTTGGTGTCCACGATCCAGACGGCGCTCGGCACCTTCTGCATCTCGCGGATACCGCCGAGGGTCTTCTCCAGCTTGGCCTTCTCGCGGGAGAGGACCAGGAGCTCCTTCTTGGTGAGGCCGGAGGCGGCCACGTCCTCGAAGTCGATGAGCTCGAGCTCCTTCAGGCGCTGCAGGCGCTTGTAGACGGTCGAGAAGTTGGTGAGCATGCCGCCCAGCCAGCGCTGGTTGACGTAGGGCATGCCGACGCGGGTCGCCTGCTCGGCGATGGCCTCCTGGGCCTGCTTCTTCGTACCGACGAACATGATGGAGCCGCCGTGCGCGACGGTCTCCTTGACGAACTCGTAGGCGCGGTCGATGTACGACAGCGACTGGAGCAGGTCGATGATGTAGATGCCGTTGCGCTCCGTGAAGATGAAACGCTTCATCTTCGGGTTCCAACGACGGGTCTGGTGACCGAAGTGGACGCCGCTCTCCAGCAGCTCCCGCATCGTGACGACGGCCATGGCCGCGCTCCTTGAAATACTCGGTTCCACGACGGCCGGGCGGCCGCCGCTCCTGACGCCCCGACGTGCCTGCCGTGGACGATGCCCTTGCGAGAACCGTTCCGCGGACCGAGAGACACGGCCACCGGGCTGCCCGAAAGGGACTGACGCGCCGGTAGCGGGGCGTGCGAAGTCGATCCGGTGACCCGGATCGCCATGAGAAGTGTACGGGACCCGGGAAGGCGCGGGTGACGACGTTGTGCACAACCCGCGAGTAGTCCACAGATCTCCGTCAAGATCCCCGCGAATGCCCGGGGTCCGCCACCGTACGGGCATGACTCTCATCGGATCTTTCACCCGACGCCTGCTCGCCGCCGCCGGCGTGGTCACGCTCTGTGTTCTCGCGGGTGCGGTGGCCAGTGGTACGGCCTCGGGCGCGGGGGCCGCGAGGGCGGGCGCTCCCGCCCCCGCCCCTGAAGCCCGGGGGCCGCAAGCCCCGCCGGAGGCGCCCCCGGCATCCACGGCCGCCGACCCCGAGCCGCCGGAACCTCCCGGGGTTCCCGGGCGGCGCGGACCATCCAAACCGTCCGGGCCGACGGGCGGCACGGGGCAGGGTGAGCGGGCCTGGCCCGTCAGCGGGTCGCGAGGAGGCCGGCCCCTGCTCGTACGGGCCTGGCGGCCGCCGCCTGTGCCCTGGGCGGCCGGGCACCGCGGGGTGGATCTCGTCGCCCGCGCCGGTCAGCCGGTACGGGCCGCCGCGCCCGGCACCGTCTCCTTCGCGGGCACCGTCGCGGGGCGCGGCGTGGTGTCGGTGCAGCACCCGGGTACGGGCGAGCCGCCGCTGCGGACCACGTACGAACCGGTGCAGGCGGTGGTGAAGGAAGGGGACCAAGTGGCGGCGGGGCAGGTGATCGGCACGCTGCAAGCGGGCCCGTTCCACTGCTCCGGCGGCTGCCTCCACTGGGGGCTGCTCCGCGGCCGCGTCTACCTCGACCCCTTGTCCCTGCTGCCGCCGTGGATGCTGCGCAGACCGCTGTCCCGGCTGCTGCCGCTGTCGGGCGGACCGGGCGCGGCGGTGGTCAGCCCCTGACGCCGCGCAGCGCCATGGACACGGCGGCCTCGATGATGCTGCCGGGCTCCTCGGCGGCGCCCAGCTCGATCCGGCGCACGGCGGCGTCGACCACGCCCTGCAGCAGCATGGCGGCCAGGCGCGGCTGCTCGTGGCCGAGGGCGACGAGCGCCTCCACGACCATGGCGATGAGCCCGCCGTGGGCAGCCCGGATCTTCTCGCGTGCGCCCGCGTCCAGCTCACCGGCGGAGATCGCGACCACGGCGCGGTGGCGGCGGTCGCCGACCAGGGCCAGCTGCCGGCGCACATACGCCTCGATCTTCGCCTCGGGCGTGTCCGCGCCCTCCATGGCGGCTTCGACCTCCGCCGCCCAGACGGGGAAGTCGACCGCACAGAGCTCTTCGACCACGGCTGCCCGCGAGCGGAAGTACTCGTAGACCGAGGAGCGCGCCAGACCGGTGCGCTCGGCAAGGGCGGGGAACGTCAACGCCTCCGTGCCGCCCTCGGACAGCAGGGAGCGGGCGGCGTCCAGCAGGGCGCCGCGCTGCATCGTCCGGTGCTCGGCCACCGAGGCCGCTCGAATCCTGGGCACGTCCCCACTTTACGGATTGCCGGGGGCCGGGACGACGCCGAGGGAGGATTCGCGCCCCTTGCCGGCCCGTCAGGCCCTACCGCCCGCCGCCCCCGAGCCTCCTCGCAGGACCCCCTGCCGCCCTCCCGGCCCCTTGCCGGCCTCACCGAGCCCCTCACCGAGGCCCTCGCCGCCACCGTCAGCGGCCGACGTCCGCCAGCTTCGCCCTCAGCTGGAGCACCGACTTCGTGTGGATCTGGCTGACCCTGCTCTCCGTGACGCCGAGCACATGCCCGATCTCGGCGAGGGTGAGGCCCTCGTAGTAGTAGAGGGTGACCACGGTCTTCTCGCGCTCGGGGAGGGTGTTGATCGCGCGGGCGAGGAGACGGCGCAGCTCGCGGTCCTCGGCGACCTCGACGGGGTCGTCGGCGGCGGTGTCCTCGAGGGTGTCCATCAGGCTCAGCCGCTCGCCGCCTTCGGCGCCGGCGTGCAGGAGGTCCTCCAGGGCGACCACGTTGGTCAGCGACAACTGGCTGAAAACACCGTGCAGTTCCTCGATGGCGATGCCCATCTCGGCCGCGACCTCGGCCTCCGAGGGCGTGCGCCGCAGCTCGGCCTCCAGCGTGGCGTACGCGCGCTCGACCGCGCGCGCCTTCTGCCGGACGGAGCGCGGGATCCAGTCGAGCGCACGCAGCTCGTCGATCATCGCGCCGCGGATCCGGGTGATGGCGTACGTCTCGAACTTGATCTCCCGGGCCGGGTCGAACTTCTCGATGGCGTCGATGAGTCCGAAGATCCCCGAGGAGACGAAGTCGGCCTGCTCGACGTTGGGCGGCAGGCCGACGCTGACGCGCCCCGCCACGTACTTCACCAGGGGCGAGTAGTGGAGGATCAGCTGCTCCCGCAGCCGGTCGTCGCCCGAGGCCTTGTACGACCGCCACAGCTCATCGAGCGTCGAGGGTGCGGGAGGGCGCTCGGGGCCGCGCGCCGCGGGCGGCACCGCCGCGCGGTCCGAACCGGAGGTGTGCTGGGGCATTCGTCGTCTTGAGCCGTTCTGCTGTGACGTGGATCGAGTGGTACGAATGGCTGGAATCCCGTGAGCGTAGCGTGACTGCTGCGTTGCGGTATGCGATGAGTCCTCTTCGTCGGTGTGCGGATACGTTCCCCTGCCGGAAGCGCCGGCATGCGGCGCCGGGGGCCGGCGTCCGTACGGGCCTCGCCGTATCGGCGGCCGCGGTCGTCCCCTTAACCTTTTCACCCGATCGCCCCAGGTCAAGAACCGCCTCGCCGCGCGGACGGGCGCCGTCCGGGGGGCTTGGAGGTGCCGGATGTTGACGGTGGGGCGGCCAACTGCCAGTGATCACCGCGGCGTTCCACGAAGCCGAGGGACTGCAGCTCGTACAGCCTGGCAAGCGTCTGATCCCTGCTCAGGCCCGCGTTTCGCGCGATGAGCTCCCCGTCCCCGCCGCCTCCGCCGGGCACGGCCTCCAGCACCACGGCCGCCGCCGGGGCCAGCAGGTCGCGTGCGACGACGGGGCCGCGCCGCTCGGGGGCGAGGTCCCCGATCCCGCCGACCAGCTCGGCGACCTCGTCCGCGTCGGTGACCAGCGCGGCGTCCTCGCGGAGCAGTTCGTGCACGCCCGCCGACAGGCCCGACGTCACCGGGCCGGGCACGCCCATCGTCTGGCGGCCCAGCAGCCGCGCGCGGCGGGCCGTCACCAGTGAGCCGCTGCGGTACTCCGCCTCCACGACCACGGTCCCCCTCGTCAATGCGGCGATGACGCGGTTGCGCAGGACGAAGCGGCTGCGGGTGGGGTGCCCGCCCGGGGGCAACTCGGCGAGCACCAGGCCACGTTCCACGATCCGGTCGATGAGATCCGCATGGCCCCGCGGGTAGGGCACGTCGACCCCGCAGGCGAGCACGGCGACGGTCGCCCCGCCCGCCGCAAGCGCTCCCCTGTGAGCGGCACCGTCGACGCCGTACGCGGCGCCGGAGACGACGACCCAGCCGCGGCGCGCCAGTCCGGCGCCGAGGAGGGAGGCGACGTGCGAGCCGTAGTCGGTGCAGGCGCGCGCGCCGACCACGGCGACGGAGCGCAGCGCCCACAGCCGCAGGTCGGCCCCGCCGCGCACCCAGAGGCCGAGCGGCCGGGCGTCACCGAGGTCGTCCAATTGCCGGGGCCATTCCCGGTCTCCCGGGCAGAGGAAGCGGCCGCCCAGCCGGGCGACGGCCTCAAGGTCGCGGTGGGGGTCGAGGGCGGCGGCACGCTCCCGGCACCCCGCGAGCCGCTCGCGGCCGGCTCCCCGCGGCGCCGGGCCCGCCCCCGTGAGCCCTCGCACCACCCCCACTGCGCCCATCTCCCTGATCCACCGCCCCACGCGCTCGTCCCCGGGCTCGGTCAGGCGGGTGAGGGCGGCGCGGGCCAGCCGGTCCTCGGGAGCGGGGCCCGTCACGGACGGCCTCCGGCCACGACCGCGCCGCGGTGGACGCCCGTACGCAGTTCGAGCGCGCAGTTGACGTCTGAAGCGTCGGGGAGGTCGTGGCCGGCGAGGTCCGCAACCGTCCACGCGACGCGCAGCACGCGGTCGAGGCCACGTGCCGTCAGCATGCCCCGTTCCATGTCGCGTTCGGCCTCGTCGAGGGCGCCGGGGGCGACGCGCCAGCGCGTCCGCAGTTCGTGGCCGGGGACCTCGCTGTTGGTCTGCCAGGGCATGTCCGCGAGGCGGGCCGCGGCCCGTTCCCGGGCGGCGCGCACCCTGTCGGCCACCTCGGCGGTCGTCTCCGCCGTCGGCCCCGGTCCCGTCAGCTCGGAACGGGCCACCGCTTCGACCGTCACCCGCAGGTCGACCCGGTCCAAAAGGGGGCCTGACAGGCGCGCACGGTAGCGCCTGACGGCCTGTGGAGTGCAGTCGCAGCCCTCCCCCAGCATGCCGTGCCGTCCGCACGGGCAGGGGTTGGCGGCCAGGACGAGGAGGAACCGGGCGGGCAGCCGCAGGACGCCGCCGGAGCGGGCCACGATGACGTGACCCGACTCCAGCGGCTGCCTCAGGGCGTCCAGCACCCGCCCGGAGAACTCGGGCGCCTCGTCCATGAAGAGCACGCCACGGTGAGCCAGGGAAACGGCTCCCGGGCGCGGCAGCCCGCTGCCACCGCCGACGAGCGAGGGCATGGAGGCCGAGTGGTGCGGAGCGCAGTACGGGGCCCGGTCGAGGAGAGGCTGGCCCGCGGGAAGCGTGCCCGCTACGGAGTGCACCGCGGTGACCTCGAGGGACTCCTGGGGGGTGAGGGGCGGCAGGAGGCCGGGCAGCCGCTCCGCGAGCATGGTCTTGCCCGCTCCGGGCGGGCCCTGGAGGAGGAGGTGGTGCCGCCCGGCGGCGGCCACTTCGAGGGCCATCCGGGCCCTGGTCTGGCCCGCGACCTCGGCGAGGTCGGGCCGGCGCTCCCCGTGCACGACCCCCGTGCCCAGCCCCGCCCCGGGGACCGAGAGCCCGGCGAGCATCGGATCCGGGCCGCCCTCCTGCAGCGGCTCCTCCTCGGGCACCGGCTCGTCCGTCAGGACGGCGATGAGCTGGCGCAGGCTGCGGATGCCGAGGACCGAGACGCCGGGCACGAGGGACGCCTCGGCGGCCGTGCGCTCGGGGACGACCACCTGCCGGTAGCCCGCGTCGGCCGCGGCCAGCACCGCCGGGAGGATGCCCTGCACCGGGCGGACGCGGCCGTCGAGGCCGAGCTCCCCGATGAGGACCAGGTCGGCGATCTCCCGGGGGTCGAGCCGCTCCGAGGCGGCCAGGACGGCGCAGGCCACGGCCAGGTCGAAGCCGCTGCCGCCCTTGGGGACGGCCGCGGGGCTCAGACCCACGGTCAGCTTCTTCTGCGGCCATTCGGCGCCGGAATTCACTACGGCCGCGCGGACGCGGTCCTTGCTCTCCACGAGGCTCTTGTCGGGCAGGCCGACGAGGGTGAACGCGGCGACTCCCGGCTCCAGGTCGGCCTGGACCTCGACCACCACTCCCTCGACACCGACCAGCGCCACCGAGCACGTACGGGCGAAGCCCATCACGCCACCCCCTTGGCGTGCTCCACGGCGGGGGCTCCCCGGTCGGGGACGATCACGCCCACCAGGTCGATCCTGACGCCGCCAGCGGGCGGTCCGCCGTGCCGCGCCAGCCAGCGCTCGGCGAGCCGGCGCAGCCGGTCGGCCTTCGCCGGGGTGACGGCGGCCATCGGGTGTTCGTAGGCACCGGTGCGGCGGGTCTTGACCTCGCACACCACCAGGGTGTCGGCCTCCATGGCCACGATGTCGATCTCGCCCTCGCGGCATCTCCAGTTCCGTTCGAGGACGACGATGCCGGCCTGGGCCAGCCGGCGGACGGCGAGATTCTCGCCGTAGCGACCGAGTGCTTCTCGGGCGTTCACGGGCACCACCTCCGGCGCCCACCGTGCCGCCGGCCCCCGGAAATGTTGGATCTTGGTGGATTACCCGTCGGTTGTGGAGAACTCAGCCACCCGGAAGGTCGAGGTCGCTCTTGTTGAGCTCCTCGATGTTCACGTCCTTGAACGTGAGCACCCGCACCTGTTTCACGAACCGGGCCGGCCGGTACATGTCCCAGACCCAGGCGTCGGCCATCGACACCTCGAAGAAGACCTCGCCCTGGACGGAGTGCACCTGCATCTCGTAGTCGTTGGTGAGGTAGAAACGACGCTCGGTCTCGATCACGTATTTGAACAGACCGACGACATCGCGGTACTCCCGGTAGAGCTTCAGCTCCATCTCGGTCTCGTACTTCTCGAGGTCCTCGGCGCTCATGGCATGTTCCCCTTCAGCCGTGCGTCCCCCCATTGTGCGTCAGGCGCGCTCCGTCTCCAGGAGCACCGGCGTACGCGGGGGTCCCTCGTCGAGCAGCGTACGCAGCAGCCCGGCGAGCCTGGTCGGATACACCGTCTCACGGGTCGCGAGAAGTTCCTCGCAGGTCCACCAGCGCAGCCCCGTGACGCTGCGCCGCTCCAGTTCCGTCCCCCCGCCGGTCCACTTCCCGGGCTGCGCGGTGCGGGCCAGGAAGTAGCGCTCGTCCTGGTCCCAGCGGCGGCCGTCGAAGGGAAAGGAGCAGGTGCGGCACCACAGGACGGGGCCGAGGTCGATCTCTGTGATCCCGGTCTCCTCGGCCAGCTCCCTGCGCGCCGCCTGTTCCCAGCTCTCGGCGCCCTCCAGGCCGCCGCCCGGGGTGAACCACCAGGTCGTCGTGGGGTCGCCCGGTTCGTAGCCGTGCATCAGCAGGATGCGGTCGTCCGGGTCGAGCAGGACGACCCGTGACGCCCTGCGCGGCTCTCCCGCTCCGGTGGGCACCTCCCCCGCCGTGCGGGCGGGCCCTTCCTCAGCCATGGGCGGGCACCTCCTCCCTGCACCTCGGCGTGACGAGGCGCGCCACGGGCCCGTACGCCGCGCCGCCCAGGATGAGCACCGCGCCGGCGACCACGGCCGCCAGCACCAGGGGCAGCGGGCCGGGCTGCGAGGTGCCTCCCGGGAGGGCGGCGAAGGACTCGGGTCTGTCCATCATGCCCCAGCCGCCCACGGGCCAGGCAGTGGCGTCCACGCGGGCCTTCACGGCACCACGCGGCACGGTGCCGTGGGAGGCGTCGGTGAGGTGGCCTCGGGAGTCCACGGAGTCGTTGCGGTGGTCGCCGAGCAGGAAGAGCTGCCCCTCGGGAACGGTGGCGGAGAAGGTGGTGGGCGACGCCGGGCCACTGGCCCGCAGATACGGTTCCTCGATCGGTTTGCCGTCGACCGTGACGCGCCCTTGCCCGTCGCAGCAGGCCACGGTGTCGCCGCCTGTGCCGACGACCCGCTTGACCATCGGAGAGTCGCCCCAGACCTTGTCCTTGAAGACGACGATGTCCCCGCGCCGCACGTCGCCGCCGCCGATGCGCTGGGCGAGGACCCGGTCGCCCCGTCCGATGGTCGGCGCCATGGAGTCGGTGGGGACGGTGTAGGGCTGGTAGAGCAGGGCGCCCCAGACGAAGCCGCCGAGGAAGAGCACACAGCCGACGGCCACGGCCAGCCCGGACAACATCCTGCCCGCGCGGCCGTGGCCGTCGTCCGTACGTCCCGCTGCGCTCATCCCAGTGCTCCCGCCCCGCGTAGAAGATCGGACTCCGCATGCCCAGGGGCACGGGAACCGCACACTACCGGGCGGTATGCGGGCGAGTCAGCCCTTCGGGAGGCTCTGCCGGTCAGTCCCTGGGGGCGCTCCGGAAGGTGAGCCCCTCGGTGCCGCTCCGTGCGGTGAGCTTGCGCCGGCGCCACAGGACGAGCGGCACCGCTCCGGCGAGCCCGAGCGCGGAGGGCGCGGCCGCGGCGGCGGCGTTCAGCCCCGGCTGGTCGAAGGTGCCGGGAACGCCGAGGAAGGACCAGCGGTTGATCGGCCAGGCGACCACGAAGGCGCGGCCCACGACCTCGGGCACCGGGACGAAGCCGTGGTCCTGGTTCGGGTGGTAGCGCGAGTCCAGGGAGTTCTGGCGGTGGTCGCCCATCACCCAGAGCTTGCCCTTGGGCACCTTGATCGGTCCGAAGGGCTGGTCGTCGCACGGGGTGTTGTCGGGGAAGAGGTAGTCCTTCTCCGACAGCGCCTTGCCGTTGACCTTGACCGGGCCGCCCTTCTGGCACTCCACGGTGTCCCCGCCGACCGCGATGACCCGCTTGATGAGGTCCTTCTCCTCGGCCGAGGGCATGAGGCCGATGAAGCTGAGAACCTTCTGCACGCCGCCGCCCAGCGGGCCGGGCTGGGGCGTCTGGGCCTCGTCCCCGAGCCAGTTGTCCGGGTCGTGGAAGACCACGACCTCACCGCGCTCGGGCTCGGCGCCGAACCACGGGGTGAGCTTGTCCACCAGCACGCGGTCACCGCGCTGGAGGGTGTTCTGCATGGAATCCGACGGGATCGAGAACGCCTGTACCAGGAACGTCTTGATCAGCAGGGCGAGGACCAGGGCAATGCCGATCAGTATCGGCAGCTCTTTCCAGAAGGACCGCTGCTTCTTGGGGGCCGCACTGCGCGGGCCCTCTCCGTCCGCTTCCGGCTCCGGGCTCACGTCTTCGCCGTCCGTCCGCGCCGGCCCGCCCGCAGCCTCCTGGGATGCCTGGGACATGGCCTCCGCCGGCACGCCCGCCCCTGGCGACCCGTCAGCCTCCCCGGGCCGCTTCTCGGGCTCTTCGTGACCGGACCGTGCGCCGACCGCCAAGTCCCCCACATCCACTCCTCTCGCTCCGCTCTCCACGCTGCGGGCCGCCGTACACACGACGCAGGCCCACCACTCCCATAACGAGCGGGAGTTCCGCAGGGGTCGGGAGCTGGATCAATCCTTGCTGATCCATGAAGGACACACTATGCGCCGGACCGCGTGCTCGCGCCTCCGCCGGCGGCGCGTCATGGACCATTGCGAAAGTGTCTCTTTCGGACAGCTGTCGCCAGTGGCCCAGTGGCCACGCGATCACGACCGCACGGCCGACGACCAGCTCCTGCGGCACGGTGCCCTGTCCGGGATCGTCCAGGTGGAAGCGGGAATCAGCCGAGTTGGAGCGGTGGTCGCCCATCACGAAGTAGCGGCCCTGAGGCACTCGCACCGTGAAGTCGAGCTTCGAGGGTGCGTTGTCGGGGTGCAGGTAGGGCTCGTCGAGCGGCGTTCCGTTGACCGTGATTTTGCCGTTCGTGTCGCAGCACTTGACCGTGTCACCGCCGACGCCGATCACACGCTTGATCAGATCCTGCTCGTTCGCGGACGGAAGCAGGCCGATGAAAGTCAGCAGTTGTTTGGCTTGTTTGACGCCCACCGGGTCCGGCCCGGTCTTCAGCTGCTCCCCGTCCAGCCAGCCGCCGGGGTCCCGGAAGACGATGACGTCACCGCGCTGGGGCCGGGAGCCGAACCAGGGGGTCAGCTTGTCCACCAGGACGCGGTCGCCGATCCGGATGGTCTGCTCCATGGAGCCGGAGGGGATGACGAAGGCCTGCACCAGGAACGTCTTGAACACCAGGGCGATCAGGAGCGCGACCGCTATGAGGATCGGCACCTCTTTGACCGCGGAGCGGCGCCGGCGCCGTTTGACCCGGCGCGCCGCCTTCCGCCGCGCGGCGCGGCCGCCCGTGGCCGGGCCCGCTCCCAGTGCTCCCGCATCCGCCGGACCCGCGGGGCCCGGCAGCGTACGTCCCCTGCTACCCACCCGGCCTCCCGCTCCGTCCGGCGGGCCTTCCCATGTGCCCGGCGGAGGCGTCGGCTTCCGGCACGCGCGCGTAGACGTCGGGACGCTTGAGTTCGGTCATCCGCCCGAACGGCCAGCCGATCCAGTCGGCCCGCCCGACGACCCTGCTCTCCGGCACCATGCCGCCGCCGGGCTCCCCCAGGTGGTCACGGGAGTCGCGGGAGTCGCCCCGGTGGTCGCCCATCACCCACAGCTTGCCCTCGGGGACCACGACGTCGAAGGGCACGCGTGAAGGGGCGTCGCCCGGGTAGAGGAAGCCCTCGTCCACCGGGTGGCCGTTGATCTGCAACCGGCCGCGCGCGTCGCAGCAGGTGATCCTGTCGCCCCCGACGCCCACCACGCGCTTGATGTAGACGGTCGCCGCGGGCCCCATGAGGCCGACGGACGAGGCCCCCTTGCGGATCAGCGCCGCCGCCGGGTTCTCCGCCGGCACGTCCTGGAGGAAGGAGTCGGTGCCGTCGAAGACCACCACGTCGCCCCGCTCCGGCTTGCCGCCGAAGCTGTAGGCGAGCTTGTTGACGAGCACCCGGTCGCCCACCCGGAGCGTGTTCTCCATCGAGCCGCTGGGGATCAGGAAGGGCTGCACCACGTAGCTGCTGAGCAGCAGCAGGAAGACCAGGCAGAGCGTCAGCAACACGCCCGCACGGCGCAGCGGGCCACCGCCTCGCAGCCACGCCCGGGCGGCCTTGGCCCAGGCGGCCGGGGAGGCGGGAAAACGCGAGGAGCGCGACCCCTGCTCCGCGCCCTCTGCGGGGCGGGGAGAGCGGTCGCGCTCCGAAAGCTGTACGTCGGTGTCCATCGAGCCGAAAGCCTATCCGGCCAGGCGCGGACGCCGGACGGAAGCTCAGTTGTCGCGCTTCTCCTTGATCTTCGCGGCCTTGCCGCGGAGCTCACGGAGGTAGTACAGCTTGGCGCGACGGACGTCACCGCGGGTGACGAGCTCGACCTTCTCGAAGATCGGGCTGTGCACCGGGAAGGTGCGCTCGACGCCGACGGAGAACGAGACCTTGCGGACCGTGAAGGTCTCGCTGACGCCCGCGCCCTGGCGGCGGATGACGACACCCTTGAACTGCTGGATGCGGGAGCGGTTGCCCTCGATGACGCGGACGTGGACGTTCACGGTGTCGCCGGGGCGGAAGGCCGGGACGTCGGTGCGCAGCGACGCGGCGTTGACGTTGTCGAGCAGGGAGGACATGTTCGTCTGCTTCCTCGCCGATGCCACAGGTCATCAGCGGAATTCGTACCGAAGTGGGGATGGTGCCGGAACACCGGGCGAGCGTCGTTCCCCCTGTGGCAGGGGCGCACGCCGGGCGCAAGGCAACGGCTTATTCTTCCACGTCCGGGGCCACTCGCCCAAATCGGCCGTCGGGGCCGGGGCCCCAGCCCAGGATCGAGAGGATCTCGCGGTCCTTCTTGTCGAAGGCGGCGGGGTCCGCGCGCTCGATCAGATCGGGGCGGTTGCGCACCGTGCGCCGGAACGCCTCGTCGCGGCGCCACCGGGCGATCTTGCCGTGGTGGCCGCTGAGCAGGACGTCGGGGATGCCTCGGCCGCGCCACTCCGGGGGCTTGGTGTAGACAGGGCCCTCGAGGAGGTCGGCCATGGCGCCCGGGGCGAAGGAGTCGTCGCGGTGCGACTCGGCGTTGCCGAGCACGCCGGGGAGCAGCCGGGCGACGGCCTCGACCATCACGAGGACGGGGGCCTCGCCGCCGGCCAGCACGTAGTCGCCGATGGACACCTCACGGACGTCGAGGCGGTCGCCGTACTCCTCGATGACGCGGCGGTCGATGCCCTCGTAGCGGGCGGGGGTGAAGACCAGCCACGGCTTCTCGGAGAGCTCGACCGCGAGCTCCTGGGTGAAGGGCCGGCCGCTGGGCGTCGGGACGACGATCACGGGCCGCCCCTCGCCCGACTCGATGATCGAGTCGAGGGCCTCGCCCCAGGGCTCCGGCTTCATGACCATGCCGGGGCCGCCGCCGTACGGGGTGTCGTCGACGGTGTTGTGCTTGTCGTGCGCCCACGCGCGCAGGTCGTGCACGCGGACGTCGAGCTGGCCCCGTGCCCGCGCCTTGCCGACGAGCGAGACGTTCAGCGGCTCGAGGTACTCGGGGAAGATCGTGACGACGTCGAGGCGCATCAGGCGTCGCCCCGCTCGGAGCCGCTCTCGCTGCCCTTCTCGCCGCCGTTCACGGAGCCGTCCGGGGAACCTGCCGGGGAGCCCTGTCCCGCCTCATGCTCCGCCTCGGGCCCTGCCTCATGCCCCGCCTCACGCGAGGAAGCGATCTCCGCCTCGTCGGTGTCGATCAGGCCGCGCGGCGGGTCGATGACGGCGCGCTGCTCGTCGAGGTCGATCTCCGTGACGATCTCGGAGACGAAGGGGATCATCACCTCGGCCCCGTCGGGCCGCTCCACGATGAAGAGGTCCTGCGAGGGCAGGTGGGAGATCTCGGCGATCCGGCCGATGACGGTGCCGTCGACCGTGACGACCTCCAGGTCCATCAGCTGGTGGTCGTAGAACTCCTCCGGGTCCTCCGGAGTCTCTTCCGGGTCCACCTCGGCGATGAGGAGGGTGTTACGGAGCGCCTCCGCGGCAGTGCGGTCGCCCACGCCCGCGAAGCGCAGCAGGAGCCGCCCGCTGTGCACGCGGCCGGACTCGATGGTCAGCGGCCCCGCGGCGGCGGGGTCCGTGGCCAGGACGGCGCCGGGGCCGAGCCGGAGCTCGGGCTCGTCCGTGCGCACCTCAACCGTGACCTCGCCCCGGATGCCGTGGGCGCGGCCGATCCTGCCGACTACGAGCTGCATGTTTCCTTCTCTGCTCTCCGTACGCGACAACGGGCCGGGAAGGGCCCAAGCCCTTCCCGGCCCGTGCCGGTGCTCAACCGCTTCTCAGCGGACCTGATCCACGTCGACGAGGTCGACGCGGATGCCACGGCCGCCGATGGCGCCCACGACGGTGCGCAGGGCACGCGCGGTGCGGCCGTTGCGGCCGATCACCTTGCCGAGGTCGTCCGGGTGAACCCGGACCTCCAGCACGCGCCCACGGCGCAGGTTGCGCGAAGCGACCTGCACCTCGTCGGGGTTGTCGACGATGCCCTTCACGAGGTGCTCAAGGGCCTCCTCGAGCATCCTCAGGCCTCGGTCGACTCAGCGGACTCGGCCTCAGCGGCCTCGTCCTTCTTCTCCGACTTCTTCGCCTTCGGGGTGATGGCCTCACCCTTCGCCTCGCCCGCGGCGCTCACGACGGCGTCGAAGAGACCGCTGTGGTCCTTCTTCGGCTCGGCGACGAGCATCGGGGCCGGGGCCGGCAGGCCCTTGAACTTCTGCCAGTCGCCGGTGACCTTGAGGATGGCCATGACGGGCTCGGTCGGCTGCGCGCCGACACCCAGCCAGTACTGGACACGCTCGGAGTCGACCTCGATGCGCGAGGGGTTCTGCACCGGGTGGTACAGACCGATCTCCTCGATGGCCCGGCCGTCACGGCGGGTACGGGAGTCGGCGATGACGATGCGGTAGTGAGGCGAACGGATCTTGCCCAGACGCTTCAGCTTGATCTTGACTGCCACGGGAGTGGTGTCTCCTGGTCTTGACGTGGTTGGGCACAACGAGATGCCACGTGGGGTTGCGGTACTCGGATGCCCGATGGACGCGCCAGCCGGAGGAGAGAGGGGTCCTATGCGACTGTCGAGTACAGCGTCCCATTGTGCCACACCCCTCCAGGTCAGCCGACCGTGACCGCCTCCGGAATCCGGAAGGGCTGCCCGCAGCCGCCGCACATGATCGGCGCCTGGGCCAGCACGGAGGGCACGACCCGCACGTTCCGGCCGCAGTCGCACACCGCCTTGACCCGCACCCCGCCGCCGGACGAGCCGTGCCGCGCCGCCGGCCCGCGGAACGTCCGCGAGGTGTCGGCAGTGGTGGCGACCGTGTGCGCCTTGAGGGCGCGCTGCAGTCTGTCGATGGTGGGGCGGTAGCGCTTGCGCGCCTCCGGGTTGAGCACGACCAGGGAGAAGCCGCTGCTGGGATGCGGATCCTCGCTGTGGTCGAGTCCGAGCTCCTCGGCGATCGCCAGGAACCGGCGATTGTGGTAGCGGCCTGCGCGGGAGGTGTCACGGACACCGCGGGCGGCCGCGATGCCGTGCACTGCCTCGTGCAGCAGCCGTTCGAAGGAGAGCTCGGCGCCGCATGCGGACGACGACTCCCCGATCAGCGATTCGGGCGCGGCTAGATCCGGCAGCTCGGGGTGGTGCCGCTGAATGTCGGCCCACGCCTGCGCCAGCTCTGCGGCGAGAACAGGTGGTGTCGTGCTCACGTCGTGACAACGAGCCGGGACCGCCCGGTGTTCCGATACCGGGCCATCCCAAATAATTTGCACGTACCAGTCAGTTTCATGCTCATGCGTCGCGACGAGGGCGGGTGCGCAGATCTACGGAGAAGCCGCGCACCCGTTCGCAACCCGGGACGTACTGACTCATCAGTAAGCGCGCACCGGGGGGCGTGCGCCCCTACAAACAAACAGCGGGGCGCCCGAAGGCGCCCCGCGGAGCGTGAACGACGGCGGCACCGCGGCAGGGCTCGCCGCCCCCGCGGTGCCGCACGGGGCCGGGGCCCCGGGTGCGTCGCCTAGTAGGCGCGCGCCACGATCGCGATCGTGCCCGGGGCGTCGTCCGCCTCCGGCACCGAGCCGTCCTCGGCCACCAGGCAGCGGACGGACACGGCCTGCTCGGCCAGCTTGGCCTCGCCCTCCGGGCCCAGGTCGGCCCAGCGGATCCGCGCCCAGCCGCCGGCCACGGCGGCCTCGGCGGCCTCCTCGATCGTCGTCACGTCGGTCGTACGGGCCTCACGACGCTCGCGCGACTGGCTCAGCAGCAGCGCCTGGTCCTCCTCGAGGACCTTCGGCAGCAGCCCGACGAGCTCGTCGAGACGGACCGGCTCCTTGCCGCCCGGGATGCGGCGGGCCAGCATCGCGGTGCCGTTCTCCAGGTCGCGCGGGCCGACCTCGATGCGCACCGGAACGCCCTTGAGCTCCCAGTCCACGGCGCGGCGGCCGAACGGCGTGTCGGTGCGGTCGTCGACCTGCACCCGGATCCCGGCGGCCTTCAGCTGGTCGCCGATCTCGCGCACCTTGGCGATGACGGCGTCGTCGCCCTTGATCGCGAGGACGACGACCTGCACCGGCGCCAGGCGCGGCGGCACGCGCAGGCCGCTGTCGTCGCCGTGCGACATGATCAGACCGCCCACCATGCGGGTGGAGACGCCCCAGGACGTCTGCCACACCAGCTCCTGCTGACCGTCCTTGGACAGGTACGAGGTGTTGAAGGCCTTGGCGAAGTTCTGGCCCAGCTCGTGGCTGGTGCCCAGCTGCAGCGCCTTGCCGTCGCCCATCATGCCCTCGAGGGTGAGGGTGTTGATCGCGCCCGCGAAGCGCTCCTTGGCCGTCTTGCGGCCCAGGACGACGTCGATGCCCAGGACGTTGACCATGAAGTCGTAGTAGACGTCACGGTGGATGCGGGCGGCGTAGTCGCGCGCGTCCTCGTACGTGGCGTGCGCCGTGTGGCCCTCCTGCCAGAGGAACTCGCTCGTGCGCAGGAAGACGCGCGGGCGCATCTCCCAACGGACCACGTTGGCCCACTGGTTGATCAGCAGGGGCAGGTCGCGGTAGCTCTGCACCCACTTGGAGAAGTACTCGTTGATGATCGTCTCGGAGGTGGGCCGGACGACGACCGGCTCCTCCAGCTCCTTGCCGCCGCCGTGCGTGACGACCGCGAGCTCGGGGGCGAAGCCCTCGACGTGCTCGGCCTCGCGGGTCAGGTACGACTGCGGGATGAAGAGGGGGAAGTACGCGTTGGAGGCGCCCGCGTCCTTGATGCGCGCGTCCATCTCCTGCTGCATGCGCTCCCAGAGCCCGTACCCGTACGGTCGGATGACCATGGTGCCGCGCACCGGGCCGTTGTCGGCCAGCTCGGCCTTGTTGATCAAGTCCTGGTACCAGCGCGGGAAGTCGTCCGCCTGGGGGGTGAGAATGGGAGCCTTTGCCATGGTGCGAATGGTACGGGGCCGATCCGTCGGAGCGTGAATCCGCTCCTCCCCGCCCCGCCCCGCGCCCTTCGTACGCCGCCCCCGGCGTGTCCGCGCCCCCTTGCGGCGCCCGTGCGGATGCGCCCGGCACATGCCATCGTGGGCGTACGGGAACGTGCCGGCGCCTTCCACTGGACTCGGGAACGGATGCGCAGTTCCCTGGCACAAGGGGGTGCTTTCTCCAGCAGTGCGCACGGCAGTACACGGGGGGCGGTGGATCGGGCATGCACACGTCTCTCGGCGGATTGGGGCGCTTTCCATGACACCTACGCTCGTACGGCGGCACCGGCCGTCCTCTTCGTCGCCCGAGTCCCGGGCCCGCGACTGGGCGGAAATCCAGGAACGGATGCTGGTGCCGCTCTACGAAGCGGTGTACGAGCGCCTGGAGGTCGGCTCCGGCACCAGGCTGCTCAGCCTGGGCTGCGGCTCCGGCCTGGCCCTGCTCATGGCGGCGTCCCGCGGCGCCGCGGTCTCCGGCGTGGACCCGGACGGGCGCCGGCTCGCCCTCGCCCGCGAGCGGCTGCTGCCCGAGGGCGCCGGCGCCGCGCGCCTGGGGCACGGGGCACCCGAGAGCGTCATGGACGCCGGTTCCCCGCCCTTCAACCTCGTCACCGCCTTCGACCCGCTGTACTGCGCGGGCGGCAGCGCCCAGGGCATGGCCACGGCGCTGGCCCGGGCCGCCTCGTGCGCGGAGCGGGGCGCCCCCGTGGTGCTGGCGGGCTGGGGCCCCCAGGAGCGCTGTGCGGCGTCGGGGGCGCTTCGAGTCGCGGCCCGGCTCGCGGACCCCATGTGCGCGCCGGCGCGCTGGCGGCCGTGCGGCCGCGACGACCTGGAGAACCTGGCCCAGCAGGCCGGGCTGCAGCCGGACGGCTCGGGGCGGGTGGCGTGCCCCTACGGCTATGCCGACATGGGCAGCGCCGTGCGCGGCATGCTCTCCACCGGCGCCTTCGACGCGGCCGTCCGCGCCACCGACGAGGAGCAGGTCGTCAAGGAGCTCTCCGAGGCACTCCACCCCTATCTGCGCCGCGACGGCACGGTGTGGATGCCCAATGTCTTCCGCTATCTGATAGCCCGCGCCTAGCGCACCGCGCATGCGACAGCCCCCCGCGGCCTGCTCGGCCGCGGGGGGCTGTGACGTACTGCGGGGCGGGCACCGCGCGGGGGCTCCGCACGGGGCGCCGCACGAGGCCTTCCGGGACCGTTGGGTCAGCCCATGAACTTCTTGAACTCGTCCGGCAGTTCGAAGTCCTTCGCGTCCTGGCCCGCGGGCAGGCCCAGGGCGCCGCCCGCCTCGCGGCGCGCGGCCGCGGCCTGCTCCTCGGCCTTGCGCTTCATCGGGTTGCCGCTCTGGCGCTTGCCCTTGGCCTGCTTCTGCTGCTTCTTCTTGCGGCCGGCACCGCCGCCCATGCCCGGCAGACCCGGCATGCCCGGCATGCCGCCGCCCTGCGCCATGCGCGACATCATCTTGCGGGCGTCGAAGAACCGCTCGACCAGGTTCTTGACGGCGCTGACGTCCACGCCCGAACCCTTGGCGATGCGGGCCCGGCGCGAGCCGTTGATGATCGTCGGGTCCTGGCGCTCGGCCGGGGTCATCGACTTGATGATCGCGGCGGTGCGGTCGACGTCGCGCTCGTCCAGGTTGTTGATCTGGTCCTTGATCTGCCCCATGCCCGGCAGCATGCCGAGGAGCTTGCTGATGGAGCCCATCTTGCGGACCTGCTCCATCTGCGACAGGAAGTCGTCGAGCGTGAACTCCTTGGGGCCCTTCGCCAGCTTGGCCGCCATCTTCTCGGCCTCGTCCTGGCTGAAGGTCTGCTCGGCCTTCTCGATCAGGCTGAGCATGTCGCCCATGCCCAGGATGCGGGACGCCATGCGGTCCGGGTGGAACGCGTCGAAGTCGTCCAGCTTCTCGCCGTTGGAGGCGAACATGATCTGCTTGCCGGTCACGTGCGCGACCGACAGGGCGGCACCGCCGCGGGCGTCGCCGTCGAGCTTGGAGAGCACCACGCCGTCGAAGCCCACGCCGTCGCGGAAGGCCTCGGCGGTGTTGACCGCGTCCTGACCGATCATGGCGTCGACGACGAAGAGGGTCTCGTCCGGCGAGACCGCGTCGCGGATGTCGGCGGCCTGCTGCATCATCTCGGCGTCGATGCCGAGGCGGCCGGCGGTGTCGACGATGACGATGTCGTACTGCTTGGTGCGGGCGAACTCGATCGAGTCCTTGGCGACCTGGACGGGGTCGCCCACGCCGTTGCCCGGCTGCGGGGCGTACACGCCGACGCCGGCGCGCTCGGCGACGACGCTGAGCTGGTTCACGGCGTTGGGGCGCTGGAGGTCACAGGCGACGAGCAGCGGGCTGTGGCCCTGGGCCTTCAGCCAGCGGCCGAGCTTGCCGGCGAGCGTCGTCTTACCGGCACCCTGGAGACCGGCGAGCATGATGACGGTCGGCGCGGTCTTGGCGAAGCGCAGGCGCCGGGTCTCGCCGCCGAGGATGCCGATGAGCTCCTCGTTGACGATCTTGATGACCTGCTGGGCGGGGTTGAGGGCCTGCGAGACCTCGGCGCCGAGCGCCCGCTCCTTGACCTGCTTGATGAACGAACGGACGACGGGCAGGGCCACGTCCGCCTCGAGCAGGGCGATACGGATCTCGCGCGCGGTGGCGTCGATATCCGCCTCGGAGAGGCGGCCCTTGCCCCGGAGGTTCTTGAAAGTCGCTGCGAGGCGGTCGGAGAGGGTATCGAACACGGTGGTCGCGGATCCTTCTTGTTGAGTGTCAAGTCGGCGGCTGACCCCCAAGGGTATCCGCACCCTCCCGGTCCGGTCAGCCGCCCAGCGCCTCCTCCATCCCTCGGGCGACCGCGGAGGCCGCACGGGGCGTGAGAGCGGCCCCGTCCGGGGCGGTGACGTAGAACGCATCCACCGCACTCGCCCCGAGCGTGCTCACGCGGGCACTGCGCACCCACACCCCCGCCTCGTCCAGGGCCCGCCCGATGCGGTGCAGGAGGCCGGGCTCGTCCTGGGCGCGCACCTCCAGGACCGTGGCCCCGTGCGAGGCGGCCGCGGCGACGGTCACGCTCGGCGGGGCGTGCACCACGCCCCGCCGGCGCCTGCTGTACGCGGCCTCGCGCTCGGCCAGGCGGCCCGGGACGTCGAGGGAGCCGTCCAGGGCGCGCACGAGGTCGTTGCGCAGGCGGGCGGCCTCGGGCGGGGCTCCGTACTCGGCCGCCACCCGCCAGCTCAGCAGCAGCGCCCCGTCCACGGCGCGCAGGTCCGCGGTCCGCACCGTCAGCCGGTGCAGCGCAAGGACGCCGGCGGCCGCGGGCAGCACGCCGGGCTGGTCGGGGACGGCGATCCGCAGCTCCATGCCGACGGGGGCCGGGGCGCCGTCCTCCGACGGCACCGTGCCCTCCGGGCGGGGCTCCAGGGTCAGCGCCGGTCCGCCCGTACGGAGGGCCTCGCGGGCCAGCCGGAGCGCCTCCGGGTCGGGCGGGCCCGGCGCACGGGGCCCCTCCTGCGCACCGCCCGCCAGGGCCGCCGCGGCACGGCGGACGAGCTCCGCGACGAGCGACGCCCGCCAGGCGCTCCATGCGGCGGGCCCCGTGGCGAGGGCGTCGGCCTCGGTGAGGGCGTGCAGGAGCTCCAGCGTGGCCGTGTCCGTCACGGCGTCGGTGACCGTCCGGACGGTGGCCGGGTCGGTGAGGTCGCGCCGGGTGGCGGTGTCGATCAGCAGCAGGTGGTGCCGGACGAGCGTGGCCAGGACGCCGGTGTCGGCGGCGCCGAAGCCGATCCGGCGGGCGATGTCGCGCGCGAGGGCCTCGCCCGTGACGGAATGGTCGCCGGGCAGGCCCTTGCCGATGTCGTGCAGCAGGGCGGCGACGAGGAGGAGGTCCGGCCGCCCCACGCGGCGCGTGAGGGCGGCGGCCCGTACGGCCGTCTCGACGAGGTGCCGGTCGACGGTCCAGCGGTGGACGGCGTTGCGCTGGGGGCGGCAGCGCACGTGCTCCCATTCGGGCAGCAGCCGGGAGACGATCCCCTCGGCTTCGAGGGCCTCCCAGACGGGCACGGTGGGCGGCCCCGCGCCCAGGAGGGTCACGAGCTGCTCGCGGGCGTCGGCCGGCCAGGGCTGCGGCATGGGGCCCGCGGAGGCTGCGAGGCGGCGCGCCGCATGGGGCGACAGCGGCAGACCGGCCTGCGCCGCCGCCGCGGCCGCACGCAGCGCCAGCACGGGGTCGCGCTCGGGCCGCGCGGTGCGGGCGAGCACGGCCTCGCCCTCCTGTTCCACGACGCCGTCGGCGAGGGAGAGCCGCTCGACCTCGACGAAGCCGCCGCGCCCCCCGCGGCCGCCCAGGATGCGGCGCAGCCGGGGCCGCGTGGAGCGGGCGCGCAGGACCCGGCCGACCTCGCGCCAGGTGACGTCCGCGGCGTAGGAGACCGTACGGGCGGCCTCGTACACCCCGTGCAGGAGGCGGTCGGCGTCGGCGAGGCCGAGGGCCTCGGCGACCTGGTCCTGCTCCTGGAGGGCGAGCCGGTCGGTGGCGCGCCCGGTGGTGAGGTGGAGGGCGTCGCGGACGTCGAGGAGGTGCGTGCGGGCGCGTTCGAGCCCCGCACGGGGCGCGTCGGCGAGCCATGAGGCGGCTACGGCGCGCAGGGCGGTGGCGTCGCGTAGGCCGCCCCGTGCCTCCTTAAGGTCGGGTTCGAGGAGGAAGCGGAGTTCGCCCTGGTGCCGGGTGCGCTCCTCACCGAGCTCGCGCAGCTCGGCGAGACGGGCGGGGGCCTGGGCGCGCCAGTCGGCGTAGGCGGTGGCGCGCAGTGCGGCGGTGAGCTCTTCGTCGCCGGCGAGATGGCGGGCGTCCAGGAGGCCGAGGTGGACCTTGAGGTCGCCGGCGGCGGTGCGGCGGGCCTCGGCGGGGGTGCGCACGGAGTGGTCGAGGGCGAGCCCCATGTCCCAGACGGGGTACCAGACGCGGTCCGCGACAGCCGCGATCTTGGAGATGTCCGCGGCGCCGTCGTGGAGGAGGAGGACGTCGAGGTCGCTGCGGGGCGACAGTTCACCCCGGCCGTAGCCGCCGACGGCGACGAGGGCGACGCCCTGCGTCTCGCCCAGCAGGGCGCCGAGCCACTGGTCGGTGAGGCGGGCGAGGGCGGCGCGGCGCGGCGGCCCGGTGAGCGCCCCCTGGTGCAGGAGGCGCAGCCGGGCCGCCGCGTAGCCGCTGGGTTCCGAGTCGGCGGGGCAGGTCTGCGGGTCGTTCAACTCGGCTCCCTTCACGGCGGGCTGGCGGGGGTCAGAGGGCGTCGGGGCCGCGTTCGCCGGTGCGTACGCGGACGACGGTCTCGACGGGGACGACCCAGACCTTGCCGTCGCCGATCTTGCCGGTGTGGGCCTTCTTGAGGATGACGTCGATGACGTCCTCGGCGTCGTCGTCCTCGACGAGGACCTCGATGCGGGCCTTGGGGAGGAGGTCGACGCGGTACTCGGCCCCGCGGTAGACCTCGGTGTGGCCGCGCTGGCGGCCGTAGCCGCTGGCCTCGCTGACGGTCAGGCCCTGGACCCCGAAGGTCTGGAGGGCCTCCCTGATCTCGTCGACCCGGAAGGGCTTGACGATCGCGGTGATGAGCTTCATGCGTCCACCTTCTTGTTCTTCGGAGCGGCGGCCTGCTCCTGGCCGGTCTGCTCCCGGTCATCCTGCTCGGGGGCCGCGGCCGGCCGGTGAAGGGCGGGCGCGGCGGTGCGGGTGACGGCGCCGACGCCGGTGTGGTCGTAGGCGGTCTCGGCGTGGAAGGCCTGGTCGATGCCGCTGATCTCGTCGTCCTCGGCGGCCCGGAAACCGATGGTCCTGTCCACGAGCTTGGCGAGGAGCCAGGAGACGGTGAACGAGTAGGCCATGACGGAGAAGGCCCCGACGGCCTGGCGGCCGAGCTGCGTGAGGCCGGCGCCGTCGGTGGCGAGGAGACCGACGAGGAGGGTGCCGATGACGCCGCCCACAAGGTGGACGCCGACGACGTCGAGGGAGTCGTCGAAGCCGAGCTTGAACTTCAGGCTGACGGCCCAGGAGCAGACCGCGCCGGCGACGACGCCGATGAGGAGGGCGCCGAAGGCGTTGACCGCGGCACCGGAGGGCGTGATGGCGACGAGGCCCGCGACGGCGCCGGAGGCGGCGCCCAGCGTGGTGAAGGCGCCGTGCCGGATGCGCTCGTAGGCGAGCCAGCCGAGCATGGCGGCGCCGGTGGCGACCTGGGTGTTCATGGCCATGTTGGCGGCGGCGCCGTTGGCGGCCAGCGCGGAGCCGGCGTTGAAGCCGAACCAGCCGAACCACAGCAGGCCCGTCCCGAGCACCACCAGGGGCAGGCTGTGCGGGCGCATGGGGTCCTTCTTGAAGCCGATGCGCTTGCCGACGACGAGGACCGCGGCGAGGGCGCCGATGCCCGCGTTGATGTGGACGGCAGTGCCGCCCGCGAAGTCGATCACCTTCAGCTTGAACAGCCAGCCGTCGGCCTGCCACACCCAGTGGGCGACGGGGAAGTAGACGACCGAGACCCAGAGGGTGATGAACAGGGCCCAGGCGCTGAACTTCACGCGATCGGCGAGCGCCCCGCTCATCAGCGCCGGGGTGATCACGGCGAACATCAGTTGGAAGAGGGCGAAGGCGAAGACGGGAATGCCTTCCTTGCCTCCGGTCAGGGTCTCGGGGCTGATGCCCTTGAAGCCGATGTGGCCGAGATCGCCGAGCAGTCCTGCGCCGATGTCGTCGCCGAAGGCGAGCGAATAGCCGAAGAGCACCCACAGGACGGTGACGATGCCGAGCGAGACGAACGACATCATCAGCATGTTCAGGGCGCTCTTGACCCGCACCATGCCGCCGTAGAAGAAGGCCAGCCCCGGTGTCATCAGCATCACGAGTGCGGCACTGATCAATACGAATGCGGTATCCGCGCCATTCATGGTCGGTGTCTCCTCGAAGCGGCGGCCCGAGCGGGCCGGTTTTCGCCATGAGGTTGGCGCAGCGGGATTTCAGCCGATGCAGCTGGTTGTTTCGCGGCAGTGACGAAGACGGCGGGAGTGTTACGCCCGGGTGAATCGGCCGGGGCGGGCGGGTGATCACCGCTAACCTTCGCCGACCGTGCGCGGCTCGCGTCGGCGCACGGGGCCGGCCGCGACGTCCGCCCGGTGTGACCTGGCGTGGGGGAGCCGAGTCGGGCTGTCCGGGGGAGCGTCGCGGCCGGGTACGGGGGCCGGGTGGGGTCAGACCGCTTGGACGGCTTCCACCGATTCCGGCAGGTGGACGGTGATCTGCTCGGTGAGGGCGACGACTTCGGCGACGTCACCGAAATCGCGCGCGGCGTTGTCGACGGTCTTGCGGAGCCGGTTGTTGACCCGCTCCGAACGCACCTGCTTGGCAATCTTGAGGGCCTTGCCGGCGAGGACCGTGGACTGCTCGGGCTCGCCCTCCATCAGGTGGACGGTGGCCATGCCGATGAGGTTGAGCGCATACGAACGGTGGTGCTCGGTGTCCTGCGCGAAGAGCTCGACGGCGCGCTCCATCTTGGGGCGGGCGAGGGAGGCGTACGTGGGGCTGCGGCCGGCCACATAGGCGAGGTCGCGGTAGGAATGGGCGTTCTCCGCGTTGAGCTCGGCCTCGGAGAAGAAGCGGATCCAGTCGGGATCGCCGTCGCCGGAGGCGCAGTCGGAGAAGCAGTCCTCCGCCATGTTGACCGCGCGCTTGCACTTGGAGGGCTGCCCCATGTTGGCGTACGCGCGGGCCTCCACGGCGTACAGCATCGCCTGGGTGCGTGCGGTGGCCGTCTCGCGGGAGCCGTACTGGCCGAGGTGGATGAGCTCCAGGGCGTCGTCCGGACGGCCGAGGTGGATCATCTGACGGCCCATGCTGGAGAGGATGTACGCGCCGAGGGGGCGGTCGCCCGCTTCCTTGGCGGCGTGGAGCGCCAGGACGAAGTACTTCTGGGCGGTGGGGTGCAGGCCGATGTCGTAGCTCATCCAGCCCGCGAGCTCGGCCAGTTCGGCCGCGGCCCGGAACAGCCTCTTGGAGGTGGCCTCGGGCTGGGGCTCCTGGAGGAGATCGGTGACCTCGTGGAGCTGGCCGACGACGGCCTTGCGGCGCAGACCGCCGCCGCACTGGGCGTCCCACTGGCGGAACATCATGGTGGTCGACTCGAGGAGGTCGAGCTCGGGGCCGGAGAGGCGGCCCGCGCGCGGGGAGCGGTCCTGCGCGGCGCCGGAGCCGTCCCTGCCGCCGGGGCCGGGGGCCAGCCAGCGCTGCATGGGCTCGATGAGCGCGGGGCCGGCCGACAGGGCGAGCGAGGCGCCGAGGAAGCCGCGCCGCGCGAGCATCAGGTCGCTGCGGGAGAACTCGCTGATCAGCTCGACGGTCTGCGGGCCCGCCCAGGGCAGGTCGACGCCGGAGACGGACGGGGACTGGTGGGCGGTGCGCAGGCCGATGTCCTCGATGCCGACGACGCAGCCGAAGCGCTCGGAGAACAGCTCGGAGAGGATCTTCGGGATGGGCTCGCGCGGCTGCTCGCCGTCGAGCCAGCGGCGCACGCGCGAGGTGTCCGTGCTGATGTGATGGGCTCCCAACTGCCGCGCCCTGCGGTTGACCTGCCGCGCGAGCTCGCCCTTGGACCATCCGCTGCGCAGGAACCAGGAGCCCAACTGCTCGTTGGGGCGCTTGTCAGCCTTCTCGGCACCGCCGGTGCCGCTGCCGTTGCCGCCCACCTGGAAGCCCCCATCCCGAACTCTGCTGTCTGTGCGTGAACCGTGTGAACCACGCACAGCTTGCCGCTTTTTACGGCGGCCCGTGCGGCGATGCACCCCGGGCCGCGAGGAATTCCGGCCGGGCGACGAGACGGTTCATGCCTCCGGCATACCCACCGGCGGGGCGCATCTCCCGTGGATTCGTGCACCGAAAGTAATCCTACGATCACGGCTGACGCGAGAGCAGTCCAGTAAACGCCACCATTCGCCACCCCAAGGAATGAACTCAACCGCACCTCCACGCGATTGACTTGACACGGGACGATCAGGGAGGGCCCAGGGACAGAGTGGATCGACGCACGCCCCGGCGCATGGTCGGCACCGCACTACCCGTCGCACACCGTCGCGCCGCCCCCGGAAGGGATTCGGCAACGGTCCGTGTCCGAGACACTCCGACTCGTAACCATCCGCGAGCACGACCCGTTGGAGGGGGCATGGGCTTCACAATCGGCGGCATCCGGGACCTGCGCTCGAGCTCTCGGCGCCGCGGACGCGCGTACGAGTGCGTCACGACGGTGGCGGAGTACACCGGCCTGTGGGGGTGGGATGTGGTGCCCGGCGCCCGCGCCTCCCGCAGCGGTCGCCCGGCCGGCGCGGTCTGCTCGTGCGGCGCCGACGACTGCCCCTCCCCCGGCGCGCACCCGCTCTCCTTCGCCCCACGCGTGCCCGCGGGCGCCACGCTGGACGCGGCGGCGGCCGCATGGGCCGAGGTGCCGGGTGCGGCCGTGCTGCTGCCCGTGGGGCGCTCCTTCGACGTCCTGGAGGTCGCCGAGGCGGCCGGGCGGCACGCCCTGGCCCGGCTGGAGCGCATGGGGCTGCCGCTCGGCCCCGTGGCCCTCACGCCGCACGGCCGGGCGCTGTTCTTCGTCGCCCCCGGCGCCGCCGGCGAGCTCCCCCAGCTGCTCTACCGCATGGGCTGGGACGACGCCCGGCTCGACCTGCGCTGCCTGGGCCCCGGGGAGCACGTCACCGCACCGCCGTCGGACCACGCCGGCCTCGGCCCCATGCGCTGGCTCCGCCCGCCCACGCTGGACACCGCGGGCCGCCCCCCGCACGCCCGGCTGCTCCTCGGCACCCTCGCGTATGTGTGCCACCGGTCGGCGGCGTCCTGAGCCCCGGCGGCCTTCCGGCCGGGCCCCACGCGAAAGGGCCCCTTCCGCAGCTGCACCTGCGGAGGGGGCCCTTTCTCACCCGGACGCCGCCCGCCCGGCCTGCGGAGCGCCTCGGGGCGTTCCGGCGGGGCCGGCCGTCGCGGACGGGCGTCGCGGACGGGCGTACGGCGCGTCAGTCGCCGATGAGCGCGTCGACGAACGCCTCGGGCTCGAACGGCGCGAGGTCGTCCGCGCCCTCGCCCAGGCCGACGAGCTTCACGGGCACGCCCAGCTCGCGCTGGACGGCCACGACGATGCCGCCCTTGGCGGTGCCGTCGAGCTTGGTGAGGACGATGCCGGTGATGTTGACGACCTCGGCGAAGACGCGCGCCTGCACGAGGCCGTTCTGACCGGTGGTGGCATCCAGGACGAGCAGCACCTCGTCGACCGAGCCGTGCTTCTCGACGACCCGCTTGACCTTGCCGAGCTCGTCCATGAGGCCGGTCTTGGTGTGCAGGCGGCCGGCCGTGTCGACCAGGACGACGTCGGCGTTCTCGGCGATGCCCTCCTTGACGGCGTCGAAGGCGATCGACGCCGGGTCGCCGCCCTCGGGCCCGCGGACCGTGCGGGCGCCCACGCGCTCGCCCCAGGTCTGCAGCTGGTCGGCAGCGGCCGCACGGAAGGTGTCGGCGGCACCGAGGACGACGGACTTGCCGTCGGCGACGAGCACGCGCGCGAGCTTGCCCGTGGTGGTGGTCTTACCGGTGCCGTTGACGCCGACGACCATGACGACGCCGGGCTTCTCCTCACCGTTCACGCCCACGCCGGGCTCGGTGTGGACGCTGCGGTCGGCGTCGGTGCCGATGAGGGCCAGCAGCTCCTCGCGGAGCAGGGCGCGCAGCTCCTCGGGGGTACGGGTGCCGAGCACCTTCACGCGCTCGCGCAGGCGCTCGACGAGCTCCTGCGTGGGGGCGACGCCGACGTCGGCGGTCAGCAGGGTGTCCTCGATCTCCTCCCACGTGTCCTCGTCGAGGTGCTCGCGGGACAGCAGGGTCAGCAGACCCTTGCCGAGGGAGTTCTGGGAACGCGAAAGACGGGTGCGCAGCCGCACGAGGCGGCCGGCGGTGGGCTCGGGCACCTCGACCGCGGGCGCGGCGGGCGCCTCGGGCTCGGCCGGTGCGGCGGGCGCCTCGGCGGGGGCTTCGGCGGCCGGCGCCTCGGGGGCCGGGAGCTCGACCTCCTCCACGGTCCGGCGCGGCTCGGCGCTGGGGGTCTCGGCCTCCTCGCCGACGTGGGGCTCGGCGGGCGGCGCGGTGACGGACGGGCTGCTCGGCGGGGCCGGGGGCAGCTGCTTCTTCTTACGGCTGCTGACCACGAGCCCGCTGATCGCGCCGAGCGCGACCACAGCGATGACTACAGCAAGGATGACGATTTCCATAACGCCCCCAGTATCGGACACCGCGGCGCCGAGAGGCGGCCTCGCCGGTCACGTCGCCGGCGACGTGCGCCTTTGGAGGTTGCGACAAGGACCAATGGCACTAAAAGCCTAAACTTGGAGCAAAGTACGATGGCGTGGGGCTGTGCGACGCGCGTAGAGTCCCCAAAGACCTTTTCTGCCCGGCTTCCCGCCCCGCTTCACCCGCACGGAGCCCCCCACATGGACAACGCGTCCAACCTGTCCACCGCCGAATCCGGCGGCGCGATAGAAACCCGCGGCATCGAGCCCGTTCCGGATCACGAGCGACACGGCCGGGTCCGTGAGCTCGTCCCGACCTGGGTCGCCGCCAACATCAGCGTGCTGCTGCTCACCATGGGCGCGGCCCTGGTGGTCTTCAACGAACTGAACTTCTGGCAGGTCCTGATCGTCGCCGCCTGCGCCGCGCTCGCGTCGTTCGGCATGGTCGGCGTCCTGTCGGTCTCCGGCAAGTGGGGCGGTGCGCCCGGCGCGATGCTCTCCCGCGCGACGTTCGGCGTCCGCGGCAACCTCTTCCCCGGCGCGATCCTGTGGGTCGCCCGCTTCGGGTGGGAGACGATCAACGCGGTCACCGGCGCCTACGCGGTGCTGACCGTTCTCGACCTGCTCCTCGGCGTCAAGAGCAACACCCCGCTGATCGTCATCACGCTCACCGCCTTCGTCGCCTGCACGTTCCTCGTGAGCGGCATGGGGCGCAAGGCGCTGAACGTGTGCAACAAGTGGTCGACGTACCTCTTCGGCGTCTTCAGCGTCCTGGTGCTGGTCTACCTGATCGCCAACATCAAGTGGGACGAGGTCTTCTCCAAGCCGGCCGGCACCACCGCGATGATGATCGCCGGCATCGGCACCATCGCCGCCGGCGGTATCAGCTGGGTCCCCACCGGCCCCGACTTCGCGCGCTACCTGCCGCACGCCGCGTCCGGCAAGAAGATCGTCACTGCCACGGTCTCCGGTGCGGGCATCGTGATGGTCCCGATGGTCCTGATGGGCGCCGTCATGGCCGTCGCCACCCCGGGCCTGGCCGACGCGCCGGACCCGGTCTCCTTCCTCGGCGACATCCTGCCGACCTGGCTGGCCGTGCCGTACCTGATCACCGCCATCGTCGGCATGCTGCTGATCAACAGCCTCTCGATGTACTCGGCCGGCTTCACCGCCCAGACCATGGGCGTGAAGCTGCCCCGCGCCATGGCCGTCAGCATCAACGCCATCATCTCGCTGGTCGGCGGTCTGCTGCTGATGCTGGTCGCGAAGAGCTTCCTCAGCTCGTTCATCACCTTCCTGATCCTGCTCGCGGTCTCCTTCTCCGCGTGGATCGGCGTCTACACGGTCGACATGGCGCGCCGCAAGGCCCGCGCCGTGCGCTACGACGCGGAGGCGCTGATGGACACCGGCCGCACCAGCCGCTACTGGTACGTGGGCGGCTTCTGCTGGCAGGCGATGACGGCCTGGACCGTCGCGCTGGCCGCGGGCATCTCCTTCACCAAGTGCGACTGGTTCACCGGTCCGCTGGCCTCGACGTTCGTCGGCAAGTACGGGCTGGGCTGGGCCGCCACGATCGCCATCTCGGCGCTGATCATGGCCGTGCTGCCGGTGCCGCGCGAGGTTGCCGCGGCGGACGCCGCGGGTGCCGCCGCCGGCGACGAGGAGCGCGTGAAGGTCGGCGCCTGACGCGCCGCCGCCGCTTGCTGAACGCGGGTGCCCCCACCGTCCTGACGGTGGGGGCACCCGCGTTTTCGCCTCGCGGCGAGCGGCGTGCCGGGCTCCGTGCCTGGCCCGTAGCGGCGCGGCATGGGGCGGCGGTCCGCTGCCACGGGCTTGCTGCGGGCCCGTTTCAGGGCGGTACGGCCCCTCCGGTCCTCGGCGCTGTGGCTGAGCGCCACGGCGGGCGGAAGGCAGCGGCGCATGAGGCGCCGGCCGGAAGTTCGACGGGAGCGGCGGCAACAGGCCGGTACGGCACCGCCGGACGTCCGCGTCGGGGCTGAGCGCCGCGGCGGCGGGAAGGGTTGAGCGGCGGGCCCGGACTCGACGGGACGCCGCGCGCAAAAGCTCGGCTTGGGTACGACGCTGCCGGAGGCCCGCCCCGCGGGGCCGGGCAAGTGCGCTGCGGCCGAGCACCGCGGCGTCAGGAGGCGGCGCGCGGCGGGCAAGAGCCCGCGGGACGCCGCGCAGCAGCGGCTCGGCTTCGCCGTCCGCAGCGAGAGTGCATGGGGCGCGCCCCACGGTGACGGGCGCGGCGTCGTAGGCCCGCCCGCACGGGGCCGACGGTCTCCGCCGTACGCCCCGCTCCCCACCGCCCCGCCCCGCCCCGTGCGCACCGCACCGGCGCCCCGCTCGTCGCCGTACGCAAACAGGACGCTGCCCCGGCTCGTCGGTGAGCCGGGGCAGCGTCCTGTTGAGGAGAGGGCGGCGGGGGGGTTAGCCCATCTCCTCCAACGCCTTGCCCTTCGTCTCCTTGACGTACTTGAGCACGAAGGGGATCGAGAGCACGGCGAAGACCGTGTAGATGATGTACGTGCCGGAGAGGTTCCAGTCCGACAGGCTCGGGAAGCTCGCGGTGATGACCCAGTTGGCGACCCACTGGGCGGAGGCGGCGACGCCGAGTGCCGCGGCGCGGATGCGGTTGGGGAACATCTCGCCGAGGAAGACCCAGACCACGACGCCCCACGAGAGCGCGAAGAAGAGCACGAAGGCGTGCGCGGCGATGAGGGCGACCGTGCCCTGCGTGGTCGGCAGGGAGCCGTCGGCGGCCTGCGCGGAGAAGGCCCAGGCCTCGAGGGCGAGGGAGACGGCCATACCGGCCGAACCGACGAGGGCGAGCGGCTTGCGGCCGATCCGGTCGACGAAGATCATCGCGATCACGGTGCCGACGATGTTGATGATCGACGTCGTGAAGGAGTACAGGAAGGAGTCGCTCGGGTCGATGCCGACGGACTGCCAGAGGGTGGCCGAGTAGTAGAAGGCCACGTTGATGCCGACGAGCTGCTGGAAGACCGACAGGCCGATGCCGACCCAGACGATGGGCAGGAGGCCCGCCTTGCCGCCGAGGAGGTCCTTGAAGGTGGACTTCTCCTCGCTGTGCATCGCGAGCTCGATCTCGGCGACGCGCTTGTCGAGGTCGACGGTGTGGCCCTCGACGTCGGCCAGCACGCTCTTCGCCTTGTCGACCTTGCCGACGGAGATCAGGAAGCGGGGCGACTCGGGGATCGCGAAGGAGAGCAGGCCGTAGAGGACGGCCGGGACGACCATGACGCCGAGCATCAGCTGCCATGCCTCGATGCCCATGAGGTGACCGCGCTGGTCGCCGTCGGCGAGGTTGAGGATGCCCCAGTTGACGAGCTGCGAGACGGCGATGCCGACGACGATCGCGGCCTGCTGGAAGGAGCCGAGGCGGCCGCGGTAGGCGGGCGGCGAGACCTCGGCGATGTACGCCGGGCCGATGACCGAGGCCATGCCGATGGCGATGCCGCCAAGGATGCGCCAGAACGCCAGGTCCCACAGGGCGAACGGCAGGGCCGAGCCGACGGCGCTGATCGTGAAGAGCGTCGCAGAGATCTGCATGACGCGGATCCGGCCTATGCGGTCCGCGAGCCGGCCCGCGGTGGCGGCGCCGATGGCGCAGCCGATGAGGGCGATGGCGATGACCTGGGCCAGGGCTGCGGAGCCGATGTCGTACTTCCCGCGAATGCCCTCGACCGCGCCGTTGATCACGGAGCTGTCGTAGCCGAAGAGAAAGCCACCCATGGCCGCGGCCGCGGTGATGAAGATGACATGCCCGAGGTGATCCGGCTGGGCCTTGCGGCCCTCGGACCCCTGCGCCGTCGCAGTGCTGGTCAACGTGTACTCCTGAGGCCCGGCGGCACTGCCGGGCGTGGGGGGCTGGCACTTCAAGTGGGGCACAGGACTTGGGGGCCCACCACTTGAAGGTATTAGCAACGCTGCAGACCCTATGTCTTCATCTTCTTAAGTCAATAGGTCGTAACCAAGAAGTTTCCAGGAGGCTTCTCACGCGTTGAGTTCAACACTTGAAGAAGTGAAGCCGCCGACACGCGATTTCAAGATCAACGGAGTCGCTGGCTGATCACCTTCGAGACGCCGTCGCCCTGCATCGAGACGCCGTAGAGCGCGTCGGCGACCTCCATCGTCCGCTTCTGGTGCGTGATCACGATCAGCTGCGAACTCTCCTGCAGCTCCTTCATGATCCCGATCAGCCGCTGGAGGTTGGTGTCGTCCAGGGCCGCCTCGACCTCGTCCATCACGTAGAACGGGCTCGGCCGCGCCTTGAAGATCGCGACCAGCAGCGCCACCGCCGTCAGCGAGCGTTCCCCGCCCGACAGCAGCGACAGGCGCTTGACCTTCTTGCCGGGAGGCCGCGCCTCGACGTCCACGCCGGTGGCCAGCATGTCGTCCGGGTCGGTGAGGACGAGCCGCCCCTCGCCGCCGGGGAAGAGGCGGGAGAAGACGCCTTCGAACTCCCGGGCCGTGTCCCGGTACGCCTCCGTGAAGACCTCTTCGACGCGCTTGTCCACGTCCTTGACGACCTGGAGCAGGTCGCTGCGGGTCTTCTTGAGGTCCTCCAGTTGCTCGGAGAGGAACTTGTGCCGCTCCTCCAGCGCCGCGAACTCCTCCAGCGCCAGCGGATTGACCTTGCCCAGCTGCTGATAGGCGCGCTCGGCGGCACGGAGCCGCTTCTCCTGCTCCGCCCGTACGTACCGCACGGGGCGGTTCCTGGGGTGGTCCGGGTCCTCCGGCAGCTCCTCGCCCTCGGCCGGCGGGGACGGCGGTACGGGCTGGTCCGGCCCGTACTCCGCGACCAGGCCCGCGGGTTCGACGCCGAGCTCCTCCAGCGCCCTGGCCTCCAGCTGCTCGATGCGCAGCCGCTTCTCCGCGCCGAGCACCTCGCCCTTGTGCACCGTGTCGGTGAGCTTGTCCAGCTCGCTCTTCAGCTCGCGGCCCCGGTTGCGTTCGGCCGTCAGCTCGCGCTCCCGGGCACCCTTCGCCTCCTCTGCGCTCCGCTTCTCCTCGTCGGCGCGCACGAGGGAGACCTCGACGTGCGCGAGGAGCTGCCGGGCACCCGAAGCGACGGCCGTGGCGACGCGGGCCTCGTGCCGCAGCCTGGCGCGCCGCTGCTCCGCGCGGGCCCGCGCCTCGCGCTCGGCACGGGCCGCCCGGTCCAGTCCGTCCGCCCGCCCCGCGAGGGCCTTGACGCGCTCCTCGTGCGTACGGACCTGGAGGCGCGCCTCCATCTCCGTCTGCCGGGCGTTGGCGCCGTCCGCGGCGAGCCGGTCCCGTACGGAGGTGTCGGGCTCCCCGTCGCCCTCGGCCGGGGCGGACTCCTCGGCGACGGCCAGCCGCTCGGCCAGCTCCTCGGCCTCCTCGCCGGCCCGTGCGAGGGCTTCCTCGGCACGGGCCACGGCCGCGGCCGTCCGCCCGGCCTCGTCGGCCGCCGCGCGCGCCTGCCCGGCGAGCCGCCCAAGGGCCTGGGCGACCTGGGACTTCTCCCGGTCGGCCGCGCTGCGCAGGGAGGCCAGTTCCTCCACGCGGGCGGCGCACTCCGCCCGCCGTGCGGCCGCGGCGTGCTGGGCCTCCTGCAGGCTCTCGCACCGTGCGTCCAGGCCGGTCAGTTCGGCGGTGGCCTCGTCGACGGCGGCCTGGACCTCCAGGAGGCTCGGCGCGCCGCCGGAGCCGCCCTGCGCGAAGTGGGCCCCGAGCAGGTCGCCCTCGGCCGTGACGGCGACGGCCCCGGGCCGTTCGCCGACCAGTTCCTCGGCGTCCTCCAGCGTCGGGACGACCACGACGTCGCGCAGGAGCGCGCGCACGGCGTCGAGGACGGGGGCGGGCCCGTCGACGAGGTCGAGGGCGGGGCGGGGGCCGCATGGGGCGGCGTTCGCTCCGCCCCGTGCGGGCGGCTGCACGGGGCCCGGCGAGGAGGCCGCTGCCGCACCGCGCTCCAGGCCCCGCGCCACGACGAGCGCCGCCCGCCCGGCGTCCTGCTTGCGCAGCAGCCGCAGCGCTTCGGCCGCCGTGGCGGTGTCGGTGACGGCGAGGGCGTCGGCCGCGGCGCCGAGGGCCGCCGCGACGGGCAGTTCGTAGCCGGGGGCGACGGTCAGCAGCTCGGCCGCCGGGCCCAGCAGCCCGGACAAACGATCCTGCGCCGCCAGCAGCGCCCCCGTGCCGTCCTTGCGGCGCAGGCCCAGGGCGAGCGCGTCGCGGCGGGCGCCCGTCGCCGCGCGGCGGCGTTCGGTGGCGGTGGCCTCCTCGCGCGCCTCGGTCAGCGCGGCCTCCGCGGCGGCCAGTTCCCGCTTGGCGGCCTCGTGCCGGCCGGCCAGCTCGGCGTCCCCCGCGTCGAGTCCCTCGACCTCGGCCTGCTGCCGCTCGTACTCCTCCTGGGCGGCGGCCGCCCGCTCCCGGGCCTCGTCACGGGCGGCGGCCAGCCGGTCGATCTCGGCCTGCGCGGACGCCGCCCGGCCGCGAGCGGCGGTGACGCGGCCCTGGAGCCGGGCGAGCTCCTCGCGGTGGTCGGCGATGGCGCGGGCGGCGTCGCGCAGGCGGCGCTCCTCGTCCGCCAGCTGCCGCTCCAGAGCCGCACGGTGCTCGGTGGTGTCCTCCAGAGCGCGGCTCGCCGCCTCCAAGGCGGCCTCCAGCTCGGCCTCCTGCTCGCGGACGCGAGCCGCCTCGCGCTCCAGGTCCTCCGGTTCGCGGCCGCGCCGCTCCTCGGCGGGGGCGGAGGTGGCGCTGGTGACGCGCGCGTCGGCGAGTCCGATCGTGCCGCGCACGCGCTCGGCGAGGCGCGAGAGCTCGTACCAGGTCTGCTGGGCGGCGGCCAGGCGCGGGGCGAGCGTGCGCACCTGCTCCTCCAGGACCGCCTCACGCTGCAGGGCGGCCTTCAGCTCGGCCTCGGCGCCGTCCTTGCGGGCCTTGAGGGCGGCCTCGTCGGCCAGCTCGGCCCGCAGCGCCTCCCGGAGGGTGACGAGGTCGTCGGCGAGGAGCCGCAGGCGCGCGTCGCGCAGATCGGCCTGGATGACGGCGGCTCGGCGCGCGACGGCCGCCTGCCGGCCGAGCGGCTTGAGCTGCCTGCGGAGCTCGTCGGTGAGGTCCTGGACGCGGGCGAGGTTCGCGCGCATCGCATCGAGCTTCCGCAGCGCCTTCTCCTTGCGCTTGCGGTGCTTGAGGACGCCCGCCGCCTCCTCGATGAAGGCGCGGCGGCCGGTGGGGTCGGCGTGCAGCACGGAGTCGAGCTGGCCCTGGCCGACGATGACGTGCATCTCGCGGCCGATGCCGGAGTCCGAGAGCAGTTCCTGGATGTCGAGCAGCCGGCAGGTGTCGCCGTTGAGCTGATACTCGCTGCCGCCGTTGCGGAACATGATCCGCGTGATGGTGACCTCGGAGTAGTCGATCGGCAGGGCCCCGTCGGAGTTGTCGATCGTGAGGGAGACCTCCGCGCGACCCAGCGGAGGGCGGCCGGTCGTCCCGGCGAAGATCACGTCTTCCATCTTGCCGCCGCGCAGGGACTTGGCCCCCTGCTCGCCCATGACCCAGGACAAGGCGTCGACGACATTGGACTTGCCGGAGCCGTTGGGCCCCACGACGCAGGTGATCCCGGGTTCGAAGCGCAGGGTCGTCGCGGAGGCGAAGGATTTGAACCCCCGCAGGGTCAGGCTCTTGAGGTGCACGCGGTAGGACTCTACCGGCCGGGCCTCTGCGGGAGCCGCCCCGGACGGCATGCTGGCGTGCCGCGCCCTTCAATTGGTTTCACCTGGGAAGGGGCAGGGCACATCAGTCGTTAAGAGCGCACCGAAAAGTGGGAAAAAATAGCCGCAACCGCTGGGAAACACCACGACGATACGATGATCAGAAATGACGAAGGGACGCCGAAGCGTCCCTTGCAACTCTCAAGCGGCTGACAGTGCAGCCCGACCGGCCCCCGGGGCAGGGCCTCTGGTCAGGCGAGCGCAGGCTCCGCCTTGGAAACGTCGATGCTGTCGAGCAGCGAGTCGCCGTGGTGAGCGGCGGCAGACAGCGCGTCATTCTCGGCCTGCATCCGGATGAGCTCGGATTCGAGGTCCTGGACACGCTGCTGAAGCCGTCGCATCTCGGCGAGGACTCGGGGGTCGGAGCCGCCGACGTAACCGAGAAGCGCCTTTGCCATGATGGATGGTCCTCCACACTGAGTGACCGACCGAAGCGGTGTGGGTCGTGAGGGATTCGCACCCGCGGTGTCTGCCATCGCTACTGCAGTCTTCAATGCCAAACAGCTAAGGTGCGCGGGGCTTCCAGAGTCTCACCAAAAAGTTTGACGGTCAACACGATCACACCCCGTATCCGCGGGCGTCCCGGGGGGCGCGGCGGTCAATGCGCGGCGCCGGCACGGCCGGGGCCCGGAGGGGCGTGGAGATCATCCGTTGCCTCGCAGCCTTCCACGCCGGGGCCGTCTTGGCAACCATCAGGGAATTTCTCCCTCACGCATATGCCAAAGGCATATCACTAAGGTCATCGTGACCCTCGGCCCCCGTTCTTCACGGCCCCCGCGCGCACCCTCCCGGGCGATTTCCCGTTTTCCGAACCGTTATGGTCAGCGGATCTCGAACCCGTCATAACCGCCCCGCGGGTCACCCCAGATCTCGGTCACCCCTTCGACCCGCCCGGGCGTGTCGCCCGCCCGCAGCCAATCGAGCAGAAGTTCGCACCCCTCGCGCGGGCCCTCCGCGACGACCTGGACCCTGCCGTCGGCCAGATTCGACGCGAAGCCTGCGAGCGCTCCGATGCGCAAGGCGTTCTCCCGCGTGAACCACCGGAAGCCGACACCTTGCACATGTCCACGGACCCACGCCGTGAGACGGACATTCTCGTTCATGTCTGCACGCTAACCGGCCAATTGCATAATCAGCACTTCGACCCCGCGTCTATTGCCGTACAGTCGCCGCTCGACAAGGTCTCCCCTCCCCGTACGAGTGACGCACAACGAGCCGAACACGTAAGGAAGGCAGCGGATGGGTCGCCACCGACGCTCTGCCCCCAGGACCGCAGGCAGCCCCGTCCCCGCTCCCCCGCACGCCGGGAGGACGAGCGGCGCCTCCGCCCCCGACCCCTCCGGTGATCCCGGCGCCACGGCCGCGGAATGGCCCCCCGATCCCCGGCGCCCGCGCGCCCGGCCGAAGACCCCTGTGCGTACGGGGCTACTGGGCGCGTCCGCCGCCATGGCCATGGGCGTGGTCGCGATGACCTCCGGCCTGTTCTCCGGAGGGGGCACCCTCCAGCTCGGCAACGACGGCCACGGCGGCGGGCAGGTGCGGACCGAAGAGCCGCCCGTCACCGAGTTCACGCGGCCCGACGCAGGGTCTTCCGGCCGCGGCCAGTCGCATGTGAGCCGCAACGCCGAACGGCCTCCCGCGCCGCGCGGGGACACCGCGGTGCCCGTCGGCTCCGCCTCCTCCCCGTCCGGCCCGCCGGCAGCGCCTGCCGACGCGGCTCCGGGGCAGCGTGGGGCGGGCAGCGATCCGGGCAGCGAAGGGCGTACGGGGCCGGACGGCGGCTCCGGCGACGCGCAGGCCGCCGGCGATCCGGGCCGGGAAGGTGCGGCCCCGGCACCCGATGCTCAAGCCCAGGCCCAGGCCCAGGGGCGGACCCGGGTCGCCGATCACGCGCAGCCCGTCGGCCAGGAACAGCAGACGGCCGACCAGGCCGCTCTGTACCCGTCCGTGGCACGGCAGTTGCTCGCCCTGGTCAATCAGGAGCGGGCGAAGGCGGGCCTCAGGCCGCTGAAGGCCAGCGCCCGGCTGACGGGGCTCGCCCAGGCGTTCAGCGACGACATGGCGCGGCGCGGATTCTTCAACCACACGGACCCGGACGGCCGCACGCCCTGGGACCGCGCCGCCAAGCACGGCATCCGGAACCTCGGCGGGGAGAACATCGCCCGCGGCCACCCGGACGCCCACGCCGTGATGGACGCCTGGATGCGCAGCGCAGGCCACCGGGCGAACATCCTCAACCGCGACTACCGCACCCTGGGCATCGGGCTGAACACCAGCGCGAGCGGCCCCTGGTGGACGCAGGACTTCGGCTACTGACCGCTGCATGGGGCGCCGCGGCGGGCCCGCCCCATGCGGCGGCATGAGGCGGCATGAGGCGGCATGGTGGCACGAAGGCCGCCTCATGCGGTGCCCGCAGCGCGCCCCGTGCGGCGGGCAGGATCCGCCCCGTGCGACTGCTGTCGGGCCGCCCCATGCGGGGCTCGCCCAAGGCCCGCCCCATGCCGCGCCTGACGGCCCGTGGGGCGTTCCGGCGGATCAGAGTGCGGCGCGGCCGGCGATCACGACCCGGGCGGCCTCGGCGACCCGCGCGCCGAGGTGCTCGGCGGTCAGGATGTCCGCCTTGTGGACGCCCTCGGTGCCCTGGTCGGCGTTGCTCTGTGCTGCCGCACCGAGGAAGAAGCCGAGGCGGTTGAGGTCGTTCTCGGAGGCCACGGAGCTGTTCCAGCCGGGCAGCAGGTTGAGGCCCACCCAGTGCATGCCGTGCTGCGCGCCCAGGAGCGAGAAGTACTGCAGGGTGGCCAGCTTGTCGCCACTCTTGGATGCGGAGTTGGTGAACCCTGCGGCGATCTTGTCCTGCCAGGCGCGGTCGGCCCAGCGGCCGGAGGTCTGCTGGGCGAAGGCGTGGAAGGCGGCGCTGGCGGTGCCCATGTAGGTGGGCGAGCCGAAGATGATCGCGTCGGACCCGTCGAGCTGCGCCCACTCGGCGTCCGTCATCTCGTCGACCTTGACCAGGTGGACGGTCACGCCGGTGTCGGCGGCACCGTCGCGGACGGCCTCGGCGAGGACGGCGGTGTGACCGAAGCCGGAGTGGTAGGCGACGGAGACGACGGGCTGGGGCAGGGCGGCGGTCATGGGGGCCTCCAATGAACGGGTGCATGCCGGGCGGCACACGGCGGCGCGTGCCGAGCGGCACGACCAGAAGGAAAGCACTAACTTTTAGAAAGCGCAATCCAGAGGTTAGCGCTGTGCGGGAGTATGCTTGCGGCCATGGACCCGGACCTGGCCTTCGACGTGTTCGCCCGCTCCTGCCCCTCGCGCGGCACTCTGGAGCACGTCACGGGACGATGGGGCGCGCTGACGGTCGTGGCCCTGCACGAGAGCACGCTGCGCTTCAACGAGCTGCGCCGCCGGGTCGACGGCGTGAGCGAGAAGATGCTGTCCCAGACCCTGCACGCACTGGAGCGCGACGGCCTGGTGCACCGCGAGGCGCAGCCGACCAACCCGCCCCGCGTGGACTACGCGCTCACGCCGCTGGGGCAGGACGTCGCCGACCGCCTCCTGGGGCTGGTCGGGCTGCTGGAGGAGCGCATGCCGGAGATCCTCGCAGCCCGGAAGACGTACGACGCGAAGCGCGAGGCGTGCGGGGCGTAGAGCCACGCGGCGCCGGGGCGTAGACCTACGTGACGCCGGGGTGCGGAGCTACGCGGCGCGCGGGCGCGGAGGGCGCTGGCAGCGCGGGCAGAAGTAGCTGGAGCGGTTCATCCAGGGGCGGCGGCGCATGGCCGTACCGCAGCGGCGGCACGGCTCGTCCTCCCGCCCGTACGCGTCCAGCGAGCGGTCGAAGTAGCCGGACTCGCCGTTCACGTTGACGTAGAGGCTGTCGAAGCTGGTGCCGCCGACGGCGAGGGCTTCGTTCATGACCTCGCGGATGTGCGTGAGCAGTTCGGCGCTGCGCGGCCGGGTCAGGGTCGCGGTGGGCCGGTCGTAGTGCAGCCGGGAGCGCCACAGCGCCTCGTCCGCGTAGATGTTGCCGACCCCGCTGATGAGCGACTGGTCGAGCAGGGCCCGCTTGAGCGTCGTACGGCGCCGGCGCAGCGCGGCGTGGAAGGCCTCGTCGTCGAAGGCGGGGTCGAGCGGGTCGCGGGCGATGTGCGCGATGACGTCGGGGAGCCCCTCGGGGTCGCCGGGCACCGTGTCGTGCAGGGAGAGCCCGCCGAAGGTGCGCTGGTCGACGAAGCGCAGCTCCGTGCCGGCGGTGTCGTCGAACCGAATGCGGATGCGCAGGTGCTTCTCGTCGGGGGCCTCGTGCGGCTGGACGAGGAGCTGGCCGCTCATGCCGAGGTGGGCGAGGACCGCCCGGTCGGGGGTCGTGGGGCCTTCCGTCTCCAGCGGCAGCCAGAGGTACTTGCCGCGCCGCCGGGCCACGCCGAGGCGGCGGCCGGCCAGCTGGGCGGCGAAGTCCTCGGGCCCGGCGAGGTGGCGCCGGATCGCCCGGGGGTGCAGCACCTGGACGTCGGCCACGGTGCGGCCGCAGGCCCACTGCGCCAGCCCGCGCCGGACGACCTCGACCTCGGGCAGTTCGGGCACGGTGCTCCTCCGGGAAGGGCTCGCGGGCGCCGGCCGGATACGGCGGCTCCCGCGGATGCTGCGGTCGGTGCTTCGGCACTTCGATGCTTCGGTACTGCGGCGCCTCGGCGAGCCGGTACGGCGCACTGCCCACTGCGTACGCTCACTGCTCACTGCGGCGGCACGTTCGCCGAACGCCGGGCGGCCCTGGAGTCAGGGGCGCCCGGCGTTCGGGGACGTGTGCGTCAGGATGCGGCGTCGGCCTCGGTCGTCTCGACCCCGGCCTGCTCCGCGGCTTCGGCCTTGCCGGCCTCCGCCTTGTCCACGGCTTCGGCCTTCTTCTGCACGGCCTCGGCCTTCGCGGCGGCGGCCGTGCGAGCCTCCGCCGCCTCGTGGATGGCGCGCCAGGCGGCTTCCGCCGCCTGCTGCTCCGCTTCCTTCTTGCTGCGGCCGGTGCCGGTGCCGTACGCGACACCACCGACGCGGGCAGCAGCCGTGAAGGTCTTCTCGTGGTCCGGACCGGTCTCGGAGACCAGGTACTCGGGCACGCCGAGTCCCTCCGTCGCGGTCAGCTCCTGGAGGCTGGTCTTCCAGTCCAGGCCGGCGCCGAGGTTCGAGGACTTCTCGATCAGCGGATCGAAGAGCCGGTGAACCAGCTCGGCAGCAGCCTCGAGACCCTGGTCGAGATAGACCGCACCGATGACCGCTTCCAGGGTGTCCGCGAGGATGGACGCCTTGTTGCGGCCGCCCGTGCCCTCTTCACCGCGGCCGAGCCGGATGAAGGAGCCGAGGTCGAGCCCACGGCCCACCTCCGCCAGTGCACGGGAGTTGACCACCGCGGCCCGCAGCTTGGCCAGCTGGCCCTCGGGCAGGTCGGGGTGGATGCGGTAGAGCGTGTCCGTGACCACGAGGCCCAGGACGGAGTCCCCGAGGAACTCCAGGCGCTCGTTGGTCGGCAGACCGCCGTTCTCGTACGCGTAGGAACGGTGGGTCAGCGCACGCACCAGAAGGGCGGTCTCGAGTTTGTACCCGAGCCGCCCTTCCAGAAGCGTGTGAGACGAGGCCGTGTCCGCCGGCGCCCTCTTCGGCGTAGTGGCGTCTGACATGGAGCCTGTCACCCGCCGATCAGACCTCGAGGACCTGGCGCTTGTTGTAGGTGCCGCAGCTCGGGCACGCGATGTGCTGCTGCTTCGGCTCGTGGCAGCGCTCGCACGCCACCAGGGGGGTGACCGCAGCCTTCCACTGCGACCGGCGGTGGCGCGTGTTGCTGCGCGACATCTTCCGCTTCGGAACAGCCACGGCTACTTCTCCTGTGAGTCATCCCCGACGGAGCGGGGTGCGTTGTCCTTCTCGCCGTCCTGGTCGGAACCGGCGAGTCCCTGCAGTGCCGCCCAACGAATGTCGACGGTCTCGTGGTGGTGGTCCGGGTCGTCCGCCAGCCGCGCTCCGCACTCGGAGCACAGGCCGGGGCAGTCGTCCTGGCACACCGGCTGCAGCGGCAGTGCGAGCACCACCGCGTCACGCAGCACGGGTTCGAGGTCGAGCAAGTCGGCCTCGAGAAAGAGCATGTCCTCTTCGTCTTCCTCGGCGTCGTCGCCGGTATCCGCGGGGCGGCTCCGGTCATCGGCGTCGGGGTAGGAGTACATCTCCTGGAAGTCCACTTCGAGCTCACGCTCGAGCGGCTCCAGACACCTTACGCACTCCCCGGTGAGCGGTGCACGGGCGGTGCCTGTGACAAGCACCCCTTCCATGACCGACTCCAGTCGGAGGTCGAGCTCGACGGTCGCGCCCTCGGCCACGGAGATGACCTCGATACCGAGGTGATCGGGGGCCGGTACGGAGCGGGAGACCCTCTTCAGCGCACCGGGACGCCGACCCAGCTCGCGTGTGTCGAACACGAGAGGGGAACGGTGATCGAGGCGGGCGTTCAGGGCTTCCTGCTTTCTACGCTGCGGTGACGGCGGCCCGGACCGAATGCGGTGACGCATGCGATGAGGGCAGCCGAGATCGCGAATGCACACGCGACCGAAGAGCCAGGATACTGGACGGGTCGCCGTAGACCCAATCGGCCGTCGTACGGCGCCGGTCAGCGGCCCTGTTCGTAACGGCGGAGCTGCTCCAGGTCGATCATCGACGTGTCGAAGAGGCTCGTCTCGTCCAGCGCCGTGCCCGCCTGGGGCCGGTCCTGGGCGAGGTGGTGCTGCGGCGGCTGATGCTGCGCCGACTGGTGCTGTGCGGGCTGATGCTGTGCGGACTGGTGCTGCTGGGGCACGTAGCCGCCCTGAGCCCCGTAGCCGTCGCCCGGGGCCGGGGAGGGCCAGGCGTACGGGTCGGCCTGGTGGTAGCCGCCCTGGACCGCGTACGGGTCCGCCTGCTGCCCGTGGGAGCCGTCCGCCTCGTACTGCTGCTGGTAGACGTACGGGTCGGCTCCGTAGCCCTGCGGCTCGTAGTAGCCGTCGTAGCCCGCCTGGGGCGCCGCATGGGGCGCCCCGTGGGGCGCGGCGGCGGACTCCTGGGCGGCCTCCGCCTGGGGCGCGGCCAGTCCCGCGAGGAAGTCGGCGTCGCTGGTGGGGCGGGCGGCGTGGAAGCCGTCCTGGGCGGCCATGTGGGCGCCCAGCTCGTCGGCCGGGCGGGAGCCGAGGAGCTTCTCGCGGCCGCGGCCGACGGCCTCCAGCGTCTTGCTCAGGACCGCCGAGACGGCACCGAGCTTCGCGTCGACGTAGGCGTCGGCCTGCTGCCGCTGGATACGGGGGTCGGAGCTGGGCTCCGGGGCGTCCGCGTCCCCCTCCGGCCCTCCGTAGCCGCCGTCCCCGTCCGTGCGGCCCAGCAGCTTCTCGCGGCCCCGGTCGACGGAGCCGATGGTCTTGGTGAGGACGACCTCGAAGTTGGCGAGCTTGCTGTCGACGTAGTCGTCGGCCTCGGCGCGGACCTCACCGGCCTGCCGGCGGGCCTCGGCGAGGATCCGGTCGGCCTCCTCCTGGGACTGCCGGGCGACCTCGGTGTCGGAGATCAGCGAACCGCGGTGGGCACGCGCCGACTCGATGATCCGCTCGGCCTCCTCACGGGCCTCGGCGACCATCTGCTCGCGGTCGCCGATGAGCTCCTGCGCGCGGGCGAGCGAGCCGGGCAGCCCGGCGCGGAGCTCCTCGAGCAGGGCGAGCAGCTCGGCGCGGTTGATCACGCAGGAGGCGGACATCGGCATGGACCGGGCGCCGGTGACGGCCGTGACGATCTCGTCGAGCTTCTTCTGGACGTCCACCTGGCGCTCGCCACTTTCTTCTGCCGGACGACACGAACGGGGTCGACTGTACGGGCAGTCGGCCTCCGCCCGACAGCTGCCGGGAGGGGCGGGGTGTCAGCGCTCGCCGAGCCGTTCGGTGAGCGCCTCCAGCACCAGCGGCGGGACCAGGTGGGAGACGTCTCCGCCCCAGGCCGCCACCTCCTTGACCAGGCTGGACGACAGGAAGCTGTACGTCGGGTTGGTCGGGACGAACAGGGTCTCGACGCCCGAGAGCCCGTTGTTCATCTGGGCCATCTGCAGCTCGTAGTCGAAGTCGCTGACCGCCCGCAGGCCCTTGACGATGGCGGGAATGTCGCGCTGCTTGCAGAAGTCGACGAGGAGGCCGTGGAAGGACTCCACCTTCACGTTGCCGTACTCGGCGGTGACCTGGCGGAGCAGGTCTATCCGTTCCTCGACCGTGAACAGGCCCTTCTTCGACTGGTTGATCATCACTGCGACGTGGACGACGTCGTACAGCCTGGAAGCGCGGGCGATGATGTCGAGGTGTCCATTGGTGACGGGGTCGAACGACCCCGGACAGACGGCGCGGCGCAACGGTGTCTCCTCGCTCTCCGGTCCATTCATGACGCGCGGGGAGAAGTCTCTTCGGCGCACGTCGAGGCGGCGCGACCGTACCAAAGCGTCCCCTCGCCGTAGCGACGGGCCCTCAGTGCCTCGAAACCGTCCGGCCAGGGGAATTCTCCGCCTCTGGTGCTGCGCTCCACGGTGGCCAGCGCATCGTCCGCAAGCCACCCCCCGGCACGGAGTGTGAGGAGAATCTCGCGCAGCGCCTCGTCGGTGACGGCGTAGGGCGGGTCGAGGAAGACCACGTCGTAGGGGGCCGCGGGGGGCGGGCCGGCCACGATCTGCTCGGCCTTGCCGGAGCGGACCTCGGCTCCGGGCAGCCCGAGCGTGCGGACGTTGTCCCGGATGGTGCGCGTCGCGCGGGCGTCGGCCTCCACCAGCAGGACGTGCGCGGCGCCGCGCGAGAGCGCCTCCAGGCCGACCGCTCCCGAGCCCCCGTACAGGTCCAGGACGCGGGTGCCGTGGAGGGTGCCCAGCAGGGACTCCAGGGTGGAGAACAGGCCCTCGCGCGCCCGGTCGGAGGTCGGGCGGGTGCCGGTGCCGGGCGGCACGGCCAGGCGGCGTCCGCCGGCGATGCCGGCGATCACGCGGGTCATGGGGTCCTCGGTCCTTCGCGACGGTGTGGCGGTGGGGCGTTGTGCGGCGGTCTGACGGTGCGGCGGGGCTGCGACGGCCTGACGGTCGGCCGGCCGGGGCGCCGCCCCTTCAGCCTAGGGCGTCGGAGCCCGCCGGGCGCCTCCGCGGGGGCCTGCCGACGGAGGCGCGGGCCCCGTGGCCGGACGGGCGTGCTCAGCCCTTGTCCAGGTACTGCTCCCGCTCCTCGTCCAGCAGGGCGTCCAGCGCGGTGCGCAGGTCGGGCAGCGACTCCAGCTCCGGGTCGGCGGCGACGACGGCCGCGGCCTCCTCCCGGGCGGCGGCGATGACCTCCTCGTCGTCGATGACGGTGAGCATGCGCAGGGACGAGCGGACGCCGGACTGGGCCTGGCCGAGGACGTCGCCCTCGCGGCGCTGTTCGAGGTCGATGCGGGAGAGCTCGAAGCCGTCCAGGGTGCCGGCGACGGCGGCGAGGCGGGCGCGGGACGGGCTCGCCTCCGGGGCGTCGGTGACCAGCAGGCACAGGCCCGGGGCCGAGCCGCGCCCCACGCGGCCGCGCAGCTGGTGGAGCTGGGAGACGCCGAACCGGTCCGCGTCCATGATCACCATGACGGTGGAGTTGGGCACGTTCACGCCGACCTCGATGACGGTCGTGGCCACCAGGACGTCCACCTCGCCGGCGGCGAAGCGGCGCATCACGTCGTCCTTGGCGTCGGGCTGCATGCGGCCGTGCAGCACCTCCACGCGCAGCCCGCTCAGGGGGCCCTTGGCGAGCTGCGCGGCGACGTCCAGGACGGCAAGGGGCGGGCGGCGCTCGCCGTCGCCCTCCGCCGCGGCCTGCGCCGCCTCGTCCCCCGTCCCGCCCTTGGAGGCGCTCTTCGTTGCGCTCTTCGCGGTGCCCTTCGGGGCTCCCTTCGCGGGCGTCCCGGCGTCGCCCTCCTCCCCCAGGTCGTCGCCGATGCGAGGGCAGACCACGTAGGCCTGGTGGCCGCCCTCGATCTCCTCGCGCACGCGCTCCCAGGTGCGCGCCAGGAAGTGGGGCTTGTCCTTGGCGGGCACCACGTGGGTGGCGATGGGCGAGCGGCCGGCCGGCAGCTGGTCCAGGACGGAGGTCTCCAGGTCGCCGAAGACGGTCATGGCGACGGTCCTCGGGATCGGGGTCGCGGTCATCACCAAAAGATGCGGCGGCTGCTTCCCCTTGGAGCGCAGGGCGTCGCGCTGCTCGACGCCGAAGCGGTGCTGCTCGTCGACCACGACCAGGCCGAGGTCGTGGAACTGCACCTTGTCCTCGATGAGGGCGTGAGTGCCGATGACGATGCCGGCCTCGCCCGTGACGAGGTCGAGCAGCGCCCGCCGCCGGGCGGCCGTCCCCATGGAGCCGGTGAGCAGCACGACCTTGGTGCCCCGCTCGGCGCCGCCGAGCATGCCGCCCTCGGCCAGCTCGCCCATCATCTCGGTGACCGACCGGTGGTGCTGCTGGGCGAGCACTTCGGTGGGGGCGAGCATCGCGGCCTGGCCGCCGGCGTCGACGACGCCGAGCATGGCGCGCAGGGCCACCATGGTCTTGCCCGAGCCGACCTCTCCCTGCAGGAGGCGGTGCATGGGGTGCTCGGTGGCCAGGTCGTCGAAGATCTCCGCGGAGACGGTGCGCTGCCCCTCGGTGAGGGTGAAGGGCAGCTTGGCGTCGAAGGCGTCGAGGATGCCGCCGGCCACGGGCTTGCGGGCGACGGCCGGCAGCTGGGAGTCGGCGTGCCGGCGGCGGGCGAGTGCGACCTGGAGGACGAAGGCCTCGTCCCACTTCAGGCGGGCCCGGGCATCCTCGATGTCGGCCTTGGTGCGGGGCCGGTGGACCTTGCGGAAGGCGTCGGGGAGGGCGGCCAGGCCGCGGCCGTCGCGCAGCGAGGGGGGCAGCGGGTCGGTGAGGCCCTGCCACTGCTCGGCCTCGAACAGATCCAGCAGGGTGTCGACGGCCTTGGTGAGCTTCCAGGACTGGAACTGCTTGCAGGCGGGGTAGATCGGCAGGAGTCGGCCGGCGAAGGCCTCGGCGGCGTCCGCCCCGCTGTCGCGGTCCAGGAGCTCGTAGTCGGGATGGAGGAGCTGGCGGGTGCGGTTGAAGACCGAGACCTTGCCGGCGAACATGCCGCGGCGGCCGGGGATCAGCTCCTTCTCCCGCGCGTAGGCGCCGCGGCCGAAGAAGACGAGGGTCAGGGAGCCGCTGCCGTCGGTGACGACGACCTCCAGGCGGACGCCCTTGCCGTGGTTGAACGTCTTCATGGCGGCCTTGGCGACCTGGGCGACGACGGTGACGTGCTCGTCCAGAGGCAGGTCGGCCAGGCGCGTCAGCTCACCGCGCTCGGCATAGCGGCGCGGGTAGTGGTGCAGCAGATCGCCGGCCGTGTGCAGGTCGAGGTGCTCGGCCATCACCTTCGCGGTGCTGCCGCCGAGGATCTTCTTCAGGGGTTCGTGAAGCGCTGGCACGCGTCCCATTGCACACCACGGCACTGACAGACGGTGCCATTCGGCGCCACGTCCGAGGTCTCGCCCGTTCTCGCGTCCGGTGACCCGTCCGCCGTCCCGTCCGGCGTCACTCGATGCCGATGAGCAGCGGCGGCGCCTGCTGCCCGCCCCGGTAGACCACCGTGTCGACGGCGAGGTGGCCGCCCCGTACGTGCCGCTCCAGGCGGTCGGCGACGGCGTCGGGGACGTCCGCGCCGAGGACGAGGGTGACCATTTCGCCGCCCGCGGCCAGCATGCGGTCCAGGACGGTCGCGGCGGTGGCGGCGAGGTCGGAGCCGATGACGGCCACGTCGCCGTCGATGAGGCCGAGCACGTCGCCCGCCTGGCAGACGCCGGCCATGGTCCAGGCCTGCCGTTCGGCGACGGCGAGCTCGGCGTAGCGGGTGGCTCCGGCGGCGGAGGTCATCGCGACGACGTCCTCGTCGAAGCGGCGTGCGGGCTCGTGGACGGCGAGCGCGGCGATGCCCTGGACGGCGGCGCGGGTCGGGATGAGGGCGACGCGGACGCCCGCGGCGCGGGCCTGCTCGGCCGCGGCGGCCGCGGTGTGCCGCAGCTCGGGGTCGTTGGGGAGCAGGACGACCTCGCGGGCGTTGGCGCGGCGGATGGCGTCGACGAGCTCCCCGCTGGCGGGGGGTTCCCCGGGGCGGGCCGCGACGACGGTGGCGCCGGCGTCCGCGCACAGGCCGGCGAGGCCCTCGCCGGGGACAACCGCCACGACGGCACGCCGGGCGGGCTCGCGGGGGCGGCCGGGGTCGTCCGCCGGGGCTTCGGCGGAGGCACCGGCGGCGGCTCCGGCGAAGTGGGTGATGCGGATGCGGTGCGGGCGCCCCGCCTCGATGCCGGCCTCGACGGCGGCTCCGGCGTCGTCCACGTGGACGTGGACGTTCCACAGGCCGTCGCCGCCGACGACGACGAGCGAGTCGCCCAGGGCGTCGAGCCGGGTGCGCAGGCGCGGGACGGCGCTGTCGTCGGCGTCCAGGAGGTAGATGACCTCGAAGGCGGGCGAGGCTCCGCCCGGGGCGGAGGCGGGGCACGGCACGGGGCCCTGCGCCGGGGCAGCGGGCTGCGGCGGTACGGGGACGGGCCGCGTCCACGCGCGCGTGCCGCGCGGGAGGGACTCCCCGGACAGGGCCCTGGCGAGCGCTCCGATCACCTCCACGAGGCCGAGGCCGCCGGCGTCGACGACTCCGGCCCGGCCGAGGGCGTCGAGCTGGCCGGGGGTCATCGCGAGGGCGGAGCGGGCCGCCTCGTCCGCGGCGCGGGCCACGGCGGCGGCGTCGCCCTGCGCTGCCGCGGCGGCGTCGGCGGCGGCCGCGGCGACGGTGAGGATGGTGCCCTCGACAGGGCGGGCGACGCCTTCGTACGCGGATTCCACGGCCCGCCGCAGGGCGCGGCGCAGCAGCTCGGCGTCGTCGGCCGCCTCAGCGGCGGGGCGCCCCGTGCGGGAGGGCGCGGGGCGCGGCTCGGGACACGGCGCGGGGCGCGGCTCCCCGCCCTTCGCCAGGACCTCCGCCATGCCGCGCAGCAGCTGGGCCAGGATCGTGCCGGAGTTGCCGCGGGCGCCTATGAGGGCGCCGTGCGCCATGGCGCGGACGGCGTCGGGGAGCGCGGGGCGGGAGGCGGGGCCCGTGGTGGCGTGGCCGTCGAAGACGGCGTCGACGGCCCTGGCGGCGGATTCGGCGGTCAGGTACAGGTTCGTGCCGGTGTCGCCGTCCGGGACGGGATAGACGTTGATGGCGTCGATCTCCTCGCGGGCCCGCCCCAGCGCGTCGAGAGCCAGTGCGCACCAGGTGCGTACCGCGGAGGCGTCCAGCGGGTGCGGCACGTGGGTGTCCTCCTCGGACTGCCGGGGGCGGTGGAGCGGTGGAGCGGTGATCGCAGACTAGTCCCGGGGCGCGGCCCCGAGGGCGGGCGGGCGGCCGGGGGCGGGACAGGTCAGACAGGTCGGACAGGTCACAGCCCGGGCAGCCATGGTAGTTTCGTCGAACGGGAGCGGCCGTTGTATGCTGCTCCGGTTGCCTGATGAGAATCAGGCCATCCCCCTGGTAATGCCGGTCACTACAGATTTCGGCACGCAGGGATTTTCCGTACGTGCCTGTCGTCTCCGCGTAAGCGGGGGTGACCCGTCTTTGGAGTAACCCGTGGCTGCCAACTGCGACGTCTGCGGCAAGGGGCCGGGCTTCGGCAACGCTATTTCGCACTCGCACCGCCGTACCCCCCGTCGTTGGAACCCCAACATCCAGCGGGTGCGTGCTGTGGTCGGTGGGACGCCGAAGCGGCTCAACGTCTGCACCTCGTGCATCAAGGCCGACAAGGTCTCGCGCTAAGCGAGTGCTGTCCCCCGCGCGAGCGGGGGCGAGCCGGTCTCGCTGTGACGTCTCACGTCGTGGCGCTGCCCATCTGGTTGCCTTGAAAGCCGGTCCACCTCACGGTGGGCCGGCTTCTTGCCGTACCTGCTCACGGATTGAGCCCGGTCCGTTCACCGCCGTAGGGCCGGGTCTCCCCCGCCCCGTGCACCCCCACCCCATGCGTCCGCGCCCCATGCGCCCCGCCCCCTGCGCTAAGAACGCCACCGCCATGCGTGGTCGACCGGCCCGATGCCGTCCCCCAGGGGGAAGCCGGCCTCGATGGCGCCGGTGACGTAGTCCTTGGCGGCCGCCACGGCTTCCGGCACCGTGTGCCCCTTGGCGAGCCCTGAGGCGATGGCGCTCGCCAGCGTGCACCCCGTCCCGTGGGTGTGGCGGTTGTCGTGGCGCGGGGCCCGCAGCCAGTGCTCCTCGGCGCCGTCCGTGAGGAGGTCCAGCGCGTCCCCCTCCAGGTGCCCGCCCTTGATGAGCGCCCACCGGGGCCCGTACGCGAGCACGGCGTCCGCCGCACGGCGCATGCCGGCCTCCGAGGCGACCCGCAGGCCCGTGAGCCACGCGACCTCGTCGAGGTTGGGGGTGGCGACGGTGGCCGCCGGCAGCAGCTTCGTGCGGACCGCGTCCAGGGCGGAGGCGGCGAGCAGGGCGTCGCCGTGCTTGGAGATGCCCACCGGGTCCACGACCACGGGGGCGGCGGTGCCCGCCAGGAGCTCGGCGACGGTCCGCACGAGCTCCTCCGAGGCGAGCATGCCGGTCTTCACGGCCTGGACGCCGATGTCGTCGACGACGCTGCGGTACTGGGCCCGTACGGCCTCCGCGGGCAGCTCCCAGGCACCCTGCACGCCGCGGGAGTTCTGTGCGGTCACGGCCGTGACCACGCTCATGCCGTGCACGCCGAGGGCGAGCATGGTCTTGAGGTCGGCCTGGATGCCCGCACCGCCGCCGGAGTCGGATCCGGCGACGGTCAGCACGCGTGGGGGTATCGGCATGGGGCCGAATCTACAGCGCCGCCCCGTGCGGCCCGTGGGGCCCCGCGCCGTGCTGGTCCCCCGGCTCCAGCTCCCCGAAGTGGTCCCAGCCGCCGGCCTTGTCCCACGGGGCCCCGTCCACGGTGACCTGGGGCAGGGCGGAGGGGCTGACGACCTCGCCGATGACCTTCCAGCGGGCGGGCAGCTTCACGTCCGGCGGGAACGTCGCGACGATCGCGTGGTCCTCTCCCCCCGTCAGCACCCACTGCAGCGGGTCGACGCCGACGGCCTGGCCGATGTCGGACATCTGGGTCGGCACGTCGATGGCGGCCGTGTGCAGGTCGATGCGGACCTTGCTGGCCTCCGCGATGTGGCCGAGGTCGGCGATGAGGCCGTCGCTGACGTCCGTCATCGCGGTGGCGCCCAGGCCCGCCGCCGCGGGGCCCGCGTGGTACGGCGGTTCGGGGCGCCGGTGGGCCTCGACGAAGGCGCGGGGCGAGCGGAAGCCGCGGGCGAGCACCGCGAGTCCGGCCGCGGACCAGCCGAGCCACCCGGTGACGGCGACGATGTCGCCGGGCTGTGCGCCGGAGCGGGTGACCGGCTCGTGGTTGCGCAGGTCGCCGAGGGCCGTGATGGCGACGGTGATGGTCTCGCCGCGCACCACGTCGCCGCCGACGACCGCCGCACCGGCGACCTGGCACTCGTCGCGGATGCCGTCCATCAGCTCGGTCGGCCAGGTGGCGGGGAGTTCGGCGGGGACGACCAGGCCGAGCAGGATCGCGGTCGGCACCGCGCCCATCGCCGCGATGTCCGCGAGGTTCTGCGCGGCGGCCTTGCGCCCGACGTCGTAGGCGGTCGACCAGTCGCGGCGGAAGTGCCGCCCCTCCAGGAGCACATCCGTACTGGCCACGACCCTCCGGTCGGGCGCAGCCACCACCGCGGCGTCGTCACCCGGCCCGAGCCGGACCGCAGGGGTGGTGGTGAGCCGGGAAGTAAGCTCTCTGATGAGCCCGAACTCCCCCAACTCGCCCACGGTGCCTTTCACTGAGCTCCTCCTAGGAGTATCGGTTGTGACATACGCCGCGCCGCGCAGGCAGCGCGGGTCTCCCCGCGCCGTGCGGCGACGCGGTACCGTGGCGTCTCTTCTCCCCACATGATCCTCGTAGCCGCCCTGGAGGTTCCGTGGTACAGGCGTACATCCTGATCCAGACCGAGGTCGGCAAGGCGTCGACCGTGGCCGAAGTCATCTCGAAGATCTCGGGGGTGATGCAGGCCGAGGACGTGACCGGTCCGTACGACGTGATCGTGCGAGCCCAGGCCGAGACCGTGGACGAGCTCGGCCGCATGGTGGTGGCCAGGATCCAGGCAGTGGAGGGCATCACCCGCACACTGACCTGCCCGGTCGTCCATCTCTAGGTCCCCCGTATGCTCGCCCGGTGAAGTCTTCCCTCCGCCGGCCCTTCGGCCTGTCCGCTGTCGTCGTGCTGTGCGCGGCCGCCGGCTGCTCGTCGCCGGGCGGCGCGGAGGGTCCCGCGGTCCCCACGCCGTCGGCGCGGGCGGCCGGGCTCTGCCGGGCGCTGCACAAGGAGCTGCCGAAGACCGTGGACGGGAAACAGCGGCGCACCGCCGATCCCGTCTCGGACTTCACCGCCGTGTGGGGTGATCCCGCGATCGCCCTGCGCTGCGGGGTGGAGCGTCCCGAGATCATCAAGCCCGGTTCCGAACACTACAACCCCGCCGCGGACTCGGTGGAGATCGACGGTGTGGGCTGGCTGCCGGAGCGGCGGCCGGACGGCAGCGTCCGCTGCACGACCACCCTGCGGGAGGCGTTCGTGGAGGTGACGCTGCCGAGGAAGGTCGTCGGCGAGGCCGGCGATCTCGGTGCGCTCACCGATCTCGCCGGCGCCGTCGCGAAGACGATCCCGGTGGGGGTCGTCTAGCGCAGGCCCGTGGGCCGGCGCAGGGCCGCCTGGATGAGGCGGTCGATCAGCTCGGTGTAGCCGACGCCGCTCTCCTGCCACATGCGGGGGTACATGGAGATCGGCGTGAAGCCCGGCAGGGTGTTGATCTCGTTGATGACGAACTCGCCGTCCTCGGTGAGGAAGAAGTCCGCGCGCACGAGGCCCTCGCACGAGGCGGCGTCGAAGGCCTGCACGGCGAGCTCCTGCACCTTCGCCGTCTCCTCCGGCGTCAGCGGCGCGGGGACGAGACCGGTGGCGGAGTCGATGTACTTCGCCTCGAAGTCGTAGAAGTCGTGGGCGGTGACCGGGGGGATCTCGGCGGGGACGCTGGCGCGCGGCCCGTCCTCGAACTCCAGGACGCCGCACTCGATCTCCCGGCCCCGCAGCAGCGACTCGACCAGGATCTTCGGGTCGTGGCGGCGGGCCTCGGCCACGGCCTCGTCCAGGCCGGAGACGTCGTCGACCTTGGTGATGCCCATGGAGGAGCCGGCGCGGGCGGGCTTGATGAAGACGGGCCAGCCGTGCTCGCCGGCGAAGTCGACGATCTTCTGCCGGGCGGCGGCCGGGTCGGTGTCCCACTCGCGGGGGCGGACGACCTCGTACGGACCGACGGGCAGGCCGAAGGAGATGAAGACGCGCTTCATGTACTCCTTGTCCTGGCCGACGGCCGAGGCGAGCACGCCGGCGCCCACGTAGGGGATGCCGGAGAGCTCCAGCATGCCCTGGAGGGTGCCGTCCTCCCCGTAGGGGCCGTGCAGGACGGGGAAGACCACGTCGACCTCGCCCAGCGCCTTGGGCATCGTGCCCGGCTCCGTGTAGACGAGCTCGCGGTCGGAGGGGTCGACCGGCAGGACGACGGAGCCGTCGGGCGACTGGGCGAGCTGCGCGACGCTCGGCAGCGCGCGGTCGGCGATGGCCATCCGCTCGGGGTCGTCGGCGGTGAGGGCCCAACGGCCGTCCGTGGTGATGCCGATCGGCAGCACGTCGTACTTCGTGCGGTCGATGGCGCGCAGCACGGCGCCGGCGGTGACCACGGAAATGGCGTGCTCGGAACTGCGGCCGCCGAAGACGACCGCCACACGCGGCTTCCGGCCAGGGCTCTGGGGGGTGATCTCGGTGCTCATATCGCGACGAGAGTACCTCGTGGTGCGGGCGGCGTCAGTGCCGCTCGGCCTTGGCGCTGCGCGACATCAGCTCCTTGAGGGCCACCAGCGGCGGCTTGCCCTCGTGCACGATCTCCACCACGGTCTCCGTGATCGGCATGTCGACTCCGTGGCGCCGCGCCAGATCCAGCACCGACTCGCAGGACTTGACGCCCTCGGCGGTCTGCTTGGTGACCGCGATGGTCTCCGCGAGAGTCATGCCGCGGCCGAGGCTCGCGCCGAAGGTGCGGTTGCGGGAGAGCGGGGAGGCGCAGGTGGCGACGAGGTCCCCCATGCCGGCGAGGCCGGCGAAGGTGTGCGCGTCGGCTCCCATGGCGAGGCCCAGCCGAGTGGTCTCGGCCAGGCCGCGGGTGATGAGGGAGGCCTTGGCGTTGTCGCCGAGCCCCATGCCGTCGGCGATGCCGACGGCGAGGGCGATGACGTTCTTGACGGCGCCGCCGAGCTCGCAGCCGACCACGTCGGTGTTGGTGTACGGGCGGAAGTAGGCGGTGTGGCAGGCGGCCTGGAGGCGCCGGGCCACGGACTCCTCGCGGCAGGCGACGACGGCGGCGGCCGGCTGCCGCGCGGCGATCTCCTTGGCGAGGTTGGGGCCGGTCAGGACGGCCACCTGGTCGGCGGAGACCTTGGCGACCTCCTCGATGACCTCGCTCATGCGCTTGGCGGTGCCCAGCTCGACGCCCTTCATCAGGGAGACGAGGACGGTGTCCGCGGGCAGCAGGGGCGCCCACTCGGCGAGGTTGCCGCGCAGCGTCTGGGAGGGCACGGCGAGGACGGTGAATTCGGCGCCCCGTGCGGCTTCGGCGGGGTCGGTGGTGGCCCGCACGGAGCGCGGGAGCTCGACGCCCGGGAGGTAGTCGGGGTTGGTGCCGGTGGTGTTGACGGCCTCCACGAGGGCGGCGCGCCGCCCCCACATGGTGACCTCACAGCCGGCGTCCGCGAGGACCATCGCGAAGGCGGTCCCCCAGGAACCGGTGCCGTAGACGGCGCAGCGCGTCACTTCTCGTCCTCCTGGGCCTTGCGGCGGGCCGCGGCGCGGGCCTTCTTGGGGTTGTACGGCTCGGCGGGAGCCGGCTCGCCGCGCAGTTCGGCGAGGAGGGCGGTGATGGCGGCCATGATGTCGTCGGTCGCGGCGCGCAGGACGTCCGCGGTGGGCTCCTTGTCGTAATACGCGGAGAGGTCGACGGGCGGGCCGGCCAGCACCTTGAGCGTCTTGCGGGGGAAGAGCCGGAGCTTGTTCTCCTTGGCGTACGGCGGCATGGCCTCGTTGGCGCCCCACTGGGCGACCGGGACGACCGGTGCGCGGGTGAGGAGCGCGACGCGGGCGGCGCCGGTCTTGCCCTCCATGGGCCACATGTCCGGATCGCGGGTGAGGGTGCCCTCGGGGTAGAAGGCCACGCACTCGCCCTTGTTGATGGCCTCGACGGCGGCCTTGAAGGCGGCCGCGGCGTCGGCCGACTCCCGGTAGACGGGGATCTGCCCTGTGCCGCGCAGGACGGCGCCGACGAAGCTGCCCTTGAACAGGGCGGCCTTGGCCAGGAAGCGGGGGACGCGCCCGGTGTTGTACTGGTAGTGGGCGTAGGAGAGCGGGTCGAGATACGAGTTGTGGTTGACGGCGGTAATAAAACCGCCGTCGGCAGGAATGTGCTCCATTCCCCGCCAGTCCCGCTTGAACAGAACCACGAGCGGCGGTTTAGCCAACACCGCCGTAAAGCGGTACCAGAAGCCGATTCTGTGGCGGGACACTCGGACACCCTTCTCTTGGGACCTTGGAGCTGTGCTGAACCCGGAGGCCGCACAAGTGTCGCCCCAGGTCCCCGGTCTGTCGAGAACACCGTAACCCCGCGCTCCGCGGGCGGCTGCGGCAGCGGGTGACAATGAGGCGGATGCGAAGAGAGGGGGCGGATGTGGTCTGGACGCTGGTGGTGCCGGTGAAGCCGCTGGCCCTGGCCAAGAGCCGTCTCGGCACCGGGGCCGGGGAGGGCCCCCGCGCCGCGCTCGCGCTGGCGTTCGCCGTGGACACCGTGGCCGCGGCGCTGGCCTGTGCGGCGGTACGGGATGTGGTGGTCGTCACGGGCGATCCGCTGGCCGGGGCCGAGCTCACCGCCCTCGGGGCGCGCGTCCTGGCCGAACCCGGGGGGCCGGGCGGCCTGAACGGCGCCCTTGCGCACGGGGCGCGGACCGTACGGGCCGGGCGGTCCGGCGCCGCCGTGGCGACCCTCAACGCGGACCTTCCCGCCCTGCGCCCCGCGGAACTGGGCCGGGTCCTCGATTCCGCGACGGAATTCCCCCGCGCATTTCTCGCGGACGCGGCGGGAATCGGAACGACGCTGCTGGCGGCGGCACCGGGAATGGAATTGGCGCCGGCGTTCGAAGGACATTCGCGCGCCCGGCACAGGGACTCGGGGGCCCGGGAGATCGGGCTGGCCGGGGTGGATTCCGTGCGCCGGGACGTGGATACGGAGGCGGATTTGCGGGCCGCCCTGGCCCTGGGCGTGGGGCCCCGTACGGCCGCTCTCGTGGGCGCATCCGCGGGGACGGGCGGCGGGGGCCGCAGGGGCACCGTGCGGGCGCCCCGTGCGGGCGGTGCGCAGCAGCACGGGGCGCCCGCCGCGGAACGCTCCGCCCCGCGCGCCGACTAGGCTGCTGACATGCAGGCCACCGCTTACACCTTCGACCCTCAGACGCGCTCCGGGAGCGTGCTCCTGGACGACGGCACCCCGCTGTCCTTCGACGCAGCGGCCTTCGACGCGGGAGGCCTGCGCCTGCTGCGGCCGGGCCAGCGCGTGCGCATCGAGTGCGCGGAGGGCGCCGCGGGCGCGGAGGGGGCCCCGGGGGGCCGCCGCGTGACGCTGGTGACGCTGCAGACGCTCTGACCGACCGGCGCTCGGACACTCGGACACACCGCGGGCCGGGCTCCCCGAGGGGAGCCCGGCCCGGCGCGTGACGCCGTTCGCCGCCTTACTTCTTGGCGGCGGTCTTCTTGGCGGTGGCCTTGCGCGCGGTGGTGGTCTTGCGCGTCGTGGCCTTGGTCGCCGTGGCCTTCTTGGCGGGCGCGGTCTTCTTCGCGGCGGCCTTCTTGGCGGTGGCGGTGGCGGCCTTCTTCGCCGGGGCGGCCTTCTTGGCGACGGTCTTCTTGGCGGCGGCGGCCGGGGTGGCCTTCTTCGCCGTCGTCTTCTTCGCCGTCGTCTTCTTGGCGACGGCCGTCGTGGCCTTCTTCGCCGTGGTGGTCTTCTTCGCGGCGGTCTTCTTGGCGGCGGCGGCCGGGGTGGCCTTCTTCGCCGTGGCCTTCTTGGCGGTGGCCTTCTTGGCCGCGGCCTTGGCGGTGACCTTGCCGCCCGAAAGGCTGCCCTTGGGCGCCTTCTTGACGGCGACCTCGCCACCCTTCGGCAGCTTCTTCGAGCCGCTCACCAGGTCCTTGAAGCCCTGGCCCGCGCGGAAGCGCGGCACCGAGGTCTTCTTGACCCGCACGCGCTCACCCGTCTGCGGGTTGCGGGCGTAACGGGCCGGACGGTCGACCTTCTCGAACGAACCGAAGCCGGTGACCGAGACCCGGTCACCCGCGACGACTGCACGGACGATCGCGTCGAGCACCGCGTCGACGGCGTCTGCGGCCTGCTGACGGCCGCCGAGCTTGTCGGCAATCGCTTCAACGAGCTGCGCCTTGTTCACGTCTTCCCCTTCGGAGACATTGCTGGAACGAATGCGCTCCAGCCTTTTCGCACGTTAGGCAGATATATACCGCAAATCAAACACGAAACGGTCTAATCACCCTTGTGCCGCAACGAACTCGACCATCACGGAGTTCCGTCACGGTCGGGCTCTTCGGGGAAACGGCCCTCGTCGAGGTCGTTCATCAGCCGGTCCAGACGCATTGCGGCGCCTGAGAGATCGTGCTTCGCCGCGGCCGTGATGGCCAGCAGCTTCCGGGACAGCGCCATCCGTACGCCCTCCGGGACTTGCAGTGCGCGCACCCGGGAGTGCGCTTCCTTGAGTCGGTCCGCGACGAGCCGGTATAGCTCGAGTTGGCTGTCGCGTTCCATGCACCGATTGTGCCATCTGAGGCGAGTTGTCGCTTCACAGGGCCTCAACAGAGCGATGCGCCCCCTGTCCGAAGACAGGGGGCGCATCATGCCAAACCCTTGGTGAGCAGCGAAAATCCGGGGTCCCCCGGGCGCCGCCCCGGGCGCCGGAAGAGGCGCGAAATCCGTGTCAGACCTGGGCCGTGGAGGGCTTGAAAGAGGGCCTTCCGGCCTCGAAAGCGGCGACGTCGGGCTCGTGCCGCAGGGTCAGACCGATGTCGTCGAGCCCCTCCAGCAGGCGCCACCGGGCGTTCTCGTCAAGGTCGAAATCAGCCGTGATCGAGCCGGCCCGGACCTGGCGCGCCACGAGGTCGACGGTCACCTCGGCGGCCGGGTCGGCCTCGGTCAGCTCCCAGAGGGCGGCTACGGTCTCCTGCGGCAGGACGACGGTCAGCAGTCCGTTCTTGAGCGAGTTGCCACGGAAGATGTCGGCGAAACGCGAGGAGACGACCGCTTTGAACCCGTAGTTCTGCAGTGCCCAGACCGCGTGCTCACGGGAGGAACCGGTGCCGAAGTCCGGACCGGCCACCAGAACGCTGGCCCCCCGGCGCTCGGGACGGTTCAGCACGAACTCGGGGTCCTTGCGCCAGGCCTCGAACAGCCCGTCCTCGAAACCGTCGCGGGTGACCTTCTTGAGCCAGTGCGCGGGGATGATCTGGTCCGTGTCGACGTTGCTGCGGCGCAGCGGTACGGCGCGGCCGGTGTGCGTGGTGAAAGCTTCCATGGCTGTTCAGGCCCCCAGGGGAGTGCGGACGTCGGACGCGCCGGCCGGGCCGGGCAGGTCGGCCGGGGAGGCCAGGCGGCCCACCACGGCGGTGGCGGCGGCCACCTGGGGGGAGACCAGGTGGGTGCGGCCGCCCTTGCCCTGCCTGCCCTCGAAGTTGCGGTTGGAGGTCGACGCGGACCTCTCGCCCGGCGCCAGTTGGTCGGGGTTCATGCCGAGGCACATCGAACAGCCCGCGTGGCGCCACTCGGCGCCGGCCGCGGTGAAGACCTTGTCCAGCCCCTCGTCGACGGCTTGCAGAGCCACCCGGACGGAGCCGGGGACGACCAGCATGCGGATGCCGTCGGCGATCCGGCGGCCCTCCAGGACGGCCGCGGCGGAGCGCAGGTCCTCGATCCGGCCGTTGGTGCACGAGCCCACGAACACGGTGTCCACGCTGATGTCGCGCAGCGGCTGACCCGCCGTCAACCCCATGTATTCCAGGGCCTTTTCGGCGGCCAGGCGGTCGGAGGGGTCGGAGTAGGAGGCCGGGTCGGGAACGTGCGCCGACAGGGGCGCCCCCTGCCCCGGGTTGGTGCCCCAGGTGACGAACGGGGAGAGCTCGGAGGCGTCGATGACGACCTCGTGGTCGAAGACGGCGTCGTCGTCGGTGCGCAGGGTGCGCCAGTACGCGACGGCCTCGTCCCAGTCGGCCCCGCGGGGGGCGTGGGGCCGGCCTTCGAGGTAGGCGAACGTGGTCTCGTCGGGCGCGATCATGCCCGCCCGGGCACCCGCCTCGATGGACATGTTGCACACGGTCATCCGGGCCTCCATCGAGAGCTGCTCGATGGCCGTGCCGCGGTACTCGATGACGTAGCCCTGGCCGCCGCCGGTGCCGATGCGGGCGATGACGGCGAGGATCAGGTCCTTGGCGGTGACGCCCTCGGGCAGCTCGCCGTCGACGGTCACCGCCATGGTGCGGAACGGGGCCAGCGGGAGCGTCTGAGTGGCGAGGACGTGCTCGACCTGACTGGTGCCGATGCCGAACGCCAGCGCGCCGAACGCGCCGTGGGTGGAGGTGTGGCTGTCGCCGCAGACCACGGTGGTGCCGGGCTGGGTCAGACCCAGCTGCGGTCCCACCACGTGGACGACGCCCTGCTCCACGTCGCCCAGCGGGTGCAGCCGGACGCCGAATTCGGCGCAGTTCTTGCGCAGCGTCTCCAGCTGGGTGCGCGAGACCGGGTCGGCGATGGGCTTGTCGATGTCGAGGGTCGGGGTGTTGTGGTCCTCGGTGGCGATGGTGAGGTCCAGGCGCCGCACGGGGCGCCCGGCCTTGCGGAGACCGTCGAAGGCCTGCGGGCTGGTGACCTCGTGCAGCAGGTGCAGGTCGATGTAGAGGAGGTCGGGCTCGCCCTCGGCGCGCCTGACGACATGGTCGTCCCAGACCTTCTCCGCGAGTGTGCGTCCCATCGCTGTCCCTCCGGCCGGCGTCCTCGCCGGTCACATTCGTGTGCCTGTGGGTGCTCTCCATCCAGGTTGGCGCTTCTCCGGGAAAATTGAACTTGCGTTTCACAGTGTGAGACGCAAGTATCGTTGCATGGACAACACCGGTAGCGCCTCGAGCGGCGTGGGAGTACTCGACAAGGCGGCTCTGGTGCTGAGCGCGCTGGAGTCCGGGCCGGCGACCCTGGCAGGGCTCGTCACGGCCACGGGCCTGGCGCGTCCGACGGCGCACCGGCTCGCGGTGGCCCTGGAGCACCACCGCATGGTGGCGCGGGACATGCAGGGCCGGTTCATCCTCGGCCCGCGGCTGAGCGAGCTGGCGGCCGCGGCGGGCGAGGACAGGCTCCTGGCCACGGCGGGCCCCGTGCTCACCCACCTGCGGGACGTCACGGGCGAGAGCGCGCAGCTCTACCGCCGTCAGGGCGACATGCGCATCTGCGTGGCCGCGGCGGAGCGCCTGTCCGGTCTGCGGGACACGGTGCCGGTGGGCTCCACGCTGCCCATGAAGGCCGGCTCGGCCGCCCAGGTGCTGATGGCCTGGGAGGAGCCGGAGCGGCTGCACCGCGGTCTGCAGGGGGCCCGCTTCACGGCGACGGCGCTCTCGGGCGTGCGGCGCCGGGGCTGGGCCCAGTCGATCGGCGAGCGGGAGCCGGGCGTCGCCTCGGTCTCCGCCCCCGTGCGCGGACCCTCCAACCGCGTGGTCGCCGCCGTCTCGGTCTCCGGACCGATCGAGCGCCTGACGCGCCACCCGGGCCGCATGCACGCCCAGGCGGTGCTGGACGCCGCGGTGCGCCTGACGGAGGCGCTGCGCCGCAACGGCTGAGCGGGCGAGGAGCGGCAGAACGACGAAGCGGCGCATGGGGCCCGGGCCCCATGCGCCGCTTCATGCGGTCCCCTACGAGCTCGCGAACCGCTGCGCCGCGCGCTCCCCGCGGCGCGCCACCGGCTCCGTGCCGCAGGCCGCACCGAGCCCGTGCGCCGGCATGCCGACGTAGATCGACTCGTACGAACCGGCGGGCACCACGTACGTCTCGTGCCAGATGCCGACGCTTCCCTCGCTGCCCCGCGCACGGCGGTTGAACGCCGCCCACGCGGGGCGGTGCTCCTTGCTCTGATCGGCGGCGTAGGCGAGCAGCTTCTCCCGCGACTCCCAGTACTGGACGATCGTCCGGTCCCCGAGGCTGCTCGCCAGCGCCCGGTAGCCGAGCAGGCCGCTGTCCGGGTCGCGCGCGAGCTCCTTGAGCATCCGCGGCATCGCGCCGAGGGTGGGCAGCCAGTGGCGCACCGCCCGCCACTTGTTGATCCGCATGCCGATCATGAAGACGACCACCTCCCCCTCGGCCGCGGCGGTGACCCGTCCCGGAATCGGTTGTGCACCCATGAGAGCTCCCCCAGTCACTGTGAACAGCGCATTGGATAGCGCCGCTATCCATGCTTGGATAGTGCCACTCCCCAACGAAAGGCGCAAGTGGCGATGCGACTGGCGGAACTGAGCGAACACAGCGGTGTGTCCACCGCGACGATCAAGTACTACTTGCGCGAGGGGCTGCTCCAGCCCGGCCGCAGGATCTCCGCCACCCAGGCCGAGTACGGCGACGAGCACCTGCGCCGGCTGCGCCTGGTACGGGCCCTGATCCAGCTGGGCAAGATGCCCGTGGCCACCGCGCGCGAGGTGATCGCCGCCGCCGAGGACGACTCCCTGGGCCACCACCGGAGACTCGGCGCGGCCACGCAGGCGCTGTCGCAGGGCCGGGAGGTCCCCGCGGACGACGACCCGGCGACCGAAGCCGCGGGCCGCACCGTGAACGCGCTGCTGGAGCACCTGGGCTGGCGGCACGACCAGGAGGTCGCGGAGCACTCCCCCGCCTACCGCACGCTGGTCGCCTCGGTCGCCGCGCTGAGACGCCTCGGGTACCCGTGCGGCGTCGCCCAGCTGCTGCCGTACGGACGGCTCGCGGCCGAGCTGGCGGTCACCGACCTGGACCTGGTCGAGGAGGAGCCCACGCCGACCGCCCAGATCGAGGCGGCCGTCGCGCTGACCGTCCTCTACGAGCCCGTGCTGCTGAGCCTGCGCCGCATGGCGCACTCCGAGGAGTCCGCCCGGCGCTTCACCGGCGGCGGAAAGCCCGCCTGAGGCGCGGAGCCCCCGGCCCCACGCCCCACGGCCCCCGCGCCCCACGCGGCGCCCCACGCCCCACGGCCCCGTGCCCCACGGCCCCTGCCCCACGCGGCGCCCCATGCCCCGGAGCCCGGCGCCCGGCGCCCCTCACAGCCGTTCCGCGTCCCCCGGCCCCGCCATGCGCAGGGTCAGGACGGTCTCCGGCCCCCGTGTGCTCACTTCCACGAAGTCGGCAAGGCTGCGGGCGAGCCACAGGCCGTCCTCGGCCCCCTGCGCGTCGCCGGACGGGGCGGGAGGGCGGTACCCCGCGAACGGCGGCACCGCGGCGCCCTCGGGCCCCGTGCGCCGCAGTTCGTAGACCACGGCGCCCGGCTCCTCCCAGGACCGCAGCGTGAGGCGGGCGCCCTCGGGGGCCAGGAGGTACGCGGCGGCCTCGTGCACGGCCAGCTCGGCGAGGGCGAGCCGGTCGCCGGTCAGGCCTGCGCCGGCGGCCCGTTCGCGGCCGAGGCGGCGCAGCTCCGGAACGTCGGCCGTGGGCCCCGTGGCGCGCGCCGAGGCAGGCGCGCACGGTGCGGGGCCCCGCACCGCGGCCGCGTAGGCCGCGGGGTCCGCGTAGGCGTCGCAGGGCGTCTGCCGCTCGCCGTCCAGGCGCACGGGGTGGGTGGCCACGGCGGCCTCGGCCACGTCCCCGGGGACGACGCGGGTGTCGTAAGGGCAGATCATCCACACCGGCAGGTCCGCGAGGAGCACGTTGAGCCCGGACTCCATGCGCTTCCACTCGGCGGTCTGCCGGGCGGACCGGCCGCCCCACACCGGCTCGGCGATGATCCGCGTCCGCCGCCCGGGGCGGGCGCGGCGCCCGTGGTAGCGCAGGAAGGCGGACACCCGCTCGACGGGGCGGCGCCCGAAGTAGGCGGTCTCGGCGGTGTCGAGGTGGTGGGCGCCCTCCCCCAGGGCCTCCCGGAGCAGCTCGATGTTGGCGGGCGTGGTGGCGGCGAGGACGGGCTCCCCGGCGGCGAATCCGTCCTCCACGAAGGGCACCGCCATCGCCAGGAACTCCGCGTCGGAGCCGTACAGGCAGGCGTGGTGGACGAACCCGGCCAGGCCGGCGCGGTCAGCAGCCATGCGCGGCCCCCAGCCGCAGGCCGGGCGTGGTGTCCCACCCGATGAGGGTGATGACCTGCAGCAGGTGGGGCGGCACCCCGGCCAGCTCCACGGTGCAGTGGCGGGCGGCGCGGGCCCTGGCGAACGTCATGAGCAGCCGCAGCCCCGCGAGGTCCAGGAACTCCACCCGGGACATCTCCAGGCACAGGTCGCCGCGGACGGAGGCCACCGACTGCAGGGCGTCCCTGAGGTGGCGGTGCGAGCCGGCGTCGACCACCCCTGCGATCCGCAGGCCCGGCGGGCTGACGGTGGGGACGACGGTCAGTTCGGCCGTGCGGACGAGAGGATCCACTTCGACGCTCCTGGAATGGGCCGCTGCGAGGGCGTCCAGTGCGGCGGGCTCGCGGCGACGGATGTCCTGCTGACGCAACTCCGGCGCCCCGCCGACGCCCGAACTCCGCGGCGGGCAGGGCTTCGTGGCGCGGCGGAGCCGGCAGCGGCCGCCGCGGGGATGGGCCATGAGGGGATTATCGGGCCGTGCCGGAGCGCATGGAAGGCCGCATGAAAAAATGCCCCCCGCCTATGCGGGAGGCATTCTCTCTGTGGTACCCCCGACCGGATTCGAACCGGCGCTACCGCCTTGAGAGGGCGGCGTGCTAGGCCGCTACACAACGGGGGCTTGCTTTTGTTTTGCTCGGCAGACCGAAAAGCAATCTGCGCTGGGCTACCAGGACTCGAACCTAGACTAAATGAACCAGAATCACTCGTGCTGCCAATTACACCATAGCCCATGGTGGTTTTATAACCAGTACCCCCGACCGGATTCGAACCGGCGCTACCGCCTTGAGAGGGCGGCGTGCTAGGCCGCTACACAACGGGGGCCCTAGCGATCTCCTTCAGGTCCCCCTGAGTGGAAATCTGTACCCCCGACCGGATTCGAACCGGCGCTACCGCCTTGAGAGGGCGGCGTGCTAGGCCGCTACACAACGGGGGCTTGCACTTCGCTTTTTGCGCTTTCGCGCGCTTCCTACTTTATCAGTAGTTTTGCGAGAGAATTTCAGCGAAGAATTTCTCTTGCTGGGGTACCAGGACTCGAACCTAGACTAAGGGAACCAGAAACCCTCGTGCTGCCAATTACACCATACCCCACCGTAACTCCACCCCCATCAGGGGGTCTTGTCCGGCTTGCGCCCTCCGCTCCGGCCTCTCGGCCCTCTCGGGCGGCGCAGGAAGAACATTACCCGAAGGAGGACGGGGCGCCAAAATCGATAGACGCCCTGGGCGGACACGACGGGGCCCGGCGGCCCCGGGAGGGGCTGCCGGGCCCCGTGAGGGCCGTGTGTCAGGCGGTGAGCTTCGCCAGGGCGGCGTCGACGCGGGCGAGCGTGCGCTCGCGTCCGAGGATCTCCAGGGACTCGAACAGCGGCAGGCCGACCGTACGGCCGGTGACCGCGACCCGGACCGGGGCCTGGGCCTTGCCGAGCTTCAGCCCGTGCTCCTCGCCCGCCGCGACGACGGCGGCCTTGATGGCGTCGGCGTTCCACGCAGCGCCCTCAAGGTCCCCGAGCCTGGCGCGGGCCGTGCGCAGCAGGGCGTCCGAGCCCTCCTTCATCGCCTTGGCCCAGGACGCCTCGTCCTCGGCCGGCTCGTCGAGGAAGAGGAAGTCGACGTTGGCGGTGATGTCGGAGAGGACCGTGAGGCGGGTCTGGGCGTGCGGGGCGATGGCCTCCCACGCGGCCCGGTCGAAGGCCTCGGGGGCCCACGGGGCGTGCGGGGCCCGCAGCCAGGGCTCGCAGGCCTCGGCGAAGGCCTTCACGTCCAGCCGGCGGATGTGGTCGGCGTTGATCGCCTCGGCCTTCTTGAGGTCGAAGCGGGCCGGGTTGGCGTTGACGTCCTTGATGTCGAACGCCGCGACCATCTCCTCCATCGAGAAGATGTCCTGGTCGGCGGAGAGGGACCAGCCGAGCAGCGACAGGTAGTTCAGCAGGCCCGCCGGGAGGAAGCCGCGCTCCCGGTAGAGGTTCAGGGAGGCCTGCGGGTCGCGCTTGGAGAGCTTCTTGTTGCCCTCGCCCATCACGTACGGCAGGTGGCCGAACTCGGGGACGCTCTTGGCGACGCCCAGCTCGATCAGCGCCTTGTACAGGGCGATCTGCCGCGGGGTGGAGGAGAGCAGGTCCTCGCCGCGCAGGACGTGGGTGATCTCCATCAGGGCGTCGTCGACGGGGTTGACGAGCGTGTACAGGGGCGCGCCGTTGGCCCGGACGATGCCGTAGTCCGGCACGTTCTCCGGGGTGAAGGTCAGCTCGCCGCGGACGATGTCCGTGAAGGTGATCGCCTCGTCGGGCATCCGGAAGCGGACGATGGAGGCGCGGCCCTCGGCCTCGTAGGCCGTCTGCTGCTCGGGCGTGACGACGCGGCACTTGCCGTCGTAGCCGGAGGGGCGGCCGGCGGCACGTGCGGCCTCGCGGCGCTCGTCGAGCTCCTCGGCGGTGCAGTAGCAGCGGTAGGCGTAGCCGCCGTCCAGGAGCTTCTGCGCGACGTCCTTGTAGATGTCCATGCGCTGCGACTGGCGGTACGGCGCGTGGGGGCCGCCGATCTCGGGGCCCTCGTCCCAGTCGAAGCCCAGCCAGCGCATCGAGTCGAGCAGCTGCTGGTACGACTCCTCCGAGTCGCGCGCCGCGTCGGTGTCCTCGATGCGGAAGACCAGGGTGCCGCCGTGGTGCCGGGCGAACGCCCAGTTGAACAGGGCGGTGCGGACCAGGCCCACATGGGGGTTGCCGGTCGGAGAGGGACAGAAACGTACGCGGACGTTCGCGTTAGCCACGCTTGATCACCTTGTTGGTGAGAGTGCCGATGCCTTCGATGGTGACGGCGACCTCGTCGCCGACGTTCAGGGGTCCGACCCCGGCCGGGGTGCCGGTGAGGACGACGTCGCCGGGGAGCAGCGTCATCGCCTCGGTGATGTGGACGATCAGGTCCTCGATGGAGCGCACCATGTCGCTCGTGCGGCCCAGCTGGCGCTGTTCGCCGTTGACGGTGCACATGATCCCGAGGTCGGCCGGGTCGAGCTCGGTCTCGATCCAGGGGCCGAGCGGGCAGGAGGTGTCGAAGCCCTTCGCCCGGGCCCACTGCTTCTCGCGCTGCTGGGCGTCGCGCGCGGTGACGTCGTTGGCGCAGGTGTAGCCGAGGATGACGTCCTTCACGCGCTCGCGGGGGACCTCGCGGCACATGCGGCCGATGACCACGGCCAGCTCGGCCTCGTGGTGCAGCTCGCTGGAGAAGGAGGGGTACTCGATGGCGGCGCCGGGGCCGATCACCGAGGTGGAGGGCTTGAGGAAGGCCACGGGGACGTCGCCGACCTCGTTGCCCAGCTCCGCGGCGTGCTCGGCGTAGTTACGGCCGATGGCCACGACCTTGCTGGGGAGGACGGGCGGGAGCAGGCGGACCTTGTCCAGCGGGACCTTGGTCCCGGAGCGCTCGAAGTCGCCGTAGGGGATGCCCTTGATGATGTCGAGGACGGGGCCGCCTTCTGTGGCGGCATCCCCCTCCACGACGCCGTAGCCGACGTTGCCGTCGATGGAGAACCTGGCGATGCGCACGGGAAGCTTTTGCCCCTTATCTGATCCGGCCGGAGTCTGACGCCCCAGGCTATCGCGGGGGCCGCCGGCCGCCCGTGCGCGACGGATCCGCGGGGCCCGGCCGGGCGGCCGGCCCCGTGGGAGCGGCGCTCAGTCCTGGGGGATGACGACGACGGGGGCCGTCATCAGCACCGTGCGGCGCGGGTTCGCGGTGACCTGCGGCAGCTCGGTGGCGTGGGCGACGGCCTCGGCGATCCGCAGGGAGGCGCTGTCGTCGAGGTGGACGAGCGTCGTGCGGCGCGGGTTGGCGGTCTTGCGGTTCGCCTTCGGGGTCGCGTTCCGGGACGTCAGCTTCGTCGTGCTGGTCTTCACTTGCTGCCTCGCGGTGTCGTGGTGCGCTGGGTGCGCGGGGGGTGTTCTCGCGGCCTGCGTAAAGGAACAGGCTAGGCGCGCCTATCCCCACGCGTCCGCGGGAGAAGTCCTGACTTGCTTGTGAGTTTGCTCACGAGAGCACTGAAAAATGCCGCATAGCGGGCGGCCTTCCGGCTTTCACGAAACGGACATTGCAGGGCTGAACCTGACGTTCCGCTCCTGATCATGGAATCTGGGACACCGGACGACCCTCCCCACCGGCCCGCCGACTTGCCCATCTATGCCCCTTATAAAGGCCCTGGTCCTCTACGCCCCGTGACGATTTCCGGCACTGAGCGTGATGCCGGTGCGGGTGCGGTGCACCGGCCTTGTTGGAGATCTGGCACTGTGCTGGAATTCCACGGACCGCCAGGGGGCAACCGCGGTCCCCCCACGACTCGACACCGTCCCGCCTTCGACCGGCGGGGCGCCTGGTCCAGAGGTTGCGACGCTAGTGCAGGGACGTTTCAAGAGGGATGGCAGCGCTGCGGCGGAGCCGGAGCCGCGCGGTGCGAACGACCGCGGCACGCCCGCCGAAGGGCCGGCGGGCGACGGTTCCGCAGACCGCCAGCAGGCCACGTCAAAGGCGAAGGCCAAGACGAACAAGGCCAAGCTGCCCGGTGGGCCCGGCTCACGAATAGCCCTGCGCAACTGGCGCATCAGTACCCGCCTCGTATCCCTGCTGGCCCTGCCCGTCGTCGCCGCGACGACGCTGGGTGGCCTGCGCATCAACGACGCGCTCAACAACGTCGAGCAGCTCGACCACATGAAGCTCCTCACGGAGATGACCGGTCGCGCGACCCTGCTGGCCAACGCGCTCCAGGAGGAGCGCGACAAGTCCGCCGGCCCGCTGTCCAAGGGTCTGACCGACGACGACGCGGTCGCCGCGTCGCAGGAGAAGACCAACCAGGCGATCAACGCCTTCACCGGGGCCACCCAGGGCGTGAAGCCGACCGACCCGACGATGGTCGGTGTGCAGACCACCCTGGTCGACATCAGCCGCCAGCTGAAGAAGATCCAGGACGTCCGCAAGAACGCCTACCAGAACGAGCCCGAGTACATCGCGCGGACCGTCAACAACTACGACGGCCTGATCAACGCGCTGCTCTCCCTGTCCCAGGACATGGCCCAGGCGACCAGCAACGCCGAAATGATCACCAGCACGCGTGCGCTGGCGACGTTCTCCGCCGCCAAGGAGTACGCGTCGATCCAGCGCGCCGTGATCAGTGCGGCCCTCGCCAACAAGAAGGGCCCGTACCTCTCGGGCAACGACCAGCAGTACGGCCACGAGGCGTACGAGGCCGAGAACGAGGCCATCCGCCGCTTCATCGCCATCCGCGGCGGCGACTCCCAGCAGCTGCTGCAGGCGATCACCGGCGGCAACGCGGACATCACGGCCGCGAAGACCTACACCGACCGCGTCCTCAGCAAGCAGGACGGTCTCAAGAACGAGCCGAAGTCCTACAAGGACTGGTACGACCTGGCGTCGGTCAAGCTCGGCGAGATGTCCAAGATCGAGCAGACCCTGCTCTCCCAGATGGAGCAGAAGGCCCTCGAGCTGCGTGAGGACGCCCAGCAGGACGCGATCCTCAACGGTGTTCTGATCATCCTCGTTCTGGGCATCTCGCTCGTCGGCGCCTTCGTCGTGGCCCGCTCCATGGTGCGCTCGCTGCGCCGTCTGCAGGACACCGCCCAGAGGGTCGCCCAGGACCGTCTCCCCGAGCTCGTCAAGCAGCTGTCCGAGACCGACCCGCAGGACGTCGACACGTCCGTGGAGTCCGTCGGCGTGCACAGCCGCGACGAGATCGGCAAGGTGGCCGCGGCCTTCGACGACGTGCACCGCGAGGCCGTCCGCCTCGCCGCCGAGCAGGCCCTTCTGCGGGGCAACGTCAACGCGATGTTCACCAACCTCTCGCGCCGGAGCCAGGGCCTCATCCAGCGTCAGCTCTCGCTCATCTCCGAGCTCGAGAGCCGCGAGGCCGACCCGGACCAGCTGTCCTCGCTGTTCAAGCTCGACCACCTCGCGACCCGCATGCGCCGTAACGGCGAAAACCTCCTCGTCCTCGCGGGCGAGGAGCCGGGCCGCCGCTGGACCCGCCCCGTCCCGCTCGTCGACGTGCTCCGTGCCGCCGCGTCCGAGGTGGAGCAGTACGAGCGCATCGAGCTGAGCGGTGTGCCGCCGACCGAGGTCGCCGGCCGCGTCGTCAACGACCTCGTGCACCTCCTCGCCGAGCTGCTCGAGAACGCGACCTCGTTCTCCTCGCCGCAGACCAAGGTCAAGGTCACCGGTCACGCGCTGCCCGACGGGCGGGTGCTGGTCGAGATCCACGACACCGGCATCGGCCTCTCCCAGGAGGACCTGGCCGCGATCAACGAGCGGCTCGCCAGCCCGCCGACCGTGGACGTCTCGGTCTCGCGCCGCATGGGTCTGTTCGTGGTCGGCCGCCTGTCCCTGCGACACGGCATCCGCATCCAGCTCCGTCCGTCCGACTCGGGCGGCACGACCGCGCTCGTCATGCTGCCGGTGGACGTCGCCCAGGGCGGCAAGAAGCCGATGCCCGGCGCCGTTCCCCCTGCCGGCGGCACCGGTGCGCCCGGCGCCCCGGGCGGCAACCCCGGCGTCGCCGCCTCCGCGCCGCGCCGTCAGGTGCCCCCGGCCGCCGGCCAGCAGCGCCCCGCGCTGCCCCCGCGCCAGGGTGCGACCGACAGCGGTCTGCCGACGCGTCCCGCCCCGGCGCCCGGTGGCGGTGCCAACCCCGCCGCGGGCAGCCTCTTCGACGCCGCGCCGCGCGGCGGTGCGGACCGTGCGCCCGCCCAGGGCCCCGGCGGCCGCCCCGCGCTGCCGACCCGTGGCAACGGCGGCCCCGCCGCCGTACCGCCCCCGCCCCAGGCGGGCAAGGGCGGCGGCCGCGGCAAGCAGCAGCAGCCCGGCAAGTCCGGTCAGCAGGGCCGTCCCGGCCAGGCCGGCCAGGCCGGCCGCGGCAACGGCGCCGGCGAGCTTCCGGCCCGTCAGGCCCCGAGCTGGGGCAGCGAGCAGCCCGCTGCCGCGCCCCAGGCCCCGAAGGCGCCCGCCGCCCCCGTGGACGACTGGCCCGTGGCCGGCAGCGGCTCCGCGCGCTCCGCGCAGGACAGCCCGCGCGGTCACGAGGACGTCGAGGGCACCGGTCAGTTCCCCGCCTCGCGCCCCGCTCTGCCGAGCGGGCCGGGCGACACCGCCGAGTTCCCGGCGATCGGGTCGGCTCCGGAGCCCCGGGGCGCCGCGGGCGGGTTCGACCGTCCGCAGCGCGGTGACGCGCCGAACAGCACGTCGGGCCAGTTCGCCCGCCCCATGCAGGGCGACGCCCCGAACAGCACCTCCGGCCAGTTCGCCCGCCCCGTGCAGGGCGACACCCCGAACAGCACCTCCGGCCAGTACGACCGCCCCGCCCTCGGCGAGGCACCCGGCAGCACGTCCGGTCAGTACGCCCGCCCCGTGCAGGGCGACCCCCCGAACAGCACGTCCGGCCAGTTCGCTCAGCCGGAGCTCGACGACGACCCGCTGACCAGCACCACCGGTCAGTTCGCCCGGCCGGCTCTCCGTGAGTCGGGGCACAGCTCGCCGCTGTTCGAGGAGCTGGAGTCCAACTGGTTCCGCGGTGCCGCGGGCGAGGGTCAGGCCGACGCGCCGGAGCAGACCCCGGACGCGCCTTCCGGTCAGAACCTGCCGAAGCGCCAGCCGCGCCAGTCCCTCCAGGACCCGGAGCGCGGCCCGCTCGGCGCGGTCCCCCGGACCCCGCAGGCCGGCCGGCCGACCCGGCCGTCGCAGGCCCGCCCGGTCCCGCAGACCCGCCAGGCGCCCGCGGCCCAGCAGCCCCAGCAGGCCGCGGCCGACAACTGGCGCCAGTCCCCCAACGACGAGACGTGGCGCCGGGCCGAGCAGGTCCGCGAGCCCTCCGCGGGCGGCAAGACCGCTTCCGGGCTGCCGCGCCGCGTCCCCAAGGCGAACCTCGTCGAGGGCGCCGCGCAGACGACGCAGCCGATCCAGCAGGTCGGCCCGCAGGTCTCGCGTGCACCCGACGACGTGCGCGGCCGTCTGACCAACCTCCGCCGGGGCATCCAGCAGGGGCGTCAGGCCGGCAACACGACCACGGGCAACCACACCGTTGACCCGACCGATTACCAGCAGGAGCGTTAGTTGAGTCCGATGAGCCAGGCGGCGCAGAACCTGAACTGGTTGATCACCAGTTTCGTGGAGAACACCCCAGGGGTGTCCCACACCGTCGTGGTCTCCGCCGACGGACTCCTTCTGGCGATGTCCGAAGGGTTCCCGAGGGACCGCGCCGACCAGCTGGCGGCCGTCGCCTCCGGCCTGACCTCGCTGACCGCCGGAGCCTCCCGCATCTTCGAAGGCGGCGCCGTCAACCAGACCGTGGTGGAGATGGAACGAGGCTTCCTCTTCATCATGTCCATCTCCGACGGCTCCTCCCTCGCCGTGCTGGCGCACCCCGAGTGCGACATCGGCCTCGTCGGCTACGAGATGGCCCTCCTCGTCGACCGCGCGGGCAACGTCCTCACCCCGGACCTCCGCGCCGAACTGCAGGGCAGCCTGCTGAACTGACCGATGTTTCCTGCTGATCCCGTCCGACCGTACGGCCGAAAACCCCCCACCGGCCCGCGCTCGACGGCATTATTGCCAGTCCTGCTGTCCCGTCCGGAGGATTCATGACCCCGCCCGCCTCGCCCGGCCCGTACGGTGCCTCTCATCACGCGCCGTACGGGAGTGAAGGCGAAGAGCCGCTGATCCGCCCCTACGCCATGACGGGCGGTCGCACCCGGCCGCGCTACCAGCTCGCCATCGAGGCGCTGGTCAGCTCCACCGCCGACCCGGCCGTGCTCGGGAGCCTGCTCCCCGAGCACCAGCGGATCTGCCACCTGTGCCGCGAGGTCAAGTCGGTCGCCGAGGTCTCGGCGCTGCTGAACATGCCGCTCGGCGTGGCGCGCATTCTGGTCGCGGACCTGGCGGAGGCCGGCATGGTGGCGATCCACCAGCCGGGCGGCAGCGGCGAGTCCGGCGGGACGCCGGATGTGACACTGCTCGAAAGGGTGCTCAGTGGACTTCGGAAGCTCTAGCGGAGGCGTCGCCGGCGGCGGCGCGGGCCGCTCCACCACCTCCGCGAAGATCGTGGTGGCGGGCGGCTTCGGCGTGGGCAAGACCACGTTCGTCGGCGCGGTCTCGGAAATCAGTCCGCTGCGGACCGAAGCCGTCATGACGTCCGCCTCGGCGGGCATCGACGATCTGAGCCACGTTCAGGACAAGACCACGACGACCGTGGCGATGGATTTCGGCCGTATCACCCTGGATGACGATCTCATCCTGTATCTCTTCGGTACGCCGGGCCAGGACCGCTTCTGGTTCATGTGGGACGACCTGGTCCGCGGCGCGATCGGCGCCGTCGTCCTCGTCGACACCCGCCGCCTCGCCGACTGCTTCCCCGCCGTCGACTACTTCGAGAACAGCGGCCTGCCCTTCGTCATCGCCCTCAACGGCTTCGACGGACACCAGCCCTACGCCCCCGAAGAGGTCCGCGAGGCGCTGCAGATCGGGCCGGACACGCCGATCATCACGACCGACGCCCGCCACCGCGGCGAGGCGAAGAGCGCGCTGATCACCCTGGTCGAGCACGCCCTGATGGCCCGGCTGAAGTAACTCTTCGTCAGCTCTTCGTCAGCTCTTCGTCAGCTTTTCGTCGGTTCTCCGCCGGTTCTCCACCGGCCCTTTGTCTGCTCTTCGCCGACAACTTCCGCATCGCCCAGATCGTCGCGTGAAACGTTACGGAGGGGCTGTGGCATTGGACACGACCCGACGCAGAGTTCATAACGTTTCGACAGAGAATCGACCGGACGCGGCAACCCACCGCGTTCGGTCGACTTCACTGTGCGCACATTTCGCCCGCCATTTGGCGCCGCTCGCTCTTAATGCCCGTTTTATGTCGGGCAAATCGAGTGGCCCGGCGGGAGCCCCCGCTGTTTGGAATGCGCACCCCCGACGTGCTGGAATTCCAGGAACTGAGCAGTAACGGCTCAGCCGAAAAACGGCACACAACCCGGGTGCCGACGCCGAGAGGTTGTTGGTCGAGTGACGCGCAGAAAGACGGGCGCCGCACAGCAGACGCAGGACGAGCGGGGCAACTTCACCCCGCCGTCGCGCGGAGCGGTGCCGCCTTCGCCTTCCCCTGCTTCGAGCGTGCCCGAAACCCCGGCTCCCTCCGGGGGCACGGGCGGCCGGTTCTCCCCCCGCAACTGGCGGGTGCCCGCCAAGCTGAACGCGATCCTCATGATCCCCGTGATCGTGGCCGTCGTGGTCGGTGGCCTGCACGTCAAGGAGCAGGTCGACACCTGGGAGCAGGCCAAGGACGCCGCGAACACCGCGCGAGTGGTGCGCGCCGCGGCCACCTACGCCCACGCGGTGATCGACGAGCGCGACCTGACGGCTCAGCCGCTCCTGCAGAACAACCCCGACGACCCGGTCATCAAGAAGACCCGGGACGCCACGGACGCCGCCCGCGCCGAGTTCGACAAGACCGTCAAGGACATGCCGGACACCGCGGGCCTGCGCCGCCGCATGAAGCTCTTCCGCGAGGCGGAGGGCACGCTGCCCAAGCTGCGCAAGAGCGCCTACACGCCCGCGATGACCGGCGTGCAGACCGAGGACGGCTACGGCGCCATCCAGCGCCCGCTCATGGCCTTCGCCAACGAGCTGGGCTCGGGCCTGGGCAACGAGAACGTCGTCTCCTACGGCCGCATGGTCTACGCCGTCTCCCTGGCCAAGGCCGCCGAGTCGCTCGACCGCTCGATCGGTACCCACCTGCTGGTCAAGCCGGCCAAGGACCCCAAGGAGCAGCAGCTCCAGCGCACGTCCTTCTCCTCCTACTACTTCCTCGAGTACATCGCCCGCGCCGAGTACGACGCGAGCGGCACCGAGGACGACATCAGCCGGCTCAACGACGCCATCGCCACCAAGGCGAAGTCGTCGGAGCAGGAGAAGATCGCCAACGCGATCATGGCGGGCAAGACCAAGGAACAGCTTGAGGCCGCGGGCATCACCGTGGCCGGCTGGCAGGACGCCGCCACGGCGAAGTTCGACGCCTACCGCTCGGTCGAGGTCTACCTCACCGACAAGGCGGTGAACGAGGCCGAGAAGATCTCCTCCGACGCCCAGCGCGACGCGATCCTCAACGGCTCGGTCATGGTCGTGGCCCTGCTGCTCGCCTTCTTCGTGGCCGGCATGATGGCCCGCTCCATGAGCCGCAGCATGCGCCGCCTGCGCCGCGCCGCCTTCGACGTGGCCGAGCAGCGCCTGCCCGCGCTGGTCGACCAGCTGTCGCGGACCGACCCGGGCCGGGTCGACACCCGGGTCCAGCCGATCCCGATCACCACCCGGGACGAGATCGGCGAGGTCGCCCGCGCCTTCGACCAGGTCCACCGCGAGGCCGTCCGGCTCGCCGCCGAGCAGGCCCTGCTCCGTGGCAACGTCAACGCGATCTTCACCAACCTCTCGCGCCGCAACCAGAGCCTCATCGAGGGTCAGCTGAACCTGATCACCGAGCTCGAGGAGCACGAGGCGGACCCGGACCAGCTGGAGAACCTCTTCCGCCTGGACCACCTGGCCACCCGTATGCGCCGCAACGGCGAGAACCTCCTGGTCCTCGCCGGCGAGGAGCCCGGCCGCCGCTGGGACCAGCCGGTCCCGCTGGTGGACGTGCTGCGCGCCGCCTCCTCCGAGGTGGAGGCCTACGAGCGCATCGAGCTCTCGGGCGTCCCGGACGCCGAGATCCACGGCCTCGCCGTGACCGACCTCGTGCACCTCCTGGCCGAGCTGCTGGAGAACGCGACCTCGTTCTCCTCCCCGCACACCAAGGTCCGGGTCACCGCGACGCGGCTGCCCGACGGCCGCGTGATGGTCGAGATCCACGACAAGGGCATCGGCCTGACCGCCGAGGACTTCGCGGACATCAACCACAAGCTGGCCAACCCGCCGACCGTGGACGCCACGATCTCCCAGCGCATGGGCCTGTTCGTGGTCGGCCGTCTGGCGACGCGCCACGGCATCCGCGTCCAGCTGCGCCCCTCGGGCGAGCAGGCCGGCACGACCTCCCTGGTCATGCTGCCGGACCGGATCACGCACGGTGGCGGTGGCGAGGACGAGCTGTCCGGCGACGACTTCACCGTCTCCCAGATGGTCCCGGGCCAGCAGCAGGCGGGCCCCGGCGCCCAGCCCGGTGCCAACGCCGGCGCCGTGAACCGCATGCGGACCGCGGCGGAGCTCGGCTTCGACGACTCCCGCTACGAGCAGCCGCAGCAGGGCGCCCCGGGCGCCACGCTGGACCCGGTGAACCGCTCCCGGCTCCGTGAGGAGCGGCGTGCGGCGCTGGAGGCGGCCGCGGACAACCGCCCGCTGTTCCGCGACGAGGTGCCGCAGCAGCACGAGCAGCAGCCGGCGTACGACCAGCAGCAGTACGACCAGCAGGGCCCGCACCGGACCGAGGAGTTCCCGGCGCTGCCCGAGCAGCCGTACGAGCAGTCCTACGAGCAGCAGCAGCCGCAGCACGGCTACCCGGACTCCGGCTACGCCGAGCAGGGCTATGCCGAGCAGGGCTACGCGGAGGCCGGTTACCCGCAGCAGCAGGCGTACGCCGAGCCCGAGGTCCCGACCCGCAACGACGTGTGGCAGCAGCCCGGTGCGTACCAGGACGGCGGCCCGCAGGGTTACGGAGCGGATTCGGAATCACTGCCGCCCGCTGACACGGCGCAGCCCGAGCGCGTAGAGTTCGACCGTCCGGGCCCCTCTACGAGCGGCTCCCACTCGCTGACCGGGTCCGGTCTGCCGCGACGCGCGACGCAGTGGCAGCAGTCCGAGTCTGTCGAAGAGGCCGTGGGGGCCGGCGAACCGGAGCAGCCCCAGCAGGACCTACAGCAGCCTCACGAGGGTGAAAGCCCCGACTGGCGATCGGAGAACGACGAGCGCTGGCACCGTGCCGAGCAGCTCCGGGACCCGAAGGCCGGCGGAGTGACCCCCTCCGGACTGCCCCGCCGAGTGCCCAAGGCCAATCTGATCGAGGGCAAGGCGGCGCAGACGCCGCAGGGCGGTTCCCAGATTTCCCGTGCCCCGGAGGACATACGCGGCAGGCTCAGCAACCTGCGTCGCGGTGTCCAGCAGGGGCGCACCGTGGGGACCGACAGCGGTTCGGCCACCACACATGAGCAGCATGAGCAACACGACCAGGGCTTCGGCCCCGGCGGCACCTACGATCAGGAGCGTTAGTGTGAGCCCGATGAGCCAGGCGGCGCAGAACCTGAACTGGTTGATCACCAGTTTCGTGGAGAACACCCCAGGGGTGTCCCACACCGTCGTGGTCTCCGCCGACGGACTCCTTCTGGCGATGTCCGAAGGGTTCCCGAGGGACCGCGCCGACCAGCTGGCGGCCGTCGCCTCCGGCCTGACCTCGCTGACCGCCGGAGCCTCCCGCATCTTCGAAGGCGGCGCCGTCAACCAGACCGTGGTGGAGATGGAACGAGGCTTCCTCTTCATCATGTCCATCTCCGACGGCTCCTCCCTCGCCGTGCTGGCGCACCCCGAGTGCGACATCGGCCTCGTCGGCTACGAGATGGCCCTCCTCGTCGACCGCGCGGGCAACGTCCTCACCCCGGACCTCCGCGCCGAACTGCAGGGGAGCCTTCTCAACTAGCAAAGAGGCAGTGCGTTTCGCGCCACCGCGCCATAGGGTGCGGTGGCGCGACCAGCAGCAGACAGGCACGTTGAGGAGGAGACGTGGCAACGCCCCCCGGCGGTTACCCGTACGGCAATGACCAGCAGGCTCAGCCTCCGCTGAACCGCTTCAATTTCCCCTCCGCACCAAGCCAGCGTGCGCAGGCGGAGCCGGCACGGCCCCCGCAAGTACCACAGACGTCGCACCGCAGGGCGTCCTCGTCCCCTTCCGGCGGCAAGCGGAACAACCCGCTGGTCCGCCCCTACGCAATGACCGGCGGCCGGACCCGGCCGCGCTACCAGCTCGCCATCGAGGCGCTGGTGCACACCACGGCCCAGCCGGCCCAGCTCCAAGGGCAGTTGCCGGAACACCAGCGCATCTGCCACCTGTGCCGCGAGATCAAGTCGGTCGCCGAGATCTCGGCACTTCTCACCATTCCCCTCGGCGTCGCCCGAATCCTCGTCGCCGACTTGGCGGAGGCCGGACTCGTCGCCATCCATCAGCCCGGCGGCGACGAGTCCGCCGGCGGCCAGCCTGACGTGACACTGCTCGAAAGGGTGCTCAGTGGACTTCGGAACCTCTAGCGGCGAGGCAGCCCGCTCCACCACCTCCGCGAAGATCGTGGTGGCGGGCGGTTTCGGCGTGGGCAAGACCACGTTCGTCGGCGCGGTCTCGGAGATCAACCCGCTGCGGACCGAAGCCGTCATGACGTCCGCCTCGGCGGGCATCGACGACCTCACCCACGCGCCGGACAAGACCACGACGACCGTGGCCATGGACTTCGGCCGCATCACCCTGGACCAGGACCTGATCCTGTACCTGTTCGGTACCCCCGGTCAGGACCGCTTCTGGTTCATGTGGGACGACCTGGTCCGCGGCGCCATCGGCGCCGTCGTCCTCGTCGACACCCGCCGCCTCGCCGACTGCTTCCCCGCCGTCGACTACTTCGAGAACAGCGGCCTGCCCTTCGTCATCGCCCTCAACGGCTTCGACGGACACCAGCCCTACACGCCGGACGAGGTCCGCGAGGCGCTGCAGATCGGCCCCGACGCGCCGATCATCACCACGGACGCCCGCCACCGCAACGAGGCGAAGAGCGCGCTGATCACCCTGGTCGAGCACGCCCTGATGGCGCGCCTTCGGTGAGGCGTCGGTCGCACCGACGCGACGAGGTCCCCGCACCACGCTCCTCACGGAGTGTGTGCGGGGGCCTTCTGCGTATGCCTTCCCGGATGACCGCGCTCAACGCCGGACGGGCTTGATTCCGCTGTCTCAGCGGAATCAAGCCCGTCCGGCGTGGTGAAGCGGGTACTAGCCCTGCCAGCTGTGCGGCGCCCGGAAGCCCGGCGTGCGCTCCAGGCGGCGCCAGACGGCCGTCGAGCGGCGCGGGCGGGGCGGCGCCGCGTGGTTCTTGGTGGCGGCGGCGCGGGCGAGGAGGACGGCGGTGACGGCCGCGAGCTCCTCGGCGTCCGCCGTGCCCTTCTCCACGCGTACCAGCGTGTCGTTCATGCGTGTCTCCCTTACTGGGGCGGGTTGCCGTGCTTGCGGGAGGGCAGGTCGGCGTGCTTCGTGGCCAGCATGGCCAGCGAGCGGATCAGCACCTGCCGGGTCTCGACGGGGTCGATCACGTCGTCGATCAGTCCGCGCTCGGCGGCGTAGTACGGGTGCATCAGCTCGGCCTTGTACTCCTTGACCATGCGCGCCCGCATCGCCTCGGGGTCGTCCGCCTCGGCGATCTGCTTGCGGAAGATCACGTTGGCGGCGCCCTCGGCGCCCATCACCGCGATCTCGTTGGTCGGCCAGGCGTAGGTCAGGTCCGCGCCGATGGACTGCGAGTCCATGACGATGTACGCGCCGCCGTAGGCCTTGCGCAGGATGACCGAGATGCGCGGCACCGTGGCGTTGCAGTAGGCGTACAGCAGCTTGGCGCCGTGGCGGATGATTCCACCGTGCTCCTGGTCGACGCCCGGGAGGAAGCCGGGGACGTCCAGAAGAGTGATGATCGGAATATTGAAGGCGTCGCACATCTGGATGAAGCGCGCGGCCTTCTCGCTGGCCTCGATGTCGAGGACGCCGGCCAGCGACTGGGGCTGGTTGGCGACGATGCCGACGACCTGGCCGTCCAGCCGGGCCAGGGAGCAGATGATGTTGGTGGCCCAGCGCTCGTGGACCTCCAGGTACTCGCCCTCGTCGACGATCTCCTCGATGACCTTGCGCATGTCGTACGGGCGGTTGCCGTCGGCGGGCACCAGGTCCAGCAGGGCCTCGCCCAGCCGGTCGGCGGGGTCCTCGCTCGCCACGCGCGGCGGGTTCTCGCGGTTGTTCTGCGGCAGCAGCGAGAGGAGGTAGCGGACCTCCTCCAGGCAGGTCTCCTCGTCGTCGTACGCGAAGTGCGCGACGCCCGAGGTCTCGGCGTGCACGTCCGCGCCGCCGAGGCCGTTCTGGGTGATCTCCTCACCGGTGACGGCGCGGACGACGTCGGGGCCGGTGATGAACATCTGCGAGGTCTCGCGGACCATGAACACGAAGTCGGTCAGGGCCGGCGAGTAGGCCGCGCCGCCCGCGCAGGGGCCGAGCATCACGGAGATCTGCGGGATGACGCCGGAGGCCTTGGTGTTGCGCTGGAAGATGCCGCCGTAGCCGGCCAGGGCGGAGACGCCCTCCTGGATACGGGCACCGGCACCGTCGTTCAGCGACACCAGGGGCGCGCCGGCGGCGATGGCCATGTCCATGATCTTGTGGATCTTGGTGGCGTGGGCCTCGCCCAGCGCGCCGCCGAAGATCCGGAAGTCGTGCGCGTAGACGAACACGGTGCGGCCGTGCACCGTGCCCCAGCCGGTGATCACACCGTCGGTGTAGGGCTTCTTGCTCTCCAGTCCGAACCCCGAGGCGCGGTGCCGGCGCAGCGGCTCCACCTCCGAGAAGGACCCTTCGTCCAGCAGGAGGTCGATACGCTCCCGGGCAGTCAGCTTCCCCTTGGCCTTCTGGGCCTGGGTCGCCCGCTCGCTCGGACCACGCCGAACCTGCTCGCGAATGGCGTGCAGCTCGGCGACGCGCCCACGGACGTCACTCGCCTCTACGGGCGCACCTTCGAGATTGCTCATGCATAGACGGTACGTGGCGAGGACGCCCAGGACTCATGTCGTTTCCATACAACGTCATGTGCCTTTTGGTGGGCAGGCGGCACAGAGCCGCGCAGCCGCCGGGAGTAGGGGTCCCCCCTATAGGGGGGTGAGGTTGTAGACGTTCAACAAAACTCTTGCCTCTGACCCGTAGGCTGGCGAACTTGACGGGTCCGCGGCCCCGGACGGCGTCACACCGGGTCATTCCAGGGTCACGGTGCAGCGGTGGGGGGCGCAGGCGGTGCCGGGGGTGACGCGCAGCCGGAGGCTGTCGCCTGTCGACAGGACGCGCACCGTGGCGTCGCGCGCCGTCACCCGGCGCACGGGGCGGTCCCAGGCGACCTCGAAGGGCATTCCGGTCCGGACCGGTTCGGCCATATGGAGGGTAGCGGTCCGGCCGCGGTCGCGGACGAGTACGGCGGCGGGGGCCGTGACCGCGAGGGGGCCGGCGGCGCCGGGGGCCCAGAAGGCGGCGGCGGTGAGGCCGAGGGCGGGCAGGTGCGCGGCCTGGCAGGCGGCGGTGTTGGCGAGGAGGGCGAGCCAGGCGTCGTCCTCGGCGCGGGCGGCCACGGCGCGGGGCCCCGCGCCGGGCATGAGGAGGTAGGCGTAGGCGGCGTCGTCGGGGTCGGTGCCGTGGGGGTGCCAGAGGGTGAGGTAGCGCCGGGTGAGGGGGCCGGGGGCGCCGCCGGCGTTGATGTCGCGCCAGGCGCCGGTGCGGGCCTCGCGCAGGGCGTGGAGCGGGGCGCCGCCGGGGAGGACGTAGCCGCCGTGGCCTTCGAGGTGGATCCAGCGGGCGGCCTCGTAGCGGGCGCTCCAGCCGTCGGCGACGGGCTGGGGCGCGCCGTCGACGAGGAGGGCGGGGGCCCCGTGCGCGCCGAGGTTGCGGTGCTCGACGGTCGTGCCGACCGGGGTGCCGTCGCGCGCGGTGATGCCGGCGCCCAGGCAGACGACGGCGTCCGCGGCGAAGATCCACACCTTGCGGGCCTCCAGGGTGGAGGAGAGCCCCTTGAGGTGCTGGCCGGCGACGGCGAACTCGCCGTCCGTCACTCCCCCGACCCAGCGCACGTCGGGCCGGGGCTCGCCCCATGCGCCGCCTTCGCCGGCGGCGAGCCGCTTGGCGGAGGCGGTGGTGCCGGGCATCCGGTAGGGGTCGGCGGTGGGCCAGAAGGCGTCGGTGTACGGGGCGCCGTCGCCCGCGCGCCACCAGTAGAGCATTCCGGCGCCGGTGTGCCAGCCGCGCGGGTGCTCACCGTTGCCGTTCTCGTAGTGGGCGATGCGGTCGGAGGCCATGGCGAGATTGGCCGTCCAGCGGGGGCGGCGGTGCACGGCGCGGTCCATGGCGGGGAAGAGGCGGTGCCCCACGGGGGCGGGTGCGGTGGGCACGGGGGCGGCGCAGGCGGCGGCGAGGCGGGCGAGGTCGGCGACGCCGAGCGAGGGGTCGGTGAGCAGCGGGAGGGTGGTGTCGCGGGCGGCCCAGCCCTTGATCATCGCGTGCCAGCGGGCGCGTTCGGCCGGGGTCGCGCTGCTGGCGAGGAGGGCGACGGCGGCGATGAGGGCGTGGCCGCGCTGGTGGTCGCTCTGCTGCTGCCGGCCGGGGTCGGCGCTCTGCAGGCCGCGGCTGACGGCGCGGCCGGAGACGCTGTCCATGACGAGCCCGTCGTGGACGAGGGGGGCGTACGCGTTCTCGACGCTGTCGTAGACCGTCCGCCGGGCCGGGTCGGTGATCTCCCAGGGGGAGCCGCGCAGCAGGGCGAGGAGCCGGCCGAGTCCGTCGAGCAGCACCTGGCCGTAGGTGCCGGAGTAGGCGACGCGGGTGTGCTGGACGAAGGAGCCGTCGGCGTAGAGGCCGTCGCCGCGGGTCACGTAGGGGAGGACGGGCGAGAGGGCGTCGCGGGCGAGGGCGGTCTTGGCGGCGGAGGCGCCGAGGATGCCGCGGAGGGCGACGACGCGGCACAGGTCGACGCGGTTGGCTCCGGTGCTGGTGCCGGTGTAGTCGCCGAGCATCGCGTCGGGGACGAAGTGGTCGACGGCGGCGAGGAAGGCGGTGCGCCGTGCGGCGCCGGCCTCGTCGTACAGGAGGGTGAGGCTGTCGAGGAGGAGCCTGGGGCTGCCGATCTGCCACTCCCACCAGTTGCCGTAGCGGGTGGTGGCGGGGTGGTAGACGCGGGTGTGGACGTGGTCGAGCCCGGCGAGGGTGTCGGCGGCCAGGGCCGCGTCGCCGGTCAGCCCCGTGCCGGGCTGGGCGTGGGCCTGGGCCATGGCGTGCAGGCGGGCGTAGCTGCGGGTGATGCCGGAGGGCGGGTCGAAGGGGGCGTCGGGCCAGAGCGAGCCCGGGCCGGGGGCGAGCGTGGCGCGGTAGGTGCGGGCGAGCTCCCCGGTGCGGCGCAGGGCGGAGGCGTAGGGCTCCGCGGCGGGGTCGAAGCCGGTGCCGAGCATGAGGCCGCGCCAGCGGGTGCGCAGGGCCGCGAAGGCGGCCTCGTCGTCGGCGCGGGCGGCGGGGGCTGTGGCGGCGGTGAGGCCGAGGGTGCCGGCGACGGAGGCGGCGAGGAATCCCCTGCGGGTCCAGGCGGACGGCAGGGGTGCGGCGGAACCGGACAGCACGGCGGGTCCTCCCGGGGCGCGTGGTGCGGGACGGTGCAGGCGGTGCCGGAGGCACACCGTGGCACGGGGCCGGGGGCGTGGCAATGCCCCCGGGGCGGCGTCGGCCGGAATTCACCCGCACAGGGATGTTGAATTTTCAACCAGAGCGCGTTACGGTTCTTTCACGGTCAAGTTGAACGTTCAACGAATCTGGCCGGAGCGAAACGACCTCAGCCAAGGAGCACACCATGGGCCTCTTCAGCCGCAAGCAGAGCGCGACCGCCACCGCCCCGCGCGCCGTCGACCCCGCGCTGGCCGCCCTGACCGGCGACTACACCATCGACCCCGCCCACAGCAGCATCGGCTTCACCGTCCGCCACGCCATGGTCACCAACGTCAAGGGCGCCTTCACCGAGCACGAGGGCACCCTCGGCCTGGACGGCACCGATCCGTCCCGCTCCACCGCCGCCATCGACGTGCGGATCGCGAGCGTCGACACCGGCATGAAGGACCGCGACGCCCACCTGCGCGGCGACGACTTCTTCGACGCCGAGCGCTTCCCGCTGATGCGCTTCCGCTCCACCGCCGCCGAGCAGCTCGGCGGGGACCGCTACCGCATCACCGGCGACCTCACCATCAAGGACGTCACCCGCCCGCTCTCCATCGACCTGGAGTTCAACGGGTCGGCCACCGACGTCTACGGCAACGAGCGCGTCGGCTTCGAGGGCGGCGCCGAGATCCTGCGCTCCGACTGGGGCCTGACCTGGAACGCCGCCCTGGAGACCGGCGGGGTGATGGTCAGCGACAAGGTGAAGCTGACCTTCGACATCTCCGCGGTCAAGGCCGCCCCGCAGGCCTGACCCCGTGCGGTGTCACCGGCCGAGGCGCAGCAGACGGTCGACGACCTCGGCGCCTCGGTCCGCACCCGCGCTCAGCGCGATGTGGTTGTCGGGCCGCACGAGCACGAGCCCGTCCCCTTCCACCCCGTACGCCCGGCGGGCGTGTCCGCCGAGGTCGTCCCCGTCCTCGATGAGGTGCGTGCGCAGCAGGTCCGCGCACTTCTCCCCCGCCTCCGCGAGCGCCGCCGCGCTCCCCCGGCCGAAGCCGAGCAGCGTGAAGTGCGGCCCGGCGAAGACGTCGAAGAGCCGGCCGTTCCGGCAGGGCGCGTCGGGCGCCCGCCCGCCGGCCTTCGCCCCGCCCCATGCCAGCGAGCTCCAGCCGTAGCCGACGCCCAGTGTGGTGACGTCGTCCGTGATGACGGCCTCCGTGCCGACGCCCGCCTCCTTCACGCCCTCGACCACGGCGCGCAGCCGCTCGTCGGTGAGGTCCAGCGTCCAGGCGGCGACGGGCAGCCGCTCCTCCTCGTACGTGTCCAGCAGGCCCGGCGCGGCGCGGCCGAGCACCACGTGCGCGAGCTTCCAGCCGAGGTTGAAGGCGTCCTGGATGCCGGTGTTCATGCCCAGGCCGCCCGCGATGGAGTGGACGTGGGCCGCGTCCCCGGCGAGGAAGACCCGGCCGACGCGGAAGCGGTCGGCCATCCGGACGTTGATGCGGTAGGTGGAGAACCAGGTGGGGTCGGACAGCCGGATGCCGGCGTCCCGGGAGCAGCGGTCGACGAGCCGCTGGAACGACTCCAGCGTCGGTGCGGTCAGCCGCCCGTCGGCATCGCGCTCGGGGACGCCCTGCAGCTGCCAGTGCGCGCTGCCGCGGAACGGGCAGAGCAGGACCGCCGCTTCCTCGTCGAACCACTGGTGCCAGTAGGCGGGGTCGAGCCCGTCGGCGCGGACGTCGCCGATCACCATGCACTCCTCGGCGTCGGTCGCGCCCTCGAAACCCACGCCCAGGGCCTTGCGCACGGGGCTGTGGCCGCCGTCGCAGCCCACGAGGTAGGCGGCCTCGATGCGCCGCCCGTCGGCGAGCGTCGCGACGACGCCGTCCGCGCCCTGGGTGAACCCGGCCAGCTCGCACCCGGGTTCGGGCGCCACGCCGTACTCCGCCAGCTTGTCGCGCAGGATCTCCTCGGTGCGCCACTGCGGCACGATCAGCCCGCTGGCGTACGGGGTGTCGGGCGTCGGCGTGCGGTCGGCGAAGGTGACGGTGTCGGCTATCGCGACGCCGTCGCGGTACTTGCGCAGGGTGATGTGCTCGATGCCCGAGGCGGCGGCCTCGGCCTCCACGCCGAGGTCGTAGAAGAACTCGCGGCTGCGCTGGTTGAGGCCCTTGCCGCGCGAGGCGCGGTGGAACTCCGGGGACTTGTCGATGATCCGTACGGCCGCTCCGGCGCGGGCGAGGGTGCAGGCGAGGGTGAGCCCGGTGGGCCCGGCGCCCACGATCAGGACATCGGTTGCGGCGGATGCGTCGGTTGCAGCGGATGCGTCGGTTACGTCGGCTGCACGGGTCACGGCGGCAGTGGTCGTCGCTTCGGCGGCGTTGGTCGTCGTCATGCCCTCATGAAAGACGGCCCGGGCAGAAAATGCAACTGAGTAACAAAAGATTCTGAGTAACGCTCGCTCTGCTAGGATGAGCCCCGTGAACGAGGAAACGGGGCTGCGGGAGCGCAAGAAGCAGCGCACGCGGCAGACGCTGTCCGAGGTCGCCATCGCGCTCTTCCTGGAGCGCGGCTTCGACCAGGTGTCGGTGGCCGAGGTGGCGGCGGCCGCGGAGGTGTCGAAGCCGACGCTGTTCCGCTACTTCCCCGCCAAGGAGGACCTGGCCCTCCACCGCATCGCCGACCACCAGGGGGAGGCGGCCCGCGTCGTGCGCGACCGGGAACCCGGGACGGCGCCGCTGGCCGCCCTGCGCGCCCACTTCCACGCGCGGCTCGACGCCCGCGACCCCGTCACGGGACTGTGCGACGTCCCCGCCGTGCTGGCCTTCCGGGACATGCTCTACTCGACGCGGAGCCTGCAGGCCCGCCTCGTGCACTACGTCGCCGAGGACGAACGGGCGCTGGCCGGGGCCCTGGCGGAGGCGGGGGCGGACGAGGTGACGGCGCGGCTGGCGGCGACGCAGGTCATCGCCGTCCACCACGTCCTCGCGCGGGACAATTGGGTGCGCCTTTCGGCCGGGAGCGTCACCGATGCCGTGCTGGCCGCGGCCCACGCCGACGCCGAGCGGGCGTACGACCTGCTCGGCGCCGGGCTGGCACCTCAGGGGCTGTGACGCCCGTGCCGCCTGCACCGGCTGCGGCGCGCCCCCGGCCGCGCTCCGGGGCGCGCCGCCCGGCTCACTCCAGCGGCTCCACGCCCGCCCGCAGCAGCCCGTACGCGTAGGCGTCGTCGAGCGCCTGCCACGAGGCGGCGATGACGTTCTCGGCGACGCCGACCGTCGACCACTCGCCGCGCTCGTCGCTCGTGGAGACCAGGACGCGGGTGATCGACCCCGTGCCGCGGCCGCCCTCCAGGATGCGCACCTTGTAGTCGGTCAGCTTGAGCGCGGCCAGCTGCGGATAGATGCGCTCCAGGGCGACGCGCAGCGCCCGGTCCAGGGCGTCGACGGGGCCGTTGCCCTCGGCGGTGGCGACGATGCGCTCGCCCTTGGCCCACAGCTTCACGGTGGCCTCGTTGGCGTGGATGCCGTCCGGCCGGTCCTCGGCGATGGCCCGCCAGGACTCCACGCGGTAGTAGCGCCGGGCGCGCCCCTCGGCCTCCTCGCGCAGCAGCAGCTCGAAGGAGGCGTCGGCCGCCTCGTAGGTGTAGCCCGCCAGTTCGCGCTCCTTGACCCGCCCCACGACGCGGCCGATCAGCTCCCGGTCGCCGCCGAGGTCGACGCCCAGCTCCTTGCCCTTGAGCTCGATGGAGGCGCGGCCGGCCATGTCGGAGACCAGCATGCGCATGGTGTTGCCGACCCGCTCGGGGTCGATGTGCTGGTACAGGTCCGGGTCGACCTTGATCGCGGAGGCGTGCAGGCCGGCCTTGTGCGCGAACGCCGAGACGCCCACGTAGGGCTGGTGCGTGGACGGCGTGAGGTTGACGACCTCGGCGATGGCGTGCGAGATGCGCGTCATCTCGGCCAGCGCCCCCGCGGGCAGCACCCGGCGGTCGTACTTGAGCTCCAGGGCGGCGACGACGGGGAAGAGGTTGGCGTTGCCGACGCGCTCGCCGTAGCCGTTGGCGGTGCACTGCACGTGCGTGGCGCCGGCGTCCACGGCGGCGAGGGTGTTGGCGACCGCGCAGCCGGTGTCGTCCTGCGCGTGGATGCCGAGGCGGGCGCCGGTCGCCTCGATGACCTCCCGCACGGTCGCGCCGACCTGGGCGGGGAGCATGCCGCCGTTGGTGTCGCACAGCACGACGACGTCGGCGCCCGCCTCGTGCGCGGTGCGGACGACCTGCAGGGCGTACTCCGGGTTGGCCCGGTGGCCGTCGAAGAAGTGCTCGCAGTCGACGAAGACGCGGCGGCCGTGCCCGCGCAGGTAGGAGACGGTGTCCCGCACCATGGCGAGGTTCTCGTCGAGGGTGGTGCGCAGGGCGAGTTCGACGTGCCGGTCGTGGGACTTGGCGACGAGGGTGATCACCGGGGCGCCGGAGTCGAGCAGCGCGGCGACCTGCGGGTCGTCCTCGGCCCGCACGCCCGCCTTGCGCGTCGCGCCGAAGGCGACGAGCTGCGCGTGGCGGAGGCCGATCTCCTCCCGGGCGCGCTGGAAGAACTCGGTGTCGCGGGGGTTGGCGCCCGGCCAGCCGCCCTCGATGAAGCCGACGCCGAAGTCGTCCAGGTGCCGGGCGATGGTCAGCTTGTCCGCGACGGTGAGGTTGATGCCCTCGCGCTGCGCGCCGTCGCGCAGGGTGGTGTCGAAGACGTGAAAGCGATCGTCGGGGCCGTCGGTTGCGTCCGTCATGCTGCTCTGACTCCTGTGAGGATGTCGGTCTACCGGAATTACCCGTTCCACCGTCCCCATGCTCACCCTCGCCCTGCGTCCTCCGGCGTGGGGTGGTCCGGAAAACACAAAAACCTCTCGCGGGTGCGAGAGGTCTGCGCGCGGGTCTGGGACGACGGTGTCCGCTCCGTACGGGGTGGTACGGGGCGGTCACTGCGGACCGGCGCGCCTGCTGCCAATAATCATGGCGAACGGGAGCATAGGTGCATCCTGGCACACGCCGGGCCCGCGGTGCGGGCGGGTCTCAGGATGCGGGCACCCTGCCCGCGTCCTTGCCCGCGTCCGTCTCCGGAAGCGCCTCGGGCGCGGCCCCCACCCGCTTGAGGTCGATGTCGCGCGTCTCCCGCATCGTCAGGTAGACGACCAGCGACACCGCGGCGCAGCCCGCCACGTACCAGTAGAAGCCCGACTCGATGCCGCCCTTCTTGAACCACAGGGCCACGTACTCGGCCGTGCCGCCGAAGAGCGCGTTGGCGATCGCGTACGGCAGGGCGACGCCCAGCGAGCGGATGCCCGTCGGGAACAGCTCGGCCTTCACGCAGGCGTTGATCGAGGTGTAGCCGGTGACGACGACCAGGGCGAGCAGGGACAGGCCGAGGGCCGGCCAGAACGAGCCGGCGTGCTTGAGCAGCGTCATGATCGGCACGGTCAGGAAGGTCGAGCCCACCGCGAAGGTGATCAGCAGGGGGCGGCGGCCGATGCGGTCGGAGAGGGCGCCCGCGAGGGGCTGCAGACAGGCGAAGACGATCAGCGCGCAGAAGCTGACCAGGGTGGCGGTCTGCTTGGGCAGGCCCGCGCTGTTGGAGAGGTACTTCGTCAGGTAGGTCGTGTACGTGTAGTACGCGACGGTGCCGCCCATGGTGAGGGCGATGACGAGGAAGGCCTCGCGCTTGTGCCGCATGAGGGCGCGGATGGTGCCGCGCTCCGCCGCCTGCGCGGCGCTCTCCCCGGCGCCTTCCCCGGCGGTCTCCGCGGTGGCCTCCGTGTACGCCTCCGTCTCCAGCATGTTGCGCCGGAGGTAGAAGATGACGGCCGCCCCGAGCGCGCCCACGATGAAGGGGATGCGCCAGCCCCAGCTGTGCAGCTCACTGCTGGAGAGCGTGTGCTGCAGCACGATCTGCAGCCCCAGGCCGAGGATCTGCCCCGCCGTCATGGAGACGTACTGGAAGCTGGAGGCGAAGCCGCGGCGGCCCGGCGCGGAGGCCTCCGTCAGGTACGTGGCGCTGGCCGCGTACTCCCCTCCCACCGACAGGCCCTGCAGCAGCCGGGCGACGAGGAGGACGGCGACGCCGCCGTAGCCGGCGACCGCGTAGGTCGGGGCGACCGCGATGAGCACGGCGGAGGCGGACATCAGGGTGACGGTCGTCGTGAGCGCCGCCTTGCGGCCCTTGCGGTCACCGATCCGGCCGAGCAGCCAGCCACCCACGGGGCGCATGAAGAAGCCGACGGCGAAGATGCCGGCGGTGTTCATCAGCTTCGCGGTGTCGTTGCCCGCGGGGAAGAAGGCGCCCGCGAAGTACGTCGCGAACGACGCGTAGACGAACCAGTCGAACCACTCGACCATGTTGCCGGCCGAACCGACCCAGATCTTCTTCCAGTGCTGTCCCATGGTCGATCACGGTGGCGGAACGCACGGGGCCGGACAAGGGTCCGGGCGGCAACGATCATGAGTACTTGCGTGCGTTGCGTTCACGGCGCAACGCACGCGAGCACGCGTACGTGGCTCAGCCCAGGGGGTGCATCCAGCCGTGGGTGTCCTCGGCGGCGCCGGTCTGGATGTCGAGGAGCGCCTTGCGGAGCTTCATCGTGACCTCGCCCGGCCGGCCGTCGGCGACCGTCCAGCCGTCACGGGCCGACTTCACGGTGCCGACCGGGGTGATGACGGCGGCGGTGCCGCAGGCGAAGACCTCGGTGAGGGTGCCGTCGGTGCAGCCGTTCTTCCAGTCGTCCACGGAGATGCGGCCCTCGGCGACCTCGTAGCCGAGGTCGGCGGCGATCGTCATCAGCGAGGCGCGGGTGATGCCGGGGAGGAGCGAGCCGGTGAGCTCGGGGGTGACGATCTTGTCTCCGTACACGAAGTACAGGTTCATGCCGCCCATTTCCTCGATCCAGCGGCGCTCGATGGCGTCCAGCCAGACGACCTGGTCGCAGCCGTGCTCCATGGCCTGGGCCTGGGCGACGAGGGAGGCCGCGTAGTTGCCGCCGGCCTTGGCGGCGCCGGTGCCGCCGGGGCACGCGCGCACGTACTCCTCGCTCAGCCACACCGAGACCGGCTTCACACCGCCGGGGAAGTAGGCGCCGGCGGGCGAGGCGATGACCACGAACATGTACTCGTTGGCCGGGCGGACGCCCAGGCCCACCTCGGTCGCGAACATGAACGGGCGCAGGTACAGCGAGGCCTCGCCGGAACCGGGCACCCAGGCGTTGTCCTGCTTCACCAGGGCGTCGCACGCCTCGATGAAGGTCTCGACGGGCAGTTCGGGCATGGCCAGGCGGCGGGCGGAGGCCTGCAGGCGGCGGGCGTTCTCCTCCGGCCGGAAGATGGCCACGGAGCCGTCGGGCTGGCGGTACGCCTTGGCGCCCTCGAAGATCGTCTGCGCGTAGTGCAGCGTCATGTTCGCCGGGTCGATCGACAGCGGCGCGTACGGAACGAGCTGGCCGTCGTGCCAGCCCCGGCCTTCCGTCCACTTGATCGTGACCATGTGGTCGGTGAAGTGGCGGCCGAAGCCGGGGTTGGCCAGGATCTGCTCCCGCTCCGCGTCCGACAGCGGGTGCGAAGAGGGCTTGAGCTCGATCGTGGGCGTCGTCATGAGTGCGTGTCCTTCACCTTTGTGTGTGGCGGACCGCGAGCTCGCCCCGTCCCTGACGGTGTCAGGACATCCGAGCTTCCCCTCATGCCGCGGCCCCACGTTCGATTATCGCTCGTGGGGCCGTGGACGGAAAACGTGCGCGCGGCCCGGGTCGATGGTCGCACCCCACCGCGCGCTGAGTCAGCGGCTGGGGGCTAGCCGGCTACGCGCCGGGCGAGGGCGTCTCCGGTCTCGTCCGTCGAGCGCGGCGCGGCGCCGTCGCGCTCGGCGAGGTCCTCGGCCACCGCCGTCTCGATGCGGGCGGCCTCGGCCTCGTGGCCGAGGTGGCGCAGCAGCAGGGCGACGGAGAGCACCGTGGCCGTCGGGTCGGCCTTGCCGGTGCCCGCGATGTCGGGCGCGGAGCCGTGGACGGGCTCGAACATGGACGGGAACGCGCCGTCGGGGTTGATGTTGCCCGAGGCGGCGAGACCGATGCCGCCCGTCACGGCCGCGGCGAGGTCGGTGAGGATGTCGCCGAAGAGGTTGTCGGTGACGATCACGTCGAACCGCTCGGGCTGCGTGACCATGAAGATGGTCGCCGCGTCCACGTGCAGGTAGTCGGTGGTGACCTCGGGGTACTCCCGGCCGACCCGGTCGAAGGTGCTCTTCCACAGCTGTCCGGCGTAGACGAGGACGTTGTTCTTGTGGACGAGGGTCAGCTTCTTGCGGGAGCGGGCCTGGGCCCGCTCGTAGGCGTCGCGCACCACGCGCTCCACGCCCAGGGCGGTGTTGACGCTGACCTCGGTGGCGACCTCGGCGGGGGTGCCGGTGCGCAGGGAGCCGCCGTTGCCGGTGTACGGGCCCTCGGTGCCCTCGCGGACGACGACGAAGTCGATGTCGGGGCGGCCGGCCAGCGGGGTGGCCGTGTGCGGGAAGAGCTTCGAGGGGCGCAGGTTCACGTAGTGGTCGAAGGCGAACCGCAGCTTGAGCAGCAGACCGCGCTCCAGGACGCCGGCGGGCACGGAGGGGTCGCCGATCGCCCCGAGCAGGATCGCGTCGTGGCCCTTGAGGGACTCGAGGACGGCGTCGGGCAGGACCTCGCCGGTCGCGTGGTAGCGCCGGGCACCGAGGTCGTACTCCTCGGTCTCCAGCTTCACGTCGGAGGGGAGGACCGCCGAGAGCACCTTGAGGCCCTGGGCCACGACTTCCCGGCCGATTCCGTCACCGGGGATCACTGCGAGGCGAATGCTGCGAGACATACCGGGACCGTACTCTCCCGTCCCGCTGGATGACACACACCGTCCACCATGCGGACGGATTGCGCTCCAGTCAGGTCACGTTCACCCAAAGTCCGCAACGAAGTTGCCGCTTCCTGGCACGTTGCCGTCATGGACACACCACGCGTAGGGATCCCCGAGCGCCTCGCGGGCCGCATGACGATGGCCGAGCAGCACGCGTACCTGCGGGCCCGGCTCGCCCGGCCCCTCACCCGGCGCGGCGTGCTGCGCGCCGGCGCGGTCACGGCCGGGGCCGCGGCGGGCACCGGCGTCCTGGGCGGCGCCGGGCGGGCGTACGCCGGCCCGGCCCCCTCACCTGCCCTGCTGGACGCCCCCGCCACGTCGCGGGTCGACGGCCGGCACGTCGCGCCCTTCGGCCGGCACCTGGCGTTCGGCGCCGACCCGCGGACGCAGATGCGGGTCTCCTGGCAGGTGCCGTTCGCGGTGAAGCGGCCCTACGTGCGGGTGGGCCTCGCGCCGTGGGACCTCGGCGTGAAGCTGGACGCCGAGGTGCGCACCCTGCACACCCCGCCGCTGTCGAAGAAGCTCCCCGCCGTCGACCAGGTGTACCTGCACGCGGCGCTGGACAACCTCAGGCCCGGCCGGACGTACTACTACGGGGTGGGGCACGACGGCCACGACCCGGCCGACCCGCGCCACTTCGCCCGCATCGGCACCTTCCGCACCGCGCCGGAGCGGCCGGAGAAGGGCGGCAAGGCGGAGCGGTTCACCTTCACCGCCTTCGGCGACCAGGGTGTCGGCTACCAGGCCCTGGCCAACGACCAGCTGATCCTGGGCCAGAACCCCGCCTTCCACCTGCACGCGGGCGACATCTGCTACGCCGACGACAGCGGGGCGGGCAAGCCCACCGACGTCTACGACGCGCGCGTGTGGGACCAGTTCCTCGCCCAGACGGAGTCGGTGGCCGCGTCCGTGCCCTGGATGGTGACCACCGGCAACCACGACATGGAGGCCTGGTACTCGCCCGACGGCTACGGGGGCCAGATCGCCCGCTGGTCCCTCCCGCGGAACGGCTTCGACCCCGTGGGCGCCCCGGGCGTCTACTCCTTCGTCTACGGCAACGTGGGCATCGTCGCCCTGGACGCCAACGACATCTCCCACGAGATCACCGCGAACACCGGCTACAGCGACGGCCGGCAGACCGCCTGGCTCGACCGCCGGCTGGGCGAACTGCGCCGCACGCGCGGCCTCGACTTCCTCGTCGTCTTCTTCCACCACTGCGCCTTCTCCACGACGAAGGCGCACGCCTCGGACGGGGCGGTGCGGGAGCAGTGGCTGCCGCTCTTCGGGAAGCACGGGGTCGACCTCGTCATCAACGGCCACAACCACGTCTACGAGCGCACCGACGCGCTCCGCGGCACGCGCGTGGGGCGGGAGGTGCCCATCGGCGGCACCGCCGACTCCACGCGCGACGGCATCGTCTACGTGACCGCCGGCGGGGCCGGGAAGTCGCTCTACGACTTCCCGGTGCCGGACAGCTACGAGGGCCACGTCAGGGACCTGGAGGGCGTGGAGAGCTACTTCTGGGAGGAGGGGCGGGTGAAGCACCCGGAGACGGTGGAGTGGTCGCGCGTGCGCTACACCGGCTTCTCGTTCCTCGCGGTCGAGGCCGAGCCGGCCGCACGGGGCGGGCGCCCGCGGCTGCGGGTGACCGCACTGGCGGAGAACGGCGCCCGCATCGACCACTTCGACGTCGTCCGCCCCGCGCGGCGGGGCTGACGGCGTACCTGCCGGGCCCTCAGTGGCCGGTCACGCCGCCGTTGTCCCGGCGGTCCAGCGCCCGCTGGAGTGCGGCGGCGGCGTTCATCCGGTCGATCGTGCGGTCCGTGCGGTCGGCCGTACGGGCGATGCGGCGGGTCCTGCGGACGGCGGTTTCGGCCATGGGAGTCACGTCTCCTCTGCTGCGTCTGCGGGAGGGGGCACCGGCTGCGGGGCCCCGGGAGCGGTGGGAAGAGCGCCGGGGAAGGGGCGGGGGCCGGGGTGCCGCAGGGATCGCCTGCGCTCGCGCACGGGGCCGCAACCGCTTGTCGCTCGATGGAGCGCACGTTCGGCTTCCTCCACGCTAGGACAGCTGTACCGCGCTGTCTGCACAATTACTCGGGCTTCCTACTATCTGAGACGGCCAGGTGCCCGGGGCGCTCCCGCAGGACCGCCCGGCTCGTACTGAGTAGCGACTGAGTAGGGGTTTGAGTACCCCCGCCGATCCACGGCCCCGCCCCCTGCGGCGAAAGTGGGGCCCATGAACGGCCTGTACGCACTCAAGCCCTGGTACGCGGCCCGCCTCGGCGGGCTGCGCGCCGCGCTCGCCCGGCGCGGCGTGTCACCGGACACCCTCACCGCCGCCGGCGTGCTCTGCGCGGCGGGTGCGGGGGCAGCGCTCGCGCTGCTGCCCGCACCGGCGGCCGCCGCTCCCGTCGCCCTGCTGCTGGCGGCCCGGCTCGCCTTCGCCAACCTCGACGGCGCGCTCGCCCGCGACACGGGGCGCACCACGCGCCGGGGCTCCGTCCTGAACGAACTCGGCGACCGCGCCGCCGATCTGCTCGTCCTGGCCGGCTTCCTGACGCTCGCTCCGCCGTGGCTCGTGGCCACGGCCGCGCTCGCCTCGACGCTGCCCTCGTGGGTGTCCCTCGCGGGCGCGGCGGCGGGGGCCGAGCGGCTCAACGGCGGGCCGGTCGGCAAGACGGAGCGGTGCCTGCTGCCCGTCGTGGCCGCCGCCACGGGCTGGGCCGTGCCCGTGCTGGCCGTCGTGGCGGTGGGCTCGGCGCTGACGGCGGCCCTCCGGCTGGGCCGGCTGTGGCGGGTGCTGGGCGAGGCGGGTGCGGCCCGGTGAGCACGCTGTACACGAGCGACGTCCTGCCCCGTGTCATACCCGTGGTCGCCGGGGTGCTCGGCGCGGGCGGCCTGGCGGTGACCTGCCTCCCCGCGCGCGTGGCGATGCGCCGCGAGCTGCGGCGCCGCTGGCTGACCTGGGCCGTCTCGGCCCCCCTCTTCCTCGGGGCGATGTTCCTGCACGAGCTGGGGGCCGCGGCCCTGGTCTGGCTGCTGGGGCTGATCGCGGTCGGCGAGTACGCCCGGCTGGCCCGCCTGGGGCGGGGTGAACGGGCGGTGCTGCGCGCCGCGGTGCTCCTCCTGCCGCTCCTGGCCCTGCTGGAGCACTGGCGCCTCGCGGACGCCCTGGACCTGCGGACCTTCGCCCTGCTCACCATCGCCGGCGTGCTGCCCGCGGTGCTGTCGGGCGACACCGCACGGGGCGGCGAGCGCGCGGCCCGTACGGTCTTCGGCCTGCTGTGGATTCCCGTCGCGCTGACCGGACTCGTGCTACTGGACGGCACCGCGATCGCCGTCGCCGTGGCGGTCGCGTTCGGCGACGTGGGCGCTTGGTGCGGCGGCATGCTCCTGCGCCCCCTCGGCGGCGCCCTCGCCCGCCCGCTGTCCCCCCACTCCCCCGCCAAGACCTGGGCGGGCGTCCTCGGCGCGGGCATGGCCGTGGCCGCGGGACTGGACGTGGCGGGTGCCTTCACCGTCACGCTGTGGGCCGCGGTCCTGGCCGGCAGCGTCCTGGGCGACCTGCTCGAATCCATGCTCAAGCGGGAGGCGGGCGTCAAGGACGCCGGCACCTGGCTGCCGGGCTTCGGCGGCCTCCTCGACCGCATCGACTCCCTCCTCCTCGCCCTGCTCCTGGCCATGGTGGTGACGCTGTGACGGCGACCTCTCCGGCCTCTCCGGCCTCTCCCTCCGGATCCCTGCGCACGGGGCGGCTGCGCCGCGGCCCGGCCGCGCGAGCCGCGCGGCGCGCACGAGGAGGGACGTACGGGCGCCCCGGCACGGGGCGGGGGCACCGGCGCGGCGCCCGGGCGGCGGCGCTCCGCAGCCGCCTGGGGCGGGCGGTGCGGGGGCCGCTGCGGCGCGCGACGCAGGCGAACGTAGGGGCCCGCCGGGCCGCCGGCCCCGTCCAGGGCGCCCCGTGCACGCCGCTTCCGGCAGGACGCAGTGCCCGCCGGGGGCCTCATGCAGGTCCCGGCGGGCCGCACCGCCGCCTCGTGGGCGCCCCGGCCGGGGTGCGCGGCGGGCGAGGCTTCAGGGCACGTGCACGGGGCGGCCCGGGTGTGTGGTCCGCCTCTGCGTCCGGCCCCGCCCAGGCACCCGCGGGGCGGGCGCCCCGGGCGCCCCGCGCTCCCCGGCGGGCCGTTCTCGCCGCCTGGCTGCGCCGTGCGCTGTGGCTGGTGGCGCTCACCCTCACCGGTGGGGTCTCCCGGCGCGGCCGGCTCCCGCGGGGCGGCTGCGTCGTCGTCGCCAACCACTCCTCGCACGCCGACACCGCGGCGCTGCTCGCCGCGCTCGACGCGCGCCACGCGCCGCTGATCGGGGCCGCGGCCGACTACTGGTTCGCGCGCCCGGGGCGGCGCCGGGTGTGCCGGTGGCTGGCCGCGGGGTTCCCCGTGCGGCGCACCGGCGGCGGGCTCGGGGACCTGCTGGGGACGGCCGGCGAGTTGCGCGCGGGGCGCGCCGTGGTGCTCTTCCCGGAGGGCACGCGGGGGAAGGACGGCGGGCTCGGCGGGTTCCACCGGGGCGCGCTGCTGCTCGCCGAGCAGGCGGGGGTGCCCGTGGTGCCGGTGGGGCTGGCGGGCACGGACCGGCTGCTGCCCAAGCACGGGCGGCTCCGCCCCGCCCTGGTGCGGGTGCGCATCGGCGAGCCGCTGTACGGCCCCGTCTCCCCCGGGCGGGCCCGCGCCGCCGTCGCGGAGCTCGCCGGCGAGGCGGCCGCGCACCCGGAGCGGGACTGCGCGCTGCGCCGCCGCACCGCCGCCGTCGTGGCGTCCCGCCGGGGACTGCCGCTCGCGTTCGCCTGGGCGTTCGCCGAGGCCCTGAGCTGGCCGCTGATGCCGGAGCTGTTCCTGGCCGTCGCCTGCGCGGCGGCGCCCCGTGCGGCGCTGCGGCTGTCGGTCGCCGCGCTCGCGGGGACGCTCGTCGGCGGGTTGCTCGCCCTGCAGGTGGCCGCGTCCGGCGTGCGGCTGCCGGCGCCGCTGACGACGCCGCGGATGCACACGGAGGCCGTACGGGAGCTCTCCGCCGAGGGGGCCGCGGCCGTGGCGCACCAGCCGTGGAACGGCGTGCCGTTCAAGGTGTACGCGGCGGCCGCGGGGCGGGCGCACGTGGCGCCCGGTGACTTCGCCGTGGAGGCGGGGGCGGCGCGCTCCGTGCGGACGGTGGGCGTGGGGCTCGCCTTCGCGGCGCTGGGTGCCGCGGGGCGGCGCCTGCGGCATCTGTACGGGCCGTACCTGGTGCTGCTGGGAGGCGGGTTCGCGGCGGGGCTGTCGCTGATCGTGGCGGGGTGGGGGTAGAGCGGTGTCCGCCGGGAGACCGCCCCCCGCCGGACAGCACTCCGCCCCCGCCGGGCCAGCAGGCCGGACGGGGGCGGAGTGCAGCTACGGGGCGGGTCAGCCCATGTGCGGGTAGCGGTAGTCGGTCGGCGCGACCAGGGTCTCCTTGATGGAGCGGGTCGAGACCCAGCGCGTCAGGTTGGACGCGGCGCCGGCCTTGTCGTTGGTGCCGGAGGCGCGGCCGCCGCCGAACGGCTGCTGGCCGACCACGGCACCGGTCGACTTGTCGTTGATGTAGAAGTTGCCGGCGGCGAAGCGCAGCTTGGCCATGGCGTCGGCGGCCGCGGCGCGGTCGTTCGCGATGACGGCGCCGGTCAGCGCGTACGCCGAGACGGACTCCATCTGGGCGAGCATCGCGTCGAAGTCGGCGTCCTCGTAGACGTGGACGGCGAGGACCGGGCCGAAGTACTCGGTCGTGAAGACCTCGTTCTCCGGGTCGGTGCACTCGATGACGGTCGGGCGGACGAAGTAGCCCACCGAGTCGTCGTAGGTGCCGCCGGCGACGATCGTGCAGGCCGGGTCGGCCTTGGCGCGGTCGATCGCGGCCTTGTTCTTGGCGAAGGCGCGGTCGTCGATGACGGCGCCGATGAAGTTCGACAGGTCGGTGACGTCACCCATGGTGATGCCGTCGACCTCGGCCGCGAACTCCTCCTTGAAGCCGTCCTCCCAGATGGAGCGGGGGACGTAGGCGCGGGAGGAGGCCGAGCACTTCTGGCCCTGGAACTCGAAGGAGCCGCGGGTCAGGGCGGTCTTCAGGACCGCGCGGTCGGCGCTCGGGTGGGCGACGACGAAGTCCTTGCCGCCGGTCTCGCCGACCAGGCGCGGGTAGGACTTGTACTTCTCGATGTTGTTGCCGACCGTCTTCCACAGGTGCTGGAAGGTCTTGGTCGAGCCGGTGAAGTGGATGCCGGCCAGCTCGGGGTGGTTCAGGGCCACCTCGGAGACGGCGATGCCGTCGCCGGTCACCAGGTTGATGACGCCCTTGGGCAGGCCCGCCTCCTCCAGGAGCTGCATCAGCAGCACGGCGGAGTGGGTCTGGGTGGGGGACGGCTTCCAGACGACCACGTTGCCCATGAGGGCCGGGGCGGTCGGCAGGTTGCCGGCGATGGCGGTGAAGTTGAAGGGCGTGATCGCGTAGACGAAGCCCTCCAGCGGCCGGTGGTCGCTGCGGTTCCACACGCCGGCGGAGTTGGCGACCGGCTGCTCGGCGAGGATCTGGCGCGCGAAGTGCACGTTGAAGCGCCAGAAGTCGACGAGCTCGCAGGGGGTGTCGATCTCGGCCTGCTGGGCGGTCTTGGACTGGCCCAGCATGGTGGAGGCGGCCAGCGTCTCGCGCCAGGGGCCGGACAGCAGCTCGGCGGCGCGCAGGATGATCGCGGCGCGGTCGTCGAAGGACATCGCGCGCCAGGCCGGGGCGGCGGCGAGGGCGGCGTCGATCGCGTCCTGGGCGTCGGCCTGCGTGGCGTGGTGGAAGGTGCCGAGCACAGCGGCGTGGTTGTGCGGCTGGACGACCTTGAACGGCTCGCCGCCGCCCATGCGCTTCTCGCCGCCGATGGTCATCGGCAGGTCGATCGGGTTGGCCGCCAGCTCCTTGAGCTTGGCCTCGAGGCGGGCGCGCTCGGGGCTGCCGGGGGCGTAGCCGTGGACCGGCTCGTTGACCGGGGCGGGGACCTGGGTCACAGCGTCCATGGGTTCCGTTTCTCCTTCGGGGCTCTGCGGGGGGATGTCGGGGGTCAGCCCTTGGTGAGGATGGACCGGGCGAAGAACAGCAGGTTCGCGGGCTTCTCGGCCAGCCGGCGCATGAAGTAGCCGTACCAGTCGGTGCCGTACGCCGTGTAGACGCGCATCCGGTGGCCCTCGGCGGCCAGGCGGACGTGCTCCTCGCTGCGGATTCCGTACAGCATCTGGAACTCGTACTCGTCCAGCTTGCGGCCCGCCTGCCGGGCCAGCTCCTGTGTGATGGCGATCAGACGCGGGTCGTGCGACCCGATCATCGGATAGCCCTCGCCCGCCATGAGGATCTTGATGATCCGGACGAACGCCTTGTCGATCTCCGCCTTGTCCTGGTACGCGACGGAGGCGGGCTCCTTGTACGCGCCCTTCACGATACGCACACGGCTGCCGGCGGCGGCCAGGCGGCGGGCGTCGTCCTCGGTGCGGAAGAGGTACGCCTGGATGACGCAGCCAGTCTGCGGGAAGTCCTTCCGCAGTTCCTCGTGGATGGCGAACATCGAGTCGAGGGTCGTGTGGTCCTCCGCGTCCAGCGTAACCGTGGTGCCGATGGCGGCGGCGGCCTCGACGACGGGGCGGACGTTGGCGAGGGCGAGCTCGTGGCCGCCCTCCAGCGCCTGGCCGAACATGGAGAGCTTGACCGACATCTCGGCCCGGGTGCCCAGGCCGAGCTCCTCGAGCCGGCCGATCAGCTGCAGGTAGGCGTCGCGGGCGGCGTGGGACTGCTCGACGGTGGTGATGTCCTCGCCGACGACGTCCAGGGTGACCTCGAGGCCCTTGGCCGCGGCGTCCTTGACGATCGGGATGACCTGGTCGACGGTCTCGCCCGCGATGAAGCGGTCGACGACCTGCTTGGTGCCCGGGGCAGCCGACACGAAACGGCGCATCTTGTCGCTGCGCGACGCAGCGAGGATCACGGGACCCAGCACGGGCACCTCCACGATGACGGCCGCCCCCACCTGGGGGGACGGCATAAGGAACTCATCGTGAAAACTAGAGATCACCCCGATCCTGGACCATCGACAGCTGTCACGCATCCGTGGCCCGGATCTCAGACAGATGTATGACAATGGTGACCTGTACATAGAACCTTGGGTTGATTCCGGGGCGAAAGGACCCGCCGGCGGCGGGTCCTTTCGCCCCGGACAGCCCGCACGAATCGGGGGAAGGAGCGTGGCGGGGCCATGCGCGGCGACTACCAGCACCTCGTCGACGAGATATCGGCGGCGCTCGGCGCCCCCGCGACGCTCGAGGACCGCGACTTCGTACTGATCGCGTTCGGTGCCCACGGCGGCGAGGACGACCTCGACGTGATGATGGACCCGGTGCGGACCCGATCGATCCTGCAGCGGCGGTCCACCGCGGCCGTCCGGGCGTGGTTCGAGGCGTTCGGCATCGCGCGGGCCCAGGCGCCGCTGCGCATCCCGCCGGACCCGGCGGCGGGGGTCTTCAAGGGCCGCATCTGCCTGCCGGTGCGCCACCGCGGCGTGGTGCACGGCTACGTGTGGCTGCTGGACGACGAGCACCTGGCCGGCCTGGACCTGAGCGTCCCGCACGCCGATCCGCGGCTCGCGCAGGCCATGGAGACGGCCGCCAGGATCGGCGAACTGCTGGCCGCCGAGGCGCGGGCGGGCGCGGAGCTGGGCGAGCTGCTGCGCGAGGTGCTCGCGGGGCGGCCCGCGGGGCGCGACGCGGCGGCCGCGGCGCTGCGGGAGGCGATGGGCCAGGCGGCCGACGGGCCGCTCGGGCTGGTCGCGGTGGCGCCCTGGGCGCTGGGCGAGGGCGAGCACGGCGAGGGCGAGACGTCCGCGCCCGACGGGGTGGGGTCGGCGCTGGCGGGCCAGTCGGGGGTGGCCGCCCTGTGCACCGTGCCGGATCCCCTGCCCGACGGATCGGCGGCGCTGGCCGCCCTGGTGCGGCTGCGCACCACGACCACGATCGCCCCGGCCCGCACGGCCGCCGAGCGGCTGCTGCGCTCCCCGCGCGCGGGGGCGGGCCCCGCGCGGCGCGGCACGGCCGGGCTCGGCGCCCCGCGCCGCGGCCTCGCGGAGCTGCCGGAGGCCTGGCGCGAGGCGCTGGCGGCGGCCCGGGCAGCCGCCGCGGAGCCGCGCCTGGGGCCGGTGGCGGAGTGGGGGGACATCGGCCCGTACCGCGTGCTGGCCGCCCTGCCGGCCGGGGCCGCCGAGGACACCTCGGTCCGCCCCCTGCTGGCCCCCGCCCACGCCGAACTGGCCCGCACCGCCGAGGTGTTCCTCGACTGCGCGGGCCAGGCGGGCCGCACGGCCGCGGCCCTGGGCATCCACCGCCAGACGCTCTACTACCGCCTGGCGCGCGTGGAGCAGCTCACCGGCCTGGACCTGGACGAGGGCGAGGGGCGGCTGCTGCTCCACATGGCCCTGAAGGCCTCCCGCCTGTAGCCGCCCCTGGCAGGCCCCGGGCCCGCTAGCCCTCCTCCACGGTGACGGCCTGGACGGGACAGGCGCGCGCCGCCTCCTTGACGAGCGGGTTCCCCCCGCCGTCCTCAAGGCCCGGGCGGACGAGGCCGAAGCCGTCCTCGTCCTGGTCGAAGACGCCCGGGGCGGTCAGCACGCACTGGCCCGCGCCGATGCAGACGTCGGAGTCGATGGAGACGCGAAGAGCACTCATGGCGGATTCCGTTTCGACGGGCTCACCAGGCGACCGGGAGAGCGAAGAGTCCTTGCAGGGTGTCGCCGGGCTTGACGGACACCTCGCCGGGAGCAACGGCGAGGCGCAGGCCCGGGATGCGGGTGAAGAGCGCGGACAGGGCGATCTCCATCTCGGCGCGGGCCAGGTTCTGCCCCAGGCACTGGTGGACGCCGTAGCCGAACGCGACGTGGTGACGGGCGGAGCGGCGGACGTCCAGGGCGTCGGGGTCGGCGTAGGCGGCGGCGTCGCGGTTGACGACGGACGTGCCGATCATGATGCCGTCGCCGGTGCGCACGGTGCGCCCGCCGATCTCGATGTCCTCCGTGGCGACCCGTATCAAGCCGTCGGCGATGGAGAGGAAGCGCAGCAGCTCCTCCACGGCGGCGGGCATGATGCCGGGGTCGGCGCGCAGGGCGGCGAGCTCGTCAGGGTGTTCGAGAAGGGTGTACACGCCGAGCGCGATCATGTTGGAGGTGGTCTCGTGGCCGGCGACGAGCAACAGCAGCGCCATCATGACCAGTTCGTCGCGGTCGACCTGACCGTCGGCGAGCCGGTCGGCGATGAGCTCGTCGAGCAGGCCGTCGCCGGGCTCGGCCTCCTTGCGGTCCACGAGCCGGTGGAGGTAGTCGCGCAGGTCGTCACGGGCGGCGGTGGCCTCCGCGGCGGTCGGCGCCGCCAGCATCCGCCGGGAGCACGCCTCGAAGTAGTCGTGGTCGTCGTAGGGGACGCCGAGCAGGGTGCAGATCACCATGGACGGCACGGGCAGGGCGTACGCGGAGACGAGTTCCGCGCTGTCGCCCTTGGCGAGCATGGCGTCGATGAGGCCGTCGACGATGCTGCGGATGCGGGGCCGCATGGCGGCGGCCCGCTTGAGACTGAAGCGGGGGATCAGCATGCGGCGCTGCCGGGCGTGTTCGGGGTCGTCCACGCCGAGGAGCGGGATCACCACGGCCGCCTGGTTCTCGGCGCGCGGGGCGAGCACGGGAAAGGCCGGATTCTGACGGTTGGACGAGACGCGGGGGTCCGTGAGCAGGGCACGGGCCTCGGTGTGGCCCGTCACCAGCCACACCGGGCGCCCGTCGTACAGGGTGACGCGCGTCAGCGGCCCGCGGGCGGCCAGGTCCTGGTGCCCCGCGGGCGGCTGATAGGGGCAGGTGCGGTCGCTGGGGAAGGAGGGAGCCGATGAGGTGGTGGGCTGGATCCCGGTGTCGGTCATGTGCTTCCTTCCAGGCGTTCGGACTGTTGTCCTCTACATCCGGTTCATCCAGTCCAAGCCTCTTTCGAGGTTCGGGCTACGAGCAATCCGGCCATATCGCGCACAACGCCCGACAGGTCCCGCATTCGGCCTGTGACCACACCTTTGCCGCCTTAGGCCCGTTCGGCGCGCTCCCGTTCGGCCCAGCCCGCCCGGCTCCCCCCAAAGGCGCTCAGCCCGCCTTGAAGACCTCCAGCAGACGGGTGAAGCTGTCATCCCCGTGGCCGCGCTCCACGCCGCGCCGGAAGACCTCCCGGACTGCGGCCGGCAGGGCGGCGTCGACCCCCGAGCCCTCGGCGGTGTGGACGACATGGTCGACGCTCGCCACCCCCATGGAGAGCTTGTCGACGTCGCCGTCGTGCCGCCCGGCGTCGATGCGCGGGGCGTAGAACGCGAGGAAGCCCGGGATCGAGGCCATCGTGGACTGCGCGTACGGCAGGAACTCCTGCGCGGTGATGCCGTTCGCGGCGGTGATCGCGGTGGCGTGCAGGTAGCTGAGCATCGCGGTCCAGAACATGTCCATCTGGATCTGGTAGAACAGCGCGGCCCGGCCGGGGTCGGTGCCGCGGTAGTCGACCCCTGTGAGCACCTTCAGGGCGACCTCGTGCGCCTCGAAGACCTCCTTGGGGCCGCTGTAGAAGGTGGACGACTCCGGCTTGCCGATGCCGGAGGGCGGCACCTGCACCCCGCCCGTGAGGTGCTCGGCCCCGTGGCCGGCGGCCCACGCGGCGGCCTCGCGGGCCCGCTCGGGGGTGTCCGAGCTGAGGTTGACCAGGACGCGGCCGGCCAGGGAGCCCGCGGCGGGCTCCAGGAGCGCGTACATCGCGTCGTAGTCGGTCAGGCTGAGCACCACGAGTTCGTTCGCGGCCAGCGCCTCCTCGACGCCGGCCGCGCGGCGCGCGCCCCGTGCGGCCAGGGCGTCGGCCTTGGCGGCGGTGCGGTTCCAGACCGTCACCTCGTAGCCGGCGTCCAGGTACGCCCCCGTCATCGCCTGCCCCATGGGGCCGAGGCCGATGACGGTCACTGCTCGCTTGTCCGCGGAAATCATGAATCCACACCCCTCTAGAACGAATGCTCTATCTAGTGACGGCATCAACGTAGCACGCCTCTAGAGCGAACGCTCTACCTATATTCTCGGGAGGGTGAAGACGACCCCGGAGCAGGACCACGACGCACCCGCCACGGGACCCGGCGCCGGCCTCGGCACGCGCGAGCGGATCGTCCGGGCGGCGTCCCGGCTGATGCAGCGCCAGGGCTACGAGGGCACCGGCATCAAACAGATCTCCCGGGAGGCGAACGCCACGCTCGGGTCGGTCTACCACTTCTTCCCCGGCGGCAAGCAGGAGCTCGCCACCGAGGCGATACGGCACGGCGACCGGGAGTTCGCCGGCATGCTGCGCACGGCGCTGGAGAGCCGGCCGGACCCGGCCGAGGCGGTGGCCGCCACCGCCTCGCTCCTCGCCGCGGACCTGCGCGCCTCCGACTGGCTGGACGGCTGCCCCGTCACCGCCACGTCCCTGGGGGCCGCCGCGAACGCCCCCGGCATCCGGTCGGCGGCCGCCGAGGCGTTCGAGCGCTGGCGGGGCCTGGTGCACGACAGGCTCCTCGCCACCGGCTTCGCCGCGCAGGACGCCCACGAGCTCGCGCACACGGTGATCAACACGCTGGAGGGCGCCGAGCTGACGGCCCAGATCGCCCGCAGCGAGGAGCCCTTGCTGATCGCGGGGCGCCACCTGGCGCGCCTGATCGACTCCTACCGCTGAGCCCGGCGCGGGGCGGGCCCGGCGGCGCCCGTCGGAACGGCCGTCCTGCTGCTGTCCGCCGCGATCACCGTGGCCGCACTGCGCGGGGCACGGGGCGCCTGACCGGGGCCGCATGGGGCGGCGTCCGGTCGGGGCTCCCCGCAGCACGCTCCTACGAACAGCCGCGCCGCTGCTCGACGTACACGCCCAGCCCGTCCAGCAGCCGGGCCAGGCCGAACTCGAACATCGCGTCCAGATCGGCGTCGGTGCCGCCCCGCGCCCGCCGGGCGGCGGCCCCGTCCTCCAGGTTCACGGCCACGCCGCGCACGTACCCGGCGACCGTGGCCCCGATGCGGACCACCGCACCCGCCTCCAGGCCCGGCCCGGGCCCCGGCGCCGGGGCCATCGCCCGCTCCATGAGGCCGGTGGCGCACGCGGGGAGCTGCGGCCGCGGGACGGACACCATGGCCCTGGCCAGCCACGGGTGGCGGCGGTAGACGGCCCACTGGTACCGGGCGGCCGCGTACAGACGGCCGCGCCAGTCGCCGGGTGCGCCTCCGGGCGGGCCGCACTCGCCGAAGGCGGCGTCCGCCATCCGGGTGACGAGGTCGTCCTTGCCCGGCACGTGCCGGTACAACGCCATGGTGGGGACGCCGAGTTCGGCGGCGAGGGCGCGCATGGACAGGGCCGCGGCGCCGTGGGCGTCGGCCAGCGCGATCGCCGACCGCACGATGCGCTCGGGGGTGAGCTTCCTCAGCGCGCCCGCCGCGCGGGGCGGCCGGCCGTTGCGCTCCGCGCGGGGCCCCTCCCCCGGCCCGGCCACGCCGCACGGGGCGGCCACGACGGTGCCGACCCCGGGCACCGCCCGCACCACGCCCTCCTCGCGCAGCACCGACAGAACCTTGGCGGCGGTCGCCGTCGCGACGCCCCACTCCTGGGCGATGCGCCGCACGGAGGGGACCTTCTCCCCCGGGCCGATCTCCCCGGAGGCGATGCGGGCGAGGAGTTCGGCGGCGATGCGGCGGTACGGGGCGGATGCCGGCGCCGCGGGCTGTTCCAGTACACCCATGACGGGAAGGCTAGGAGAGCCGCGGGGTGCCGCGGAAGGCGCGTCGCGCCGGTGACGGGCGCGGAGCGGCCGCGGGCCGGACTCCCCTGCCCCCTACGGACGGCGGGCCCGGCCGCCCCGAGGGGCTGCCGGGCCTGCCGAAGGCACTTCCGTACCTCAGTCCGTCAATCCATCAGGCCGTCAGGCCATCAGTCCGTCAGATTCACCGCACGGGCCGACGCCGCGCCGATCTCCTCGGCGATCTCCGACAGCACCGCCGGCGGGACCGACTCGTCGACCGTGAGGGCCACGAGCGCCTCGCCGCCCTCCGTGGCGCGGGAGACCTGCATGCCGGCGATGTTGATGCCGGCCTCGCCGAGGATGCGGCCCAGGGTGCCGACGACGCCGGGACGGTCGGCGTAGCGGAAGAAGGCCATGTGGTCGGCGAGGGCGAGGTCCACGTCGTGCTCGCCCACGGCGACGATCTTCTGCTGGTTCTTCGGGCCGGCGAGGGTGCCGGAGATGGAGACCTCGTCGCCCCCGGAGAGCGTGCCGCGCACAGTGACCACGTTGCGGTGCTCGGCCGACTCGGAGCTGGTGGTCAGGCGCACCTCGACGCCGCGCTCCTGCGCGAACAGCGGGGCGTTGACGTAGGAGACCGTCTCGTCGACGACGTCCTCGAAGACGCCCTTGAGGGCGGACAGCTCCAGGACCTTGACGTCGTACTGGGTGAGCTCGCCGTAGACCTCGACGTCGAGCCGGACGGCGACCTCGCCGGCCAGGGCCGTGAAGATCCGGCCGAGCTTCTCGGCCAGCGGCAGGGCGGGCTTGACGTCCTCGGCGATGACGCCGCCCTGGACGTTGACCGCGTCCGGCACCAGCTCTCCGGCGAGGGCGAGCCGCACCGACCGGGCGACGGCGATGCCGGCCTTCTCCTGGGCCTCGCCGGTGGAGGCGCCGAGGTGCGGGGTGGCCACCACGTTGTCGAACTCGAAGAGGGGGGAGTCGGTGCACGGCTCCGAGGCGTAGACGTCGAGGCCCGCGCCCGCGACGCGGCCCTCCTTGAGCGCCGCGGCGAGCGCCGTCTCGTCCACGATGCCGCCGCGCGCGGCGTTGACGATCCGGACGCTGGGCTTGACCTTGCGCAGGGCCTCGTCGCCGATGAGCCCGAGCGTCTCCGGCGTCTTGGGCAGGTGCACGGTGATGAAGTCCGCGACTTCGAGGAGCTCGTCGAGCGTCAGCAGCTTGACGCCCATCTGGGCGGCGCGGGCGGGCTGCACGTACGGGTCGTAGGCGACGACCTTCATCCCGAAGGCGGACATCCGCTGGGCGACGAGGACGCCGATCCGGCCGAGGCCGACGACGCCGAGGGTCTTCTCGGACAGCTCGACGCCGGTGTACTTGGAGCGCTTCCACTCGCCGTTCTTCAGCGCCGAGTTGGCCTGGGGGATGTTGCGGGCGGTGGCGATGAGCAGGCCGCAGGCGAGCTCGGCGGCAGTGACGATGTTGGAGGTCGGGGCGTTCACGACCATCACGCCGGCCTTGGTGGCGGCGGAGACGTCGACGTTGTCCAGGCCGACGCCGGCGCGGGCGACGACCCGCAGCTTCTTCGCGGCGGCGATGGCCTCCGCGTCGATCTTCGTGGCGCTGCGCACGAGCACGGCGTCGACGTCGGCGACGGCGGGCAGCAGCTCCGCGCGGTCGGCGCCGTTGCAGTGCCGGATCTCGAAGTCGGGGCCGAGCGCGTCGACGGTGGCCGGGGAGAGCTCCTCGGCGATCAGCACGACGGGTTTGCGGGGCGAAACAGTGCTCACGGAGTCCTCAGTCCTCACTGGTCCATGGCGGACGGCCGTCCCGACGGCCGCAGGCGGTGAAGGGGGCAGGCAGCCGCGTGGAAGACGCACGACGCTGTGAGCCTGGTACGCGCTTGTTGGTGTGCAGTGTATCGGCGGTTGCCGCGCCCTCGCGCGAGCTTCGCCCACGGGCGCCGGGCGGGCCGGTTTTCCCGGCCCGCCCGGCGCCCGGCGGCGCGGAGTGCGCCTACTCCCTGTCGTCTACTCCTTGTCGTCCACCCAGCTCATCAGCTTGCGCAGCTTCTTGCCGGTGGTCTCCAGCAGGTGGTCCTCGTCGGCCTTCTTGTACTCGTTGTACTTGGGCAGGCCGGCCTGGTACTCCTTCATCCAGTTGTTGGCGAAGGTGCCGTCCTGGATCTCGCCGAGGACCTTCTTCATCTCGGCCTTGGTGCCCTCGTTGACGATGCGCGGGCCGGTGACGTAGTCGCCCCACTCGGCGGTCTCGGAGACGGACCAGCGCATCTTCTCCAGGCCGCCCTCGTACATGAGGTCCACGATCAGCTTGAGCTCGTGGAGGCACTCGAAGTAGGCGATCTCCGGCTGGTAGCCGGCCTCGACCAGGGTCTCGAAGCCCGCCTTGACGAGCGCCGACGCGCCGCCGCAGAGGACCGCCTGCTCGCCGAAGAGGTCGGTCTCGGTCTCCTCGGTGAAGGTGGTCTTGATGACGCCGGCGCGGGTGCCGCCGATGGCCTTGGCGTAGGAGAGCGCCAGCGCGAAGGCGTTGCCGGAGGCGTCCTGCTCGACGGCCGCGATGCACGGCACGCCGCGGCCCTCCTCGTACTGGCGGCGGACCAGGTGGCCCGGGCCCTTGGGGGCGACCATGCAGACGTCGACGCCGGCCGGGGGCTTGATGAAGCCGAAGCGGATGTTGAAGCCGTGGCCGAAGAAGAGCGCGTCGCCGTCCTTGAGGTGCTCCTTGACGGACTCCTCGTAGACCTTGGCCTGGATCGGGTCCGGAACGAGGATCATGATGACGTCGGCCTCGGCCGCGGCCTCGGCCGGGGTGACGACGCGCAGGCCCTGCTCCTCGGCCTTCTGCTTGGACTTGGAGCCCTCGTGCAGGCCCACGCGGACGTCGACGCCCGAGTCGCGCAGGGACAGCGCGTGGGCGTGGCCCTGGCTGCCGTAGCCGAGGACCGCGACCTTGCGGCCCTGGATGATGGACAGGTCGGCGTCGTTGTCGTAGAAGAGCTCGGCAGCCACGTTGGGGATTCTCCTTGTTTCCGGTTTTCCGGTTGTGCGTCCCACCGTATGACGGGCGGGCGGACGGAAGATTTCGGGTCTCGGTATGCGGATCCGCGCGGGGATCCGGGGGTGCGGGGGCGGGGGTGCCCGGCCCCGCAGGGGGTGCGGGGCCGGGCTCAGGCCGAGCGGTCGAGCGCGCGCAGGCTGCGGTCCGTGATGGACCGGGCGCCGCGCCCTATGGCGATCGTCCCGGACTGCACCAGCTCCTTGATGCCGAAGGGCTCCAGCATCTTGAGCATGGCGCCGAGCTTGTCGCTGCCGCCGGTCGCCTCGATGGTGACGGCCTCCGGGGAGACGTCGACGGTCTTGGCGCGGAAGAGCTGGACGATCTCGACGATCTGGGAGCGGGTCTCGTTGTCGGCGCGGACCTTCACCAGGACGAGTTCGCGGTGGATGGCCGCGCTGTCCTCCAGCTCGACGATCTTCAGCACGTTGACGAGCTTGTTGAGCTGCTTGGTCACCTGCTCCAGCGGCAGCGACTCGACGTTGACGACGATCGTGATGCGGGAGATGTCCGGGTGTTCGGTGACCCCGACGGCGAGGGAGTCGATGTTGAAGCCGCGCCGGGCGAACAGGGCGGCGATCCGGGTCAGGATGCCGGGGGTGTTCTCCACCAGGACGGAGAGCGTGTGCTTGGTCATCAGGTTCTCTTCCTCGTCAGGCCTCTGTCGCCTCTGTCATCTCTGTCATCTGTCGTCGGCGGTCCGTCAGTCGTCCTCGGTGTCGCCGAAGTCCGGGCGGACTCCGCGCGCGGCGAGGATCTCGTCGTTGGAGGTGCCCGCGGCGACCATCGGCCAGACCATGGCGTCCTGGTGGACGATGAAGTCGATCACGACGGGCCGGTCGTTGATGGAGTTGGCCTTCTCGATGACGGCGTCGAGCTGGTCCGGGCGCTCGCAGCGGATGCCGACGCAGCCCATGGCCTCGGCGAGCTTGACGAAGTCCGGGACGCGGGTGCCGGCGCAGGGCTCGGTGCCGGCGCCCGTGGCGGAGCCGCCGTTGGAGACGGCCGGGCCCGCGTGGAGCACCGTGTTGGAGTAGCGCTGGTTGTAGAACAGGGTCTGCCACTGGCGGACCATGCCGAGGGCGCCGTTGTTGATGATGGCGACCTTGACCGGGATGTCGTTGAGCGCGCAGGTGACCAGTTCCTGATTGGTCATCTGGAAGCAGCCGTCGCCGTCGATGGCCCACACCGTGCGGTCGGGCATGCCGGCCTTGGCGCCCATCGCGGCGGGGACGGAGTAGCCCATCGTCCCGGCGCCGCCGGAGTTGAGCCAGGTGGCGGGCTGCTCGTAGTCGATGAAGTGGGCGGCCCACATCTGGTGCTGGCCGACGCCCGCGGCGTAGATGGTGTCCTTCGGCGCGAGCTGCCCGATGCGCTGGATGACCTGCTGCGGGGAGAGGCTGCCGTCGTCGGGCTGGTCGTAGCCGAGGGGGTAGGTGTCGCGCCAGCGGTTGAGGTCCTGCCACCAGGCCGCGTAGCCGGTGCCGGCGGCCTCGCCCGTGCGGCCCTCGGCGTGCTCGGCCTGGATGGCGACGATCAGGTCGGCGATGACCTCGCGGGCGTCACCGACGATCGGCACGTCGGCGGCGCGGTTCTTGCCGATCTCCGCGGGGTCGATGTCGGCGTGGACGATCTTGGCGTACGGGGCGAAGGAGTCCAGCTTGCCCGTGACGCGGTCGTCGAAGCGGGCGCCGAGGGCGATGATCAGGTCGGACTTCTGCAGGGCGGTGACGGCGGCGACCGAGCCGTGCATGCCGGGCATGCCCAGGTGCTGGGGGTGGCTGTCGGGGAAGGCGCCGAGCGCCATCAGGGTGGTGGTGACGGGGGCGCCGGTCAGCTCGGCGAGCACCTTCAGCTCGGCGGTCGCGCGGGCCTTGAGGACGCCGCCGCCGACGTAGAGCACGGGGCGGGCGGCCTGGCTGATCAGCTTGGCGGCCTCGCGGATCTGCTTGCTGTGCGGCTTGGTGACCGGGCGGTAGCCGGGCAGGTCGGTGTGCGGGGGCCAGCTGAAGGTGGTCCGCGCCTGCAGGGCGTCCTTGGCGATGTCGACGAGCACGGGGCCGGGGCGGCCGGTGGAGGCGACGTGGAAGGCCTCGGCGATGGTGCGGGGGATCTCGGCGGGGTCGGTCACCAGCCAGTTGTGCTTGGTGATCGGCATGGTGATGCCGCAGATGTCCGCCTCCTGGAAGGCGTCCGTGCCGATCGCCTTGGAGGCGACCTGGCCGGTGATGGCGACCAGCGGGACGGAGTCCATGTGGGCGTCGGCGATCGGCGTGACGAGGTTGGTGGCACCGGGTCCGGAGGTGGCCATGCAGACGCCGACCTTGCCCGTGGCCTGGGCGTATCCGGTCGCGGCGTGGCCGGCGCCCTGCTCGTGGCGGACCAGGACGTGGCGGACCTTCGAGGAGTCCATCATCGGGTCGTACGCGGGGAGGATCGCCCCGCCCGGGATCCCGAACACGATCTCGGCACCGACCTCCTCCAGCGAGCGGATGAGGGACTGCGCGCCCGTGACGTGCTCGACGGTGGCGGGCTGGTGCGCCGCGCCGTTACGGGCCCGCGGCTGCGGATGGTGGGCCCCGGTGGCCTGCTCGGTCATCGACATTCTCTTCTCGAAGGATTCGACGGGTTCGATCTAGGGGTTCGATCGGGTTCGACTGGTTGAGCGGAGGTCGGTTTGGGTGGGTCTGTCACGTTCTAGTGCAACAAAAAACCCCTCGTGCCGTGAGGCAAGCGAGGGGAGCGCGCCGGTGTGGTCAGCAGGGCGTGTGAAGGGCCTGCTTCAGCCGACGCGCTTTCCAAGTACGAGAATTCGGGTGCGCATGGAACCGACCCTCCACCCGCCACCTGGGAAGTGTCAAGTGGGTGGGACGGGCGTCTCATTATTTGAGCGCAATGGAGCATGGGCGAGTGATCCGGCGCCCCCCGCGGACCCGGATCGCGTAGCGGACGGTACTGCTCCTGCGGGCAGGACGCCGCCTCCGACCCACGCTTTTGCGCCATCCACCGGCGGGCCGGGGACGGGGTAGGCCCCGAGGTTCAGCGCGTGGCGCAGGCGGTGCTCGTCGAGCGGCCCGGCGAAGGCGGCGCCCAGGGCGTGGGTGCAGCCCATCGCGCGCAGGGCGAGCGCCTGCTCGGGCACGTCGACGCCGTCGGCGACGGACTGCATGCCCAGGTCGGTGGCGATCCGCAGCAGCCCGGCGGTGATCTTGTGCAGCCGGGCGGACTCCACCACGCCGTCGACGAGCCCCCGGTCGAGCTTGAGGGTGTCGATGGGCAGCCGGCGCAGGGCGCTGATGGCGGCGTAGCCGCTGCCGAAGCCGTCGAGGGCGATCCGCACCCCCATCCGGCGCAGGGCGGCCAGGCGCCGCTCCAGCTCGTCCAGCGGCACCCGGGGGTCGCTTCCGGACAGCTCCAGGACGAGCGCCCCGGAGGGCAGCCCGTGGCGGATCAGCAGCCCCTCCAGGTTCTTGGCGGGCAGCGACTTGTCCATCAGCCGGGCCGCGGACAGCCGGACGTACACGGGCACGGGGTGGCCCGCGCGGCAGCGCTGGGCGGCCTGCTCGACGGCCTTCTCCACCGTCCAGCGGCCCAGCTCGGCGATGCGGGCGCCCTCGTCGCCCCGGTCGTTCTCGGCCACGCGGAGATACTCCGCAGGAGTGAACAGTATTCCCTGGGCGGAGCGCCAGCGGGGCTGGGCGGCGACCGCGGTGACCGCGCCCGTGCCCAGGTCGACGACGGGCTGGTGCAGCAGGGCGAACTCGCCCTCGTGCAGGGCGGTGCGCAGCCGCGTGGCGAGCTCGGCGCGGCGGACCACGTCGGCCTGCATCTGCGGGGCGTAGAGCTCGACGCGGCCCTTGCCGGCCTGCTTGGCGCGGTACATCGCGAGGTCGGCGTTGCGCATCAGCTCGCCCGGGGTGATGCCGGGCTCGGCGAAGGCCACGCCGATGCTGGCGGCGACGCGGACCTCGGTGCCTCCTTCCACGCGGTAGGGCTGGGAGAGGGTGATCCGCAGCCGGTCGGCGATCTCGTGGATGCGGTACTCGCGGGCGGCGGGGTCACGGGTGCCGTCGCCGATGATCAGCGCCGCGAACTCGTCGCCTCCGAAGCGGGCCGTGGAGTCGCCCGCGCGGACGGAGTCCTGGAGGCGACGGGCCGCCTGGACGAGCAGCTCGTCGCCGGCTTGGTGGCCGACGCTGTCGTTCACCGCCTTGAAGCCGTCGAGGTCGATGAAGAGCACGGCGGTGCCCGCGTCGGTCGCTCTGCGGCCGGTGAGGGCCTGCTGGACGCGCTTGGTGAACAGGGCGCGGTTGGGCAGGTCGGTGAGCGGGTCGTGCTCGGCGGTGTGCTGGAGCTGGGCCTGGAGGCGGACGCGCTCGGTGACGTCGCGGCTGTTGAAGATCAGGCCGCCGTGGTGGCGGTTGACGGTGGACTCGACGTTGAGCCACTCGCCGCCGCCGGAGCGGAAGCGGCACTCGATGCGGGTCGTGGGCTCCTCGGCGGGCGGCGCCGCCAGGAAGCGGCGCACCTCGTGGACGACTCTGCCCAGGTCCTCCGGGTGGATCAGCGAGGCCAGCTCGGAGCCGACGAGGTCTTCGGCCTCGCGCCCGTAGACCCCGGCGGCGGCCGGGCTGACGTAGCGCAGTATGCCCGTGGGCGCGGCGATCATGATCACGTCGCTGGAGCCCTGGACGAGGGAGCGGAAGTGGTTCTCCTTCTGGGCCAGTTCCTGGGTGAGGGAGATGTTGTCCAGCAGCATGATGCCCTGGCGGATCACCAGGGCCAGGACGACCGTGCAGCCGGTGAACAGGACGACTTTGTCGACCTGGTGGCCGTCCAGGACGTTGTAGAGGATGCCCAGGGTGCACACGGCGGCGGCCAGGTACGGCGTGAGGGCCGCGAGGGAGCCGGCGATGGGGCGGCTGGGGTGGTGCGGGTGCTGGGCCGAGCGGGCGGGGGCGGCGTCGTCGCCGTCCTCGCGCGCGACCCAGGGGGCGTACGCCATGAGCATGTAGCCCGCGAACCAGCCGGCGTCGAGGATCTGGCCCGAGCGGTAGTGCGAGCGCAGCAGCGGCGAGGTGAACAGGGCGTCGCACAGGACCGTCAGGGCGAGGGCCGCGATGGCGGTGTTGATGGCGGAGCGGTTGGCGGTCGAGCGCCGGAAGTGCAGGGCCAGCACCATGGACACCAGGGCGATGTCCAGCAGCGGATAGGCCAGGGAGAGCGCGGCGTGGGCGACGCTCTCGCCCTCGAAGTGGGCGGTGTGCGCGAGCGCGAGGCTCCAGGAGAGCGTGAGGAGCGAGCCGCCGGTGAGCCAGGCGTCGAGGGCCAGGCACACCCAGCCGGCCCGGGTGACGGGGCGGCGGGCGAGGACCAGCAGGCCGATGATGGCCGGCGGCGCGAAGAGCAGGAAGCAGAAGTCGGCCACGGAGGGCGTCGGGACGCGGGCGTCCAGGACGACCTCGTACCAGCCCCAGACAACGTTGCCGAGACCGGCCATGGCCGAGGACGCGGCGAAGAGGAACCAGGCGAGCCGGAACCGCGTGCGGTGCGTGCGCCCGTACCAGAAGCAGGAGACGGCGGCGAGGACGGCCGCGCCGCCGAGGCCGAAGTCGCCCATGGCGGAGGCGAGCTCGCTCGATCCCCAGCCGAAGGCCGCGCCCGTGGCATAGCCGCCGCAGACGAGGGCCAGCAGCAGCTGGGAGACCGGGCCCGAGCCGCAGGACGGGCGGGACAGGGCCGCCCCGGGGGCGCTCACCGCGCCGCCGTCCGCAGCAGCGGGAGCCATGGGAGCCACAGGAGCAGCGTCGCCACGCAGTGCGGTCGCGGTGTGCGGTGCGGTCGTGGTCGGTGCGTGAGCCGCGTCGGGTTGATCGTCCATTGGCCGTGCATCGCCCGTCGCCCCCCTCGAGTTCCGGTCCTCGCTGCGGCCGTTCTCGTGCACGCCGCAGCCCCCGTCCGGACGATACACCAGACTCGTCACTCAGGGACATAGCTCATATACATAGCGTAATCAGCCACGGGGTTATGGACACTGAGTGCAGTCGAACGGTACCTCTACGTGGTAACTAGCGGGCGATGACTACGACATTTTGCAGTGGCGCGTCCAGGGCGAATCTGGCCAGCTGATCACGCAGCAGCCGCTCGGCGCGCGGCAGGAAGGCCGAAGAGGGGCCACCCACATGGGGGGTGATCAGCACCCCCGGGGCACTCCACAGCGGGTGCCCGGGCGGCAGCGGCTCGGGGTCCGTGACGTCCAGTGCGGCACGCAGCCGACCTGCGTCCAGTTCGGCCAGGAGGGCCTTGGTGTCGACGACGGCACCGCGCGCCACGTTCACCAGCAGCGCCCCGTCCTTCATCCGCGCCAGGAAACCGGCGTTGACGAGCCCCCGGGTCTCCTCGGTGAGCGGCGTCGCGAGAATCACGACGTCGGCCTCGGGCAGCAAGCCGGGCAGGGCGGCGATCGGATGCACGGGACCGCGCGCGCTGTCCCGCGCGGAGCGTGCGACGCGTGTGACCCGCGCGCACTCGAAGGGCACGAGCCGGTCCTCAATGGCGCTGCCGATCGAACCGTAACCCACAATGAGCACCGACTTGTCGGCCAGCGCCGGCCGGAAGCCCTGCCGCCACTCCCCCGCGTCCTGCGCGCGCACGAAGCCGGGGATGTCGCGCAGCGAGGCGAGGGTCAGGGCCAGGGCGAGTTCGGCGGTGCTCGCGTCGTGCAGCCCGCGGGCGTTGCACAGCACGGCGCCCTTCGGCAGCCCCTCCACGGCGGGCAGCAGGTGCTCCACGCCCGCGGTGAGCGCCTGCACGACCCGGACGCGCGTCATGCCCGGCAGCGGGCGCAGGCACGGCTCGGGGTCGGTGACGTAGGGGACCGCGTAGAAGTCGCAGCGGGCGGGGTCGGTCGGGTACTCCGGTCCGCCGTCCCAGAAGACGTAGTCGAGGCTCTCCGGGAGCCCTTCGATCCGCTCGGGCGGGAAGGGCAGCCAGACCAGGGGGCGGCCGGAACCGCTGTCATCTGCACTCATGCCTGGAGGCTATGCGATCGGGCCGGTGCGGCAGAGGTTAGTTTGGGGGCGAGGAACGGGAGGGGTACGGCCGGTGGAGCGCAGGAATATCGGTGCGACGGCGCTCGAAGCGGGCGCGATCGGCCTGGGGTGCATGCCCATGCACTGGGGATACACCGCCTCCCAGCGGAGCGGGGAGGGCGCGCTGCGCACGGTGCACGCGGCGCTCGACGCGGGCACGACCCTGCTGGACACCGCGGACATGTACGGGCCGTTCACCAACGAGCGGCTGGTGGGGCGGGCGCTGCGGGAGCGGCGCTCCGAGGCGTTCGTTTCGACCAAGTGCGGGCTGATGGTGGGCGACAGCCACATCGTCGCCAACGGCCGCCCGGGCTATGTGAAGCGGGCCTGCGACGCCTCGCTGCGCCGGCTGCAGACCGACGTGATCGACGTCTACCAGCTGCACCGCCCCGACCCCGAGGTGCCGGTCGAGGAGACCTGGGGGGCGATGGCGGAGCTGGTCTCCGCGGGCAAGGTGCGCGCGCTGGGCTGGTGTGCGATCGGCGCGCGCACGCGCCGCCGGTCCCGCGCCGGGCTGTACGACGCGACGATCCGGCAGCTGGAGCGGGTGCAGCAGGTGTTCCCGGTGAGTTGCGTGCAGGTGGAGTTGTCGGTGTGGTCCCGGGAGGCGCTCGATGCGCTGGTGCCCTGGTGCGCCTCCCGGGGCGTCGGCATGCTGGCCGCCATGCCCCTGGGGAATGGTTTCCTCAGCGGCACGCTCACGCCGGGGCAGGGCTTCGAGCCGGAGGACCTCCGGGCGCGCCACCCGCGCTTCACCGCCGAGATGATGGCCGCCAACCAGCCGATCGTGGCGGGGCTGCGCCGGGTCGCGCTGCGTCACGACGCGACGGCCGCGCAGGTCGCCCTGGCCTGGGTGCTGGCCCAGGGCCGGCACGTGATACCCGTACCGGGCACGAAGAAGCCGGTGTGGGCGGTGCAGAACGCCGCGGCGGCGCGACTGCGGCTCACCGCCGAGGACTTGGCGGAGATAGCGGCGCTGCCGCGGGCGATGGGCTCCTGGGACTAGCGTCGCGCCCGTACGGGGACACGCGCGCGTCCTGTGGGACAGTGCCGGTGACGAAGACCGCCCCGGCGAGAGGAACCGCACCGTGCGACGACGTCGTGCCCGTACCGCCGCCGCCCTGGCCGCCGCCGCGCTGTTCGCCGTCGCGGGCTGTTCGAGCGAGGACGGCTTCCCGGGCGAGGGACCACGGCAGGGCTCCTCGGCCAAGTCGCCCGGTGCGGAGGCCTCTTCGGGTGCTCCCTCGGCTCCGCCGGCGCCCGCCGAGGGCTCGGTCAAGGTCGTCCGGACGCTCACCGCGAAGCTCGGCTCGCCGTGGGGCGTCGCGGTGCTCCCCGGCGGCGACCTCCTGGTGGCCTCCCGCGACACGGGAAAGATCGCCCGGGTGGCGGTCAAGGACGGCGCGCAGAGCGAGGTGGGCGAGGTGCCCGGCGTCGTCAAGGGCGGCGAGGGCGGCCTGCTGGGCCTGGCGGTCTCGCCCGACTTCGCCACCGACCGCCTGGTGTACGCGTACTTCACCACCGATTCGGACAACCGCATCGCCCGCCTGCGCTACGACGAGCGCAAGCCCGCGGGGCAGCGGCTGGGGGCGCCCGACACGGTGCTGCGGGGCATCCCCAAGGGCACAGTCCACAACGGCGGCCGCATCGCCTTCGGCCCCGACCGGATGCTCTACGCCGGGACGGGCGACGGCGGGCAGCGCGACCTCGCCCAGGACAAGGCGTCCCTCGGCGGGAAGATCCTCCGCATGACCCCGGACGGCCGCCCCGCGTACGGCAACCCCGGGGAGAACTCGGTGGTCTACTCCTACGGCCACCGCAACGTGCAGGGCCTGGCCTGGGACGCGGGCAAGCGCCTGTGGGCGTCGGAGTTCGGCCAGAACACGTGGGACGAGCTCAACCTGATCCGGCCGGGCGGCAACTACGGCTGGCCCGTCGTCGAGGGCAGGGCGGGCCGGTCCGGCTACACCGACCCCGTCGAGCAGTGGACGACCTCCGAGGCCTCCCCCAGCGGGCTCGCCTTCGCCAAGGGCTCCCTGTGGATGGCGGCCCTGCGCGGCGAGCGCCTGTGGCGGATCCCGCTGGACGGCACGAAGCCGGTGGCCGGCCCCCGGGCGTTCCTGCAGGGCGAGTACGGGCGGCTGCGCACGGTCGTGGCCACGGACGACGGCGGGCTGTGGCTGACGACGAGCAACACCGACGGGCGCGGGAAGCCGGGCGGCGAGGACGACCGGATCCTGCGGCTCGAAGTGCGCTGATGACCGCGGCGCACACCTTTGCCGGGACCGTACACGCATCCGCCTAGACTGGACGGACAGTGCGGCGACGGGAGTTGAAGATGTTCAACGTGTTCGAGGAAGTGTTCGCACCGGGCCGGAAGCACAGCCACGAAGAACAGAAGCGCCTGGAACTGACCCGTGACGACGTCGGTGACGGCGACCCCGCGCGCGGCCCGGTCGACCTCGACTCGGGCCGCGTTCTCATACGCCCGCCCCGGCAAGGCTCTTCTCGGGACTGACCGGGAGGGGCTCCCGGGGGCCGTCCGCCGGCTCCGGCTCGTCCACCGGCTCCGGCGGCTCGATGCTGATCCGGGGCAGGCGGCGCTCCAGCCACGCCGGCAGCCACCAGTTGGCGCCGCCCAGCATGTGCATGAGGGCCGGGACGAGCAGCGTGCGCAGCACGAAGGCGTCGAGGGCGACGGCCGCCGCGAGGCCGATGCCGAACATCGCGATGACGCGGTCCCCGCTGAGGACGAAGGCGAGGAAGACCGAGATCATGATCACCGCCGCGGAGTTGATGACGCGGCTGGTCTCGGCGAGGCCGACGCGCACGGCGCGGGTGTTGTCGCGCGTGGCGAGCCACTCCTCGTACATCCGGCTGACCAGGAAGACCTGGTAGTCCATGGACAGGCCGAAGAGGACGGAGACCATGACGACGGGCAGGAACGGCTCTATCGGCCCGGCGCCGCCGAGGCCGAGGAACCCGGCCCCCCAGCCCCACTGGAAGATCGCGACGACGATGCCGAAGGACGAGGCGACGGCGGCGATGTTCATCACCGCTGCCTTCAGGGGGATGCCGATGCTGCGGAAGGCCAGCAGGAGCAGCAGGCAGCCCAGGCCGACGACGGTGCCGACGAAGAGCGGCAGCTTGCCGAGGATGATGCCGGCGAAGTCGTCGTAGCTCGCGGTCATGCCGCCGACCTGGACGTCCACGCCGGTGCCGGCGGTCGCCTTCGGCAGTACGGTGCCGCGCAGCCGGTCCACGAGGTCGCTGGTGTCGCGCGACTGCGGGGAGGTGGTGGGCACGACGCTGATGACGCCCGTGTCGCCGCTGGGGTTCACCTGGGCGGGCGAGGCGGAGGCGACGCCCTCGGTGTGCCGCAGGGCGTCCGGGAGCTCGGTGAAGGCCAGCCGGTCGGCGGCGCTGTCGAGGTCGGCCACCAGGGTCAGGGGGCCGTTGACGCCGGGCCCGAAGCCGCTGCCGAGCATGTCGTACGCCTGGCGCGTGGTGGACGAGGCCGGGTTGTTGCCCTGGTCGGAGGTGCCCAGGTGGAGGGAGAACGTGGGCAGCGCGAGCACGATCATGACGACCGCGGCCACGGCGCCCAGCAGCTTGGGGTGGCGCTCCACGAACGCCGACCAGCGGGCGGCCAGCCCGGTGGGCAGCTCCGGGCGGGGGCCGCTGTCCGCGAGGCGGCGGCGCTCGCGGCGGCTGAGGGCGCGGTCGCCGATCACCCCGAGGAGCGCGGGCAGCAGCGTGACCGAGGCGGCGACGGTGAGGACGACGGTGAGCGAGGCGGCGAGGGCGACGCCGTTGAGGAAGCTCAGGCGCAGGATGAGCATGCCCAGCAGCGCGACGCACACGGTGCCGCCCGCGAAGACGACCGCGCGGCCGGTGGTGGCGACGGCCCGCTCGGCCGCGACGGCCACGGGCAGCCCCGCCCGCAGGCCCTTGCGGTGGCGGGTGACGATGAACAGGGCGTAGTCGATGCCCACGCCGAGCCCGATGAGGGTGCCGAGCATGGGAGCGAAGTCGGCGACGTTCATGACGTGGCCGAGCAGCTGGGTGCCCATGAACGCGGTGCCCACGCTGACGAGGGCCGTGGCGATCGGCAGCAGGCTCGCGGCCAGCGAGCCGAAGACGACGAAGAGCACGACGGCGGCGACGGCGATGCCGATGATCTCGCTGAGGTGACCGCTCGCGGCCTCCCCCGTGGCGATGCCGGCGCCGCCGAGGGCGACCTCCAGGTTGCCGTCCGCCGCGGACCGGGCCGTCTCGACGACCTGGTGCACCAGCTCCTTGTCCGGGCCGCCGGGCGCGGCGAAGGTGACGGAGGCGTACGCGGTGTGCCCGTCGGGGCTGATCCTTGCGGCGCCGTCGGGGCCGCTGTACGGGCCGCTGACGGACTCGACGCCGGGCAGGGCCGCGACGTCGCGCAGGGTCTCGGTCATGCGCTGCTCGACGGCGGCGGCGCGCACCGTGCCCTGGCCGGTGTGCCAGACGATGGTGTCGTCGCCGCCCTGGCCGGGGAAGCCGGCTTCCAGGAGCGCGCCCGCACGGGCGGCCTCGGTACCGGGGACGGCGTAGTCGTTGGAGTACGCCGGGCCCGCCAGGGTCGCGGCCGCGGCGGTGCCCGCCAGGGCCACGAGCCACAGCACGATCACGGCGAAACGACGGCGCAGGCACCATCGGGCGAGTGAGGTCATTCGGGCTGCTTCCCGTTCGGCGCGTCGATCCCGCCGGGAGAACTGCCCCGTGCATTTCCGAGCGCATGAGCTGCTGGCCTGGGCCCCGCAGCGCGAGAGGCGCGGTGGGGGCCCCTTGCCGAACCACTGTGACAGCGGAAAAAGATCCTTTGTCCGCTTTGTGGCTCACCCCACACCGGGGCCCTCCCGCGCCGCCCGGGGCCGGGGCCACGGCTCGGCGCGGGACGGAAACCGCAGCTCAGCGCAGGTGCTACCAGGTGTGGGCGACGTCCACGACGATGCGGTTGCGCTCCTGGAAGACCCGGAACGGCAGCCGTGCGCGGACGCCGACGCCGACCAGGGTGTCGCCCTCGAAGCTGCTGGCGAAGCGGGTGTCCTGGAACGTGCGGAAGCCGGTGAGGTCGACTCCGGGCAGCGGCTGTCCGGCGTGGCCCGGGTAGCGCGGCTCGCCGGTGCTCGTGTCGTAGCTCGGAGCGGCCACGCGGACCGCCAGGATCGCGCCGCCGCCGACCGGGATCACGTCACCGGAGCCGTCCTGCTGCAGCCGGTCCACGTACTCCACGCGGTAGCCGATCGGGCGGTCGCCGGTGCCCTGGACGTCGAAGACCAGACGGTCGTAGCACTCGTGCCGCCCGGCCCGGACGTCCAGCAGCGAGCGGTAGGCGGTGTCCGTGCTGACCTTGGGCAGGCTCCCCCAGCCCGCCTCGCACTTCACCGTGGCCGCCGCGTCCGTGGTGGCCGCGCCGGCCGGGACCGTCGCCGCCAGCAGGCCGGCGCCCGCCAGCGTGAGTGCAGCCAGCGTCCTGCTCAACCGTCTCATGTGCCTACCCCCAGATTTCGGATGCGGGCACACGGTGGGCCCGCATTCGGATCATGCCGGACGGGGGACACGAAGGCCATAGAGCAAAGGAAACCAGCCATTCCTGGACCATTCCCGGACAGACAATGGCCGCCCCTTCGAAAAGGGGCGGCCATGAGATGTCGCAGAACGCTGCCGATGAGCAGCTGATCGGCCCGGGGCCGACCGGCTCTCAGCCGGTCAGCCCTCGACGCCGAGGCGCTCCAGGATGAGCTCGCGGACACGGGCCGCGTCGGCCTGGCCGCGCGTGGCCTTCATGACCGCGCCGACCAGCGCACCCGCCGCCGCGACCTTACCGCCGCGGATCTTGTCCGCGATGGCCGCGTTGGCCGCGATGGCCTCGTCCACGGCGGCACCCAGGGCGCTGTCGTCGGAGACGACCTTCAGGCCGCGCTTCTCGACGACCGCGTCCGGGTCGCCCTCGCCGGCGAGCACGCCCTCGATGACCTGGCGGGCCAGCTTGTCGTTGAGCGAGCCCTCGGCGACGAGCGCCGCCACCCGGGCGACCTGCGCCGGGGTGATCGGCAGCGCCGCGAGGTCCGTACCGGACTCGTTGGCGCTGCGGGCCAGCTCGCCCATCCACCACTTGCGGGCGGCGGCGGAGTCGGCACCGGCCTCGACGGTGGCGACGATCAGGTCGACCGCGCCCGCGTTGAGGATCGACTGCATGTCGTGCTCGGTGACGCCCCAGTCCTCGCGGAGGCGGTTGCGGCGCACGCGCGGCAGCTCGGGCAGGGTCGCCCGCAGCTCCTCGACCCACTCGCGGGAGGGGGCCACCGGCACCAGGTCCGGCTCGGGGAAGTAGCGGTAGTCCTCGGCCTCTTCCTTGATGCGGCCGGACGTGGTCGACCCGTCCTCCTCGTGGAAGTGGCGGGTCTCCTGCACGATCGTGCCGCCGGCCGAGAGGACGGAGGCGTGCCGCTGGACCTCGAAGCGCACCGCGCGCTCGACGGAGCGCAGCGAGTTGACGTTCTTGGTCTCGGAGCGGGTGCCGAACTTCTCCCGGCCGTGCGGGCGCAGCGACAGGTTGACGTCGCAGCGCATCTGGCCCATCTCCATCCGGGCCTCGGAGACGCCCAGGGCCTTGATGAGCTCGCGCAGCTCGGCCACGTAGGCCTTGGCGACCTCCGGGGCCCGCTCGCCCGCGCCCTCGATCGGCTTGGTGACGATCTCGATCAGCGGGATGCCGGCGCGGTTGTAGTCCAGCAGGGAGTGCTGGGCGCCGTGGATGCGGCCGGTGGCACCGCCCACGTGGGTGGACTTGCCGGTGTCCTCCTCCATGTGGGCGCGCTCGATCTCCACGCGGAAGACCTCGCCGTCCTCCAGCTGCACGTCGAGGTAGCCGTTGAAGGCGATCGGCTCGTCGTACTGGGAGGTCTGGAAGTTCTTCGGCATGTCCGGATAGAAGTAGTTCTTCCGGGCGAAGCGGCACCACTCGGCGATCTCGCAGTGCAGCGCGAGGCCGATCTTGATGGCGGACTCGACGCCGGTGGCGTTGACCACCGGCAGGGCGCCGGGCATGCCGAGGCAGACCGGGCAGGTCTGGGTGTTGGGGTCCGCGCCCAGCTCCGTGGAGCAGCCGCAGAACATCTTCGTCTTGGTGCCGAGCTCGACATGGACCTCCAGGCCCATGACGGGGTCGTAGGAAGCCAGCGCGTCCTCGTACGACACCAGTTCAGTGACGGTCACGGAAAACTAACCTCTCAGGTCCTGGCTCAGTCCGCGAGGACGTCGTCGCTGTTCATCCGGCGCAGCTCGCGCACCAGCAGCGCGACACCGGTGGCGATGGCTGCGGCGGAGACGATCGCGTCGACCAGCTGGAGCGTGTCCTGCTCGCCGCGCGCCTTCTTCGCCTGCTTGATCACGCTGACGGCGCCGAACAGCGTGGTGCCGATCGACAGGTACGTGCCGGGCTTGGACTTCTTGAAGCCCTTGGCCTTCTTCAGAGCGCTCGCCTTGCTCACTTCGGTGCTCACAGCGACGGTGCCTCCTCGAGCAGGTGGTGACCCCAGCGGGCGGTGAACGCGGCCTCGACCGCGGCACCGACCTTGTAGAGCCGGTCGTCCTTCAGGGCGGGAGCGATGATCTGCAGACCGACCGGCAGGTTGTCCTCGGGCGCCAGGCCGCAGGGCAGCGACATGGCCGCGTTGCCGGCCAGGTTGGTCGGGATGGTGCACAGGTCCGCGAGGTACATCGCCATCGGGTCGTCGGCGCGCTCGCCGATCGCGAAGGCGGTGGTCGGGGTGGTCGGCGAGACGATCACGTCGACCTGCTCGAAGGCCTTCTCGAAGTCGCGCGTGATGAGCGTGCGGACCTTCTGCGCCGAGCCGTAGTAGGCGTCGTAGTAGCCCGAGCTCAGGGCGTACGTGCCGAGCATGACGCGGCGCTTGACCTCGGGGCCGAAGCCGGCCTCGCGGGTGAGGGCGGTGACGTCCTCGGCGGAGCGGGTGCCGTCGTCGCCGGCGCGCAGGCCGTAGCGCAGGCCGTCGAAGCGGGCCAGGTTCGAGGAGCACTCGGACGGCGCGATCAGGTAGTACGCGGCCAGGGCCAGGTCGAAGGACGGGCAGTCCAGCTCGACGATCTCGGCACCCAGCTCCTTGAGCAGCTCGACGGACTCGTCGAAGCGCTGCACGACGCCGGCCTGGTAGCCCTCGCCGCGGAACTGCTTGACGACGCCGACGCGCATGCCCTGCACGCTGCCGTTGCGCGCGGCCTCGACGACCGGCGGGACCGGGGCGTCGATGGACGTGGAGTCCATCGGGTCGTGGCCGGCGATCACCTCGTGCAGCAGGGCCGCGTCCAGGACCGTGCGGGCGCAGGGGCCGCCCTGGTCGAGGGAGGAGGAGAAGGCCACCATGCCGTAGCGCGAGACCGAGCCGTAGGTCGGCTTGACGCCGACCGTGCCGGTCACGGCGGCGGGCTGGCGGATCGAGCCGCCGGTGTCCGTGCCGATGGCCAGGGGGGCCTGGTACGCGGCGAGCGCCGCGCTGGAGCCGCCGCCGGAGCCGCCGGGGATCTTGGTCAGGTCCCAGGGGTTGCCGGTCGGGCCGTAGGCGCTGTTCTCCGTGGAGGAGCCCATCGCGAACTCGTCCATGTTGGTCTTGCCGAGGATGACGACGTCCGCGTCCTTCAGGCGCTTGGTGAGCGTCGCGTCGTACGGCGGGATCCAGCCTTCGAGGATCTTCGAGCCGACCGTGGTCGGGATCCCCTTGGTGGTGAAGATGTCCTTCAGCGCCAGCGGGACGCCGGCCAGCGGGCCGAGCTTCTCGCCGCGCTCGCGCTTGGCGTCGACCTCGCGGGCCTGGGCGAGGGCGCCCTCGCGGTCCACGTGGAGGAAGGCGTGCACCTTCTCGTCCACGGCGTCGATCCGGGCCAGGTGGGCCTCGGTGACCTGGACGGCGGTGAGCTCGCCGGAGGCGATCTTCTCCGCGATCCCGGCGGCGGTGAGCTTGATGATGTCCGTCATAGCGGTTTAGTCCTCCCCCAGGATCTGCGGCACCTTGAAACGCTGCTGCTCCTGGGCGGGGGCGCCGGAGAGCGCCTCCTGCGGGGTCAGCGACGGACGGACCTCGTCCGGGCGCATGACGTTGGTCAGCGGCAGCGGGTGGGACGTCGGGGGGACGTCCTGCTCGGCGACCTCGGAGACGCGGGCGACCGCGCCGATGATGTCGTCGAGCTGGCCGGCGAAGTGCTCGAGCTCTTCGTCCTTGAGCTCCAGACGTGCCAGCCGTGCGAGGTGGGCTACCTCCTCGCGCGTGATGCCAGGCATGCGGCGATCCTCAGGGGTTGTGACGGATTCTGGGCGGGTTGTGCGCCCAATCCTATGGCGCGGGGCGCAGTGCCTGCTAAACGCTTTGCGCGTGGCTGCGGCCGGGGCCGTTCCGGCGCCGCCGGGCAGGCCTGTCCGGCGGCGCCCGAGCGGGCGCAACCCCTACGTGACCGCGTCCTCTTCCGCCGCGGCCGGCGCCGCCGCGGCGGACCCCGCGGCGACGCGGTCGGCCTCCCGGTGCCAGCCGGACTCGTTGCGCAGGCGCAGCCACGCCGTGGTCTCGTCCGGCGGCATGGCCGCGGCGACGAGCCAGCCCTGGACGGCGTCGCAGCCCAGGTCGCGCAGCCGCTCCCAGGTCTCGTCGTCCTCGACGCCCTCGGCGACGACGAGCAGGCCGAGGGAGTGGGCGAGGTCGAGCGTGCAGCGGACGATCTCGGCGTCCTCGTTGTCGATGGCGAGGCGGGCCACGAACGACCGGTCGATCTTCAGCTCGCTCACCGGGAGCCGGCGGAGGTGGACCAGCGACGAATACCCGGTGCCGAAGTCGTCCAGCGACATCTTCACCCCGTGCCCCGTCAGCCCCGCCAGGGTGTCCGCGGCCCGCTGCGGGTCCTCCAGCAGGACGTGCTCGGTTATCTCCAGCTGCAGCGCCCCCGCGGGGACCCCGTGCCGGGCCAGCCGCGCCGCGACCGATCCCGCGAACCCGGGAGTGTGAACGTCGCGCGGGGAGACGTTGACGGCGACCGGCACCTCCAGGCCCATGGCCCGCCACTTCGCCACCTGGCCGAGGGCCGTCTCCAGGACGTACTCGGTGAGCCTCGGCATGAGGCCGGAGGATTCGGCGATGGCGATGAACTCGTCCGGGGAGACGCGGCCCCGCTCCGGGTGGACCCAGCGCACCAGCGCCTCCAGGCCCTCGACGTGCCCGTCGAAGCCGACCTTGGGCTGGTAGTGCAGCTCGACGTCGCCCGCGTCGAGCGCGCGCCGCAGGTCGCCGAGGAGGCCGAGCCGGTCGGGGGTGTTGCCGTCGCGGCGGGCCTCGTAGACCTCGACGCCGCTGCGGTCGCGCTTGGCCTGGTACATGGCGACGTCGGCCCGGCGCAGCAGCCCCTCGGCGTCGAGGGCGTGATCGGGGTAGACGGCGACGCCGGCGCTGGCCTCCAGCACGAGGGTGAGCCCGTCGAGGTCGAGCGGCGAGCCCAGCGCGGCCACCAGGGAACGGGCCACGCGCTGGGCGCTGGTGAGGGAGTCGGCGGTGGGCAGGAGCACCGCGAACTCGTCGCCGCCGAGCCGCGCCGCTTCCGCGTCGCGCGGCAGGGCCAGGCGCAGCCGCTCGGCTATCTGCAGCAGCAGCCGGTCCCCGGCGAGGTGGCCGAGGGTGTCGTTGACGGAGCGGAAGCGGTCGAGGTCGATGAGGACGAGGGCGGAGCGGGTGCCGGCGCGCTCGGCCTCGTCGAGCGCGCTCCAGGTGCGCTCCAGCAGCCACTGGCGGTTGGGCAGTCCGGTGAGGGGGTCGCGCAGCTGTTCCTCGGCGCGGGCGCGGGCGATCCACAGGGTGGAGTCGAGGGCGATGAGGGGGACGGCGAACAGCGGCAGCAGCAGCGGAGCGTGGTCGGCGACGACGGCGATCAGCGGGGCAATGCCGAGGAGGGCGCCGCCGACGAGGGCCTGCCGGACGAGGGCGGTGCGGGCGATGGTGCTCAGGCCGGCCCGGGGGGCCATGGAGTACCAGAGCAGGGCGCGGGTGACGGCGAGGTACATGAAGGCGGCGAAGGCCACCTTGGGGACGGCGGTGAGCGGCCACTGATCGGGCAGCCAGGGGCGCTCGACGGTGGAGACGACGCCGCACACGGCGAGGGCGAGCCCCGCGGCGCCGATGCCGAGGATGTCGACGGCACCGTGGAGTAAGGCCTGGCGCCAGCGGTGGCGGCGCGCCGTGGCGACGAGCAGGACGACGGCGATGCTGATCAGGACGGCCGGCAGCCAGCCGTAGAGGAGGAGGACGGCGAGGGTGAGGGCGGCCCCGGAGCCCGTGCCGCCCCACCAGCGGTCGCGCCCGAGGGCGACGAGGTGGGCGACGATGAGGCCGGTGAGAACGGCCAGCGACCAGCCGACGGTGCGTCCGGGGAAGACGGAGTGGCCCGCGGCGAGCACCCGGCAGATCCCCGCGGCCAGTGCGAGCACCGCCACGGCGACGCAGACCGTCGGCAGCGCGGGCGGAGGGACCCGGCGCAGCCGGGATGCCGGTTCGGCGCTGTCGGTGGGTTTCATGCCCGTCCCTCTCACAGCCGGCGGTGCCCGCGCCACGGCAGGCGCACATCTCAACAGTAGGCCGCAGAAGGCTACGGCGGGCAGCGATCGGCAGCGGTTGCCCGATTGGGATCCGGCCTCTTGTAGCCATCTGGTATGCGCTGTAGGGGTAATGCCCACTGCCTATGCGGGCATTACTCCGCTGGGGTGGCGACCGGTGTGCGAACCTGCCTTCCGCCGGCGGCGCCGCTCCGCGTGGGGCGGGTGACGGCGCGGGTGGTGGGGGGTGCGGAGGGGCTACCCGCACCCCCTGCCCGCTACGCCTCGGCCTTGGTGCTCTCGTCCGCGCCCGCGCCCCCGCCCGCTCCCGCGCCCTCTTGCGGGACGGCCGCTTCCCGCGCCGCGTCGGGGCCTTCGGCGAGGAGCACGGCGAAGCCGTCCTCCTCCAGGACGGGCACCTTCAGCTGCATGGCCTTGTCGTACTTGGACCCGGGGTTGTCGCCGACGACCACGAAGTCCGTCTTCTTCGACACCGAGCCGGTGACCTTGGCGCCCCGGCTCTGCAGGGCCTCCTTGGCGCCGTCGCGGGTGTACGAGGCGAGCGTGCCGGTGACGACGACCGTCAGGCCGGCGAGGGGGCGCGGGCCTTCGTCCTCCCCGGCCTCCTCCTCCATCCGGACGCCGGCGGCGCGCCACTTCTCGATGATCTCGCGGTGCCAGTCCTCGGCGAACCACTCCTTGACGGCGGCGGCGACGATCGGGCCGACGCCCTCGACGGCGGCCAGCTCCTCCTCGCTCGCCTCGGCGATGCGGTCGACGGAGCGGAACTCGCGGGCGAGGACGGCGGCCGAGACCGGGCCCACGTGACGGATGGACAGGCCGTTGATGATGCGGGCGAGGGGGCGCTGCCTGGACGCCTGGATGTTCTCCAGCATGGCCAGGGCGTTCTTCTTCGGCTCGCCCTTCTGGTTGGCGAAGAAGGTGACGACCTTCTCCTCCCCCGTCTTCGGGTCGCGCTTGGGCAGGCCGGAGTCCGGGTCCACGACGTGGGACTTGATGGGCAGCAGCTGTTCGATGGTCATGCCGAACAGGTCGCCCTCGTCCCGCAGGGGCGGCTCGGCGGGCTCCAGCGGCTGGGTGAGCGCCGTGGAGGCCACGTAGCCGAGGTTCTCGATGTCGAGGCACTGGCGGCCGGCGAGGTAGAAGAGGCGCTCGCGGATCTGGGCGGGGCAGGCGCGGGCGTTGGGGCAGCGGAGGTCGATGTCGCCCTCCTTCATGGGCCGCAGCGGCGTGCGGCACTCGGGGCACTCCGCGGGCATGACGAACTCCCGCTCCGTGCCGTCCCGCAGGTCGGCCACCGGGCCGAGGATCTCGGGGATCACGTCGCCCGCCTTGCGCAGCACGACGGTGTCGCCGATGAGGACGCCCTTGGTCTTGACGACCTCCTGGTTGTGCAGGGTGGCGAACTCGACCTCGGAGCCCGCGACCGTGACCGGCTCGACCACGGCGTACGGCGTGACGCGGCCCGTGCGGCCGACGCCCACGCGGATGTCCACCAGCTTGGTGTTGACCTCCTCCGGGGCGTACTTCCACGCGATGGCCCAGCGGGGGGCGCGGGAGGTGGAGCCGAGGCGGCCCTGCAGGGCGATCTCGTCCAGCTTGACCACGACGCCGTCGATCTCGTGCTCCATCGAGTGGCGCACGTCGGGGTCGCCGTAGTGGGCGATGAACTTCCGTACGTCCGTCATGTCGCCCACGACCTGAGCGTGCGCCGCCGTCGGCAGCCCCCACTCGCGCAGCAGCCCGTAGGCCTGCGACTGGCGGTCGATGTCGAAGCCCTCGCGGGCGCCGATGCCGTGGACGACCATGTGCAGCGGCCGGGTGGCGGTGACGCGCGGGTCCTTCTGGCGCAGCGAGCCCGCGGCGGCGTTGCGCGGGTTGGCGAAGGGGGGCTTGCCGGCCTCCACCAGGGCGGCGTTGAGCTCCTCGAACTTCTCCATCGGGAAGTAGACCTCGCCGCGGACCTCGACGAGGGCCGGGATGCGGTCGCCCCGGAGGCGGTCGGGGATCTCGGCGATGGTGCGGACGTTGGGGGTGATGTCCTCGCCGGTGCGGCCGTCGCCGCGGGTGGCGGCGCGGGTGAGGCGGCCGTGCTCGTAGGTGAGGTTGACGGCGAGGCCGTCGACCTTGAGCTCGCACAGGAAGTGGTACGGCGTGCCGCCGCCGATCTCCTTGGCGATGCGCTCGGCCCAGGCGGCCAGCTCCTCGTCGTCGAAGGCGTTGTCGAGGGAGAGCATGCGCTCGCGGTGCTCGACGGCCGTGAACTCCGTCTCGTAGGCCCCGGCGACCTTCTGGGTCGGCGAGTCCGGCGTGCGCAGCTCCGGGTACTCCTCCTCCAGGGCCTCCAGCGAGCGCAGCAGCTTGTCGAACTCGGCGTCGCTGACGACGGGGGCGTCCTTGACGTAGTACCGGAAGCGGTGCTCCTCGACCTGCTCGGCCAGCAGTGCGTGCTTCTCCCGCGCCTCCGCGGGCACGGCGGAACTCGCCGCGAGCTCTTCGCCCTGCCGTCCGCCCTGCTGTTCGACAGCCACCGTCTCGTCCTCCCGTTGATCCATGAGCGCCGTCACTCAGGGTTGTCTGCGAGTGATTTCGCCGCCCGGGCGCAGTGGGCGAGGGCCGCGCGGGCATATGCGGGCGAAGCGCCCGCGAGCCCGCACGAGGGCGTGACGACCACGGACTCCGCGAGGGTCCCCGGTGCCAGCCCCAGCCTGCGCCACAGCGTCCTGACACCCATGACGCTACCGGCAGGGTCTGACAATGGGCCGTCCGTGCCCGGCACCACGCCCACGAACAGTGCGGTACCCGCCTCCACCGCCTCTCCCACCGCTTCTTCCTCACGCTCGGTGAAGAGCGAAAAATCGAACGAGATGCCTTGGAAGCCGGCTCGGCGCAGCAGCGCGAAGGGCACGCCGGGGGCGCACGAGTGGACGACGGGCGCCTCGCCGGTGGTTTCGCGGGCGACCGCCACCAGGTCGCGCAGGGCGCCCTCGACCACGGCCCGGTCGACGGCCCGGTAGGTGCGGTAGCCGCTGGCGGTGCGCACGTGCCCGGTGAGGACGGCGGTCAGCGACGGCTCGTCCAGCTGCAGCACGACGCGGGCGCCGGGCACCCGCCGCCGCACGTCGGCGAGGTGGCCCCGCAGGCCCTCGGCCAGCGAGGCCGTCAGGTCGCGGCAGGCGCCGGCGTCGCCGAGGGCGGCCTCGCCGCCGCGCAGTTCGAGGGCGGCGGCGAGGGTCCACGGGCCGACGGCGGAGACCTTGAGCGCGCCCTCGTAGCCCTGTGTGTACTCCTCCAGCGCGTCCAGGTCCTCGCCCAGCCAGGAGCGGGCGCGCTTGGTGTCGCGGCCCGGCCGGTCGCTGACGCGCCATCCGCTGGGCTCCACGTGCGCGTAGACGTCCACCAGCAGTCCGGTGGTGCGCCCGATCATGTCGGCGCCGGGGCCGCGGGAGGGCAGCTCCGGCAGGTACGGCAGGGTCTCCAGGGACCCGGTGACGGTCTTCGCGGCCTCGCGGGCGTCGCCGCCGGGCATCGACCCGACGCCGGTGGCCGCACCGGCGCCCCAGATCTTCCCCGCTCCCGGCGGACGGCCACCGGACCCCTGGTCGTTGTCGCTCTTGTCGCTCACGCAGGAAGACTACGGGGCGTGCGGCTACCGGCGCGCAGGCCGAGCCAGGCGACGAGCCCGGCCGCCGCGTAGGCGCCCGCGGTCAGTCCGAAGGACGCCGCCGCGCCCGCGTACCAGCCGTCCGCCGCGGTGAGCACGGCGCTGACGGCGCCGACGCCGACGAGGGAGCCGATCTGGCGGTTGGCGTTGAGCGCGGCGCCCGCGATGCCGGAGTGCTCGGTGCCGGCGGACTCCATGGTGGCGCCGGTCATCGCCGGGGAGGCCATGCCGATGCCGACGTTGAGCGTGGCGAGGACGGTCGCGAGCACCCAGTACGGCATGCCGGGCGAGACGGTCAGGGCCAGGACCAGGGTGCCCGCGGCGGCGACGGCGAGGGTGACCGTGAGGATCACGCGGTTGCCGGTGCGCGGGCCGGTCCTCGCGTAGAGGACGTTGCCGAGGAGCCAGACGGCCTGGACGGGCAGCATCTGCAGACCGGCCTGCACGGGGCTCGCGCCGCGCGCGTTCTGCAGGAAGAGGCCGAGCATGAACAGCCCGCCGAAGAGGCCGAAGTTGAAGAGGAAGCCGATGGCGTTGGCGGCCGGGAAGCGGGCGTCGGAGAAGAGCGCGCGGGGCAGGACGCGGACCGCCGCGCGGCGCTCGCGGACGACGAAGGCGGCGCCGGCCAGGACGGCGACGGCGAGCGGGACCAGCACGCGCGGCGCGGCCCAGCCCAGGTCCGGGCCTTCGATGAGCCCGTAGCTGAGGGCGGCCAGGGCGAGCAGGCCGAGGGCATGGCCGGCCGCGGCGAGCGGTGCGGGCCGGCCCGGCAGGGGGGCGATGACGCGGTGGGCGAGCACGAGGCCGAGCAGGCCCAGCGGCAGGTTGATCAGGAAGACGGAGCGCCAGCCGAACGTGCCGACGAGGAGGCCGCCGACGGCCGGGCCGAGCCCGGCGGCCACGGAGACGATCGCCGACCACAGTCCGAGGACCCGGGCCCGCTCCCGGGCGCCGGGGAAGGCGGCGAGGAGCAGCGTCAGCGAGCTGGGCATGAACAGCGCCGCGCCGGCGCCCTGCAGGATCCGTCCGGCGATGAGCACGCCCGCCCCGGGCGCGGCCGCAGCCAGCAGCGAGGCCGCGGTGAAGAGCGCGAGCCCGGCGAGGTAGGTGCGGCGCGCCCCGTAGCGCCCGGCGAGGGAGCCGGCCAGGAGCAGGAGGGCGGCGAAGGCGAGGACGTAGCCGCTGACGACCCAGGTCAGGCCGGACAGGGAGAGCCCGAGGCCCGTACGGAGGGAGGGGCCGGCGATGTTGATGATCGTGACGTCGAGCGAGGCCAGCACGAAGCCCAGGGCGAGGGTGAAGATGCCGAGCGCCGGCCGGGCGGGGGCGGCCGGCGGGACCGGTGCGGAGGCGGAGGCGGCCGCGGAGGGGCGGGACTGAGCGATCATGGAGATAGTTAAAGCTGTATTGATTATCCAGGCAATCATTACAGCTGTAACTTTACGAGAGCTATACGAAAGCCCCCGGGACGGATGTCCCGGAGGCTCCCCCGTGCCCGCGCCTCGCGGCCTACGCGCCCTCCAGCGCCCTCGCCAGCTGGTCCCGCAGGGCCGCCCGCTCCTCGTGCGACATGTGGTCCAGCGGCGAGTCGCGCCCGATACGCCGCAGCAGCTCCAGGCGCAACTCCCGCCCCGCGTCGGTCAGGACGAGCCGCTTGGCCCGCCTGTCCTGCGGGTGCGGCTCGCGCACGACCAGGCCGCGCTTCTCCAGCTTGTCCACCACGTACGTGACGTTCGGCGGCTCGCAGCTGAGGATCGCCGCCAGCTCGCGCGCCGTCCTCGGCCGCCCGAGCTCCTCCAGGGCCTTCGCCTGGGTGGGCGTGAGGTCGAACTCGGCGCTGCGGCCGCGCTGGTGCGCGTCCATGCGCTTGTTGAGCTCGACGACCAGGGACCGGATCTCCTTGACCGAGCACCCGAGGGCCGCCGTGTCCTGCACTGCGCTGCTGCTCATGCCGCCAGCGTACGCCGCCGCGTCAGCGACCGGGCCGGACGGACAGGTCGTTGATCTCCGCGTCGCGCGGGAGGTCGATCGCGAGCAGGATCGTCGAGGCGACCGACTCGGGGTCGATCCACTGCGACGGGTCGTACTCCTTGCCCTCCTGCTGGTGCACCTTCGCCTGCATGGGGGTCGCGGTGCGGCCCGGGTAGACGCTGGTGACGCGCACGCCGGCCGCGTGCTCCTCGGCCCGCAGCGAGTCCGCGAGCGCCTTCAGGCCGTGCTTGCTCGCGGCGTACGCGCTCCAGCCGGCGTGGGCGTGCAGCCCGGCGCCCGAGTTGACGAAGACGACGTGCCCCTTCGTCACGCGCAGCTGCGGCAGGAACAGCCGCGTCAGCTCGGCCGGGGAGACCAGGTTGGCGGCGAGCGTGGCGTTCCACGTCTTCGGCGTCAGCTCGCCGACGTCGCCGAGGTCGACGACGCCCGCGATGTGCAGCAGCGTGTCGACCCGGTCGGGCAGCGGCTGCTTGTCGAGGGCCCAGGAGAGCCGGTCCGGGTTGGACAGGTCGGCCACGAGCGTGCGGGCGCCGGGGAACGCGGCGGCCAGTTCCCTGGCCCGGCCGGCGTCCCGCGCGAAGAGGTGGACCTCGTCGCCCCGGTCGAGGAGGCGGCGCGCGACCGCCTGCCCGATGCCGGAGCCGGCCCCGGTGATCAGATGTGTTGCCATGGGAGCCAGCTTGCCCTACCGCGGGTGCTACTGCAGACCCGCCGACTCCTCCAGGTACGCCATCGCCCCGAGGCCGTCCTCCGCGAAGAACACCAGCTCGGACAGCGGGAGCGGCAGGAAGCCCTCGTCCTCCATCCGCTGGAACTGCGCCTTGAGGCCGTCGTAGAAGCCGGCGGCGTTGAGCAGCACGACGGGCTTGTCGTGAATGCCGTGCTTCTTCAGCTCCAGGATCTCCGTCGCCTCGTCGAGCGTGCCGGTGCCGCCCACCATGATGACGACGGCGTCGGCCCGGGCGAGCAACTGCGCCTTGCGCTCGGCGAGATCGCGGGTGACGACCATCTCGTCGGCGTTGTCCCGGGCCCGCGCGGCGAGGAACTCCACCGTCACGCCCACCAGCCGGCCGCCGCTCTCCTGCACTCCGTCGGCCATGACCTTCATCAGGCCGGACTCGGAGCCTCCCCACACCAGCGTGTGGCCGCCCCTGCCGATGAGTTCGGCGAACTCGCGGGCGGGGACGGTGTAGCGGGCGTCGAGGTCGGCGGCGGAACAGAAGACGGCGATGTTCATGGACGCCACCGTACGCGGCCGGGCGATCCGGCCGCTCTGGGCGGTTTTCGGACCGTTCCTGTCCTTGCGCTGTCCCCGTTAGGGCCCCGTTCGGTTGCGGGTTCGTCACAGGGAGCGGCTTGGTTTGGCTGCTTGTAAGAGCGCTGTTAGCGTGACGTGCACTCGTCAGCCGGGCGTCAACAGGCGCTGTTTCCAGCCAATTATCGGGGGAAGTACCAGTGAAGCTTCGTCATGTCCGCGCGGCCGCGGTCTTCGGAATTGCCGTCGTCGCCCTGACCGGAGCCCGTGGCAGCCACGGCGGCGGCTGCGGCGGAGGGGGCGGATCCAGCCACCACAGCAGCAGCTCGACTTCGGGCGGCACGACCACGACGGGCGGCACGACCGGCGACTCCAGCACCGGCGGCACGACCGGCGGCGGCACGAGCACGGACGGCGGCCTCACCACCGGCGGCACCTCCGGCCTCACCACCGGCGGTTCCACCAGCAGCGGGTCGTCGACCAGCGGGCTCACCTCGGGCGGCAGCAGCAGCGGCAGCGCCTCGCGCGACCTCAAGATCGTCAGCTGTGACTACAGCGACGCCCGCGGCATCACCGCGAAGATCTCCGTCACCAACCCCAGCCTGACGGACAGCTACACCTACACGTTCTCGGTGAAGTTCACCGACTCGACCGGCACGCTCATCGGCACCCGCAACCGCACCATCCCCTTCGTCGGCCCCGGCAAGACGGACACGCAGGACGTCTCCCAGGTGTACGTGCCGAAGGCGGGCACCAGCGTCAGCGGCAAGTGCGCGGTCAACAACGTGACGCGCACCAAGTCGTAACGCACCTCCCCGCGCGCCCCTCCGGGCGCGCGGGCCCGGACGCGGGTCAGGCGCTGTGCGCCGCCCGCGCCGCCGCGCGCTCGGTGGTCGCGATCGTCGCCGAGCCGACCACGCGCGTGCCGTCGTAGAGGACGATCGCCTGGCCCGGGGCCACGCCGCGGACCGGCTCGGCGAAGGCCACCCGCAGCTCGCCGCCGATCAGCTCGGCCGTCACCTCGGTCTCCCCGCCGTGGGCGCGCAGCTGGGCGGTGTACGTGCCGGAGCCCTCGGGGGCGACGCCGCACCAGCGGGGGCGGATGGCCGTCAGCGCGATGACGTCGAGCGCCTCCACCGGGCCCACCGTCACGGTGTTGTTCACCGGCGAGATGTCCAGGACGTAGCGCGGCTTGCCGTCCGGAGCCGGGTGGCCGATGCGCAGGCCCTTGCGCTGGCCGATCGTGAAGCCGTACGCGCCCTCGTGGGTGCCCACCTTCGCGCCCGTCTCGTCGACGATGTCGCCCTCCGCCTTGCCGAGGCGCTTCGCCAGGAAGCCGCGGGTGTCGCCGTCGGCGATGAAGCAGATGTCGTGGCTGTCGGGCTTCTTCGCCACGGCCAGGCCGCGGCGCTCCGCCTCCGCGCGGATCTCGTCCTTCGTGGTGACCGTGTCGCCCAGCGGGAACATCGCGTGGGCCAGCTGCCGGTCGTCCAGCACGCCGAGGACGTAGGACTGGTCCTTCGCCATGTCGCTCGCGCGGTGCAGCTCGCGGGTGCCGTCCTCGTTGAGCACGACCGTCGCGTAGTGGCCGGTGCACACCGCGTCGAAGCCCAGCGCGAGCGCCTTGTCCAGCAGCGCCGCGAACTTGATCTTCTCGTTGCAGCGCAGGCAGGGGTTGGGCGTGCGCCCGGCCTCGTACTCGGCGACGAAGTCCTCGACGACGTCCTCGCGGAAGCGCTCCGCCAGGTCCCAGCAGTAGAAGGGGATGCCGATGACGTCCGCGGCGCGGCGGGCGTCGCGGGAGTCCTCGATGGTGCAGCAGCCGCGCGCGCCCGTCCGGAAGGACTGCGGGTTCGCGGACAGCGCGAGGTGCACGCCGGTCACGTCGTGCCCGGCCTCGGCGGCGCGGGCCGCGGCGACGGCGGAGTCGACACCGCCGGACATGGCGGCGAGCACGCGGAGCCCCTTGCGGGGGGCGCGGAGGTCGGGGGCACCGGGAAAGTCAGTCATAGCCCTACCAGGGTACGGGGACGGCTCGCGCCGTGGCTCCCGGGTTTGTGCGGGACCGTCACGGCGGGACGGACAGCGCCCGGCGGGCCCGGGGACCGACGGCGCCCGCCCGGCAGAGGACGGATCGGCAGGGGACGGATCGGCACCGCCGGACCGCGCCGTCCCGCTTGCCCACCGTCGCGGCGGAAGATCCTGCCGGGCCCCGCACCCAACGCAGTCCGCCGGCGCCCGGCCGGCATGAGGCCGCTCGGCACCGCCGGACCGCGCCATCCCGCTTGCCCGCCGTCGCGGCGGGAGATCTTGCCGGGACCGGCGCTCTCCTTCCGCCGCAGCGGCGGAGCACCCCCACAGCGCTGCCCGGCGGTGACCGGTGCGCGCAAGGGCGGACAAGGGCGGACAGGGCCGGGAACCAGCCAGGGGCTCGTACGCGTTTTCGGGTGCGGACGGGCAGGCAGGTACGCCGGAGGCGGGGGCGCGGGTGGAAGCGGACGGGGAGCGGGCGCCGGGGGTCTCGCGGCGGCGGCTGCTGATCGGAGGTGCGGGCACCCTCGTGGTCGCCGGCGCCGCGGGGTACGCAGGCCGCGACGGGATCAGGCGCTGGTGGTGGCGGGCCTCCGGCAAGGAGAGGCCGCGGACGGACGGCGCCGTCGACCACCCGGGCGCCGAGTGGGTCGCCGCGTCGTCGGCGAACTGGCGCCGTGCCGAGCGGCCGGACGACTACGCCGTCGACCGCATCGTCGTGCACGTCGTCCAGGGCGGGTACGGCGATGCCCTCCGCGTCTTCCGCGACCCCCTGCACGAGGCCGCCGCGCACTACGTCGTGCGCAAGGACGGGCACGTCGCCCAGACCGTCCGCGAGCTGGACGTGGCCTTCCACGCCGGGAACCGCCGGTTCAACGAGCGCAGCATCGGCATCGAGCACGAGGGCTACGTGGACCGGCCCCGCGGCTTCACGGACGCCATGTACGCCTCGTCCGCCCGCCTCGCGGCCGGGATCTGCGCCCGCTACCGGATCCCCGTGGACCGCACGCACATCGTCGCCCACTCCGAGGTCCCGGGGACCGACCACACCGACCCCGGGCCCCACTGGGACTGGGAGCGGTACCTGCGGCTCGTACGGGAGGCCCCGGTCAGCTGAGGCCCGCCGAGCGGGCCCGCTCGACCACCGGGCCGATGGCCTGCGCGACGGCCGCGACGTCCGCCTCCGTGGAGGTGTGGCCCAGCGAGAAGCGCAGGGTGCCGCGGGCCAGGTCCGCGTCGGTGCCCGTGGCGAGGACGACGTGGCTCGGCTGGGCCACGCCCGCCGTGCACGCGGAGCCCGTGGAGCACTCGATGCCCTGCGCGTCCAGGAGCAGCAGCAGGGAGTCGCCCTCGCAGCCGGGGAAGGAGAAGTGGGCGTTGGCGGGGAGCCGGCCGGCGGGGTCGGGGTCGCCGCCGAGGACGGCGTCCGGGACGGCCTCGCGGACGGACGCGATCAGGCTGTCGCGCAGCGCGCCGACCTCGCGCGCGAAGTCCGCGCGCCGTGCGGCGGCGAGCTCGCCCGCGACGGCGAAGGCGGCGACGGCGGGCACGTCGAGCGTCCCGGAGCGCACGTGGCGCTCCTGGCCGCCGCCGTGGAGCAGCGGCACGGGCGCGTACCGGCGGCCCAGGAGGAGCGCGCCGATGCCGTACGGGCCGCCGATCTTGTGTCCGCTGACGGTCATCGCGGCCAGCCCGGACGCGGCGAAGTCGACGTCGAGCTGGCCGACGGCCTGCACGGCGTCCGCGTGCAGCGGGACGTCGAACTCGGCCGCGGCGGCGGCGAGTTCGTGCACCGGCATGACGGTGCCGATCTCGTTGTTGGCCCACATGACGGTGGCCAGGGCCACGTCGGCGGGGTTGCGGGCGAGGGCCTCGCGCAGGGCGTCGGCGTGCACCCGGCCGTAGGAGTCGACGGGCAGGTACTCGACGGTGGCGCCCTCGTGCTCGCCGAGCCAGTGCACGGCGTCGAGGACGGCGTGGTGCTCGACGGGGCTGGCGAGGATGCGCGTGCGGGCGGGGTCGGCGGCCCGGCGGGCCCAGTACAGGCCCTTGACGGCGAGGTTGTCGGCTTCCGTGCCGCCCGCGGTGAACACCATTTCGCTGGGGCGCGCGCCGAGCGCCGCGGCGAGGGACTCGCGGGCTTCCTCGACGGTGCGGCGCGCCCGCCGGCCGGCGGCGTGCAGCGAGGAGGCGTTTCCGGTGAGGGCGAGCTGGGCGGTCATCGCCTGCACCGCCTCCGGGAGCATCGGGGTGGTGGCGGCGTGGTCGAGGTAGGCCATGGTGGGACGATTCTACGAGGCGCGGCCGGGCGCCGTACGGGGCGTTCCGGCCCTCGGGCCGCGGCCCGTCCGCTGGGCGCCGTCAGGGCGCCGCGGCGCGGCCCCCGTACAGCTCAGCAGTCGCCGCCGCGACCCGTGCGAGCTCCGCCCGGACCTCCTGCGGGGAGAGGACCTCGACGTCGGGGCCGAAGGAGAGCAGGGAGCGGGCGGCGGGGAGTTCGGGCAGGCGGAGTTCGACGACGGCGGGGTCGTCCGCGGAGGGCGGGGAGGCCAGGAAGGGGCCGAGGATGCGCAGGAACATGTCCAGCCGCGAGCGCCGCACCGTGGCGGTCACCCGCAGGTCCGCCGGGCGCTGTTCGACCTCGCGCCGCAGCACCTCCCACACGTCGGCGAGCTCCACACCCGCACGGCGGCGCACCGCGTCCGCGGTGACGGTCACGGCGGCCATGCGGTCGGCGCGGAAGAGCCGGGGCCGGGCCCGCCGGTCGGCGACGAGGTACCAGACGCCGGCCTTGGCGACGAGGCCGTAGGGGTCGACGGTGTACGTGCGGAGCTGTTCCTGTCCTCCGTGGCGGTAGCGCAGGCGCAGCCGCCGGTCGGTGAAGACGGCGGCCTGCAGCTCGCCGGCGTCGGCGCCCTCGTGGCCTCCCCCGGGGCCGCTCAGCCAGCGGACGGGGTCGACGAGGATGCGGCGGCTGGTGGCCTCGGCGGCGGGGCGGTGCGGGGCGGGCAGGGCGGCCATGACCTTGCGCAGGGCGGAGCCGAGGGCGCCGTCGAGGCCGAGGTCGGCGTGGGTGTTCCCGGTCGCGAGGACGAACAGGGCGCGGGCCTCGTCGGAGGTGAGGCCGGTGACGTCCGTCCGGTAGCCGGGGAGCAGGGCGATGCCGCCGTGGCGGCCGCGCTCGGCGTAGACGGGCACGCCTGCGGCGGACAGGGATTCGACGTCGCGGTAGACGGTGCGGACGGACACCTCCAGCCGGTCGGCCAGTTCGCGGGCGGGCACGCGGCCGCGGGTCTGGAGGAACAGCAGGATCGACAGCAGGCGGTCGGATTTCACGGGATCAAGGATGCCGCGGAGTCCGCAGGAAAACCTGACGGAGGTTGTCAGGTTATGGCGGGATGCTCTGCGTGTTCCCGAACCGACGTATCTCCTGGAGTCGCACATGACCGGCACGGCCGCCCTCACCGACCCCCGCCCCCTGATGGACCGCGCCGTCGCCCAGGTGGCGGCCCTCGTCGCCGCCGTGCCCGCGGAGCGGCTGGGCGATCCGACCCCGTGCGCGGAGTTCGACGTACGGGCCCTGCTGGGCCACCTCGTGGCCGGCGTGAACGACGGCGCGCAACTGGGCGAGAAGGGCTCGGTGGAGTGGAGCAAGCCGCCCACGGGCATCGCGGACGACGGCTGGGGCCGGGCCTACGACGAGGGGCGGGCCCGGCTCGCGGCGGCCTGGGCGGACGACGCGAAGCTGGCCCGGCTGGTGAGCGTGGAGTGGGGGACGTTCCCGGGGGCCGTGTACCTGACGTCCGGGATGGTGCTGGAGAGCGTCACGCACGCCTGGGACCTGTCGCACGCGCTGGGGCACCCGCTCCCGCTGGACCAGGAGCTGGCCGAGCTCGCGCTGGGCTGGGCGCAGCAGTTCCTGCCGGCGGACCGGCGGGGTCCGGAGGTCCCGTTCGGTCCGGTGCGGCCCGCGCCCGAGGGCGCGGACGCGTACGCGCGGCTGGCGGCGTGGCTGGGGCGGGAGGTGGCGTAGCCCCGCGCCCGGGGCGTGGCTCCGGGCCCGGGGCGTGGCTCCGGGCCCGGGGCGTGGCGCTCCGGGCCCGGGGCGTGGCGCTCCGGGCCCGCGGCACCCGGTGGGTGCGGCCCGTCAGTGCCGCGGGGCCACCGCCAGCTGCCGGGACTGGGCGACGAGGCGGTCCTCGCTGTCCCAGACCTCCGCGTCCTCCTCCAGGTAGCCGCCCGCGAGGTTGCGCGTGGTGACGGCGATGCGGACGGGGCCGGGGGCGGGCCGGCAGCGGATGTGGGCGGTCAGCTCGACGGTGGGCACCCAGCCGGTCATGCCCAGCTCGAAGGTGGTCGGCGGCAGGGCGTCGACCGCGAGCAGCAGCGCCAGGGGGTCGAGGGGGCGGCCGTCCGCCAGACCGAACCAGGCGCGCATCTCGCCGCGCCCGCCGGGCCGCCCGACCGCCCAGCCCGCGGTGGCGGGGTCGAGGCGGATGTCGAGGCGGGCGGCGATCTCGGCGAGGGGGTGGGAGGCGTCGTTGTGCTCCTTGCCGAGGCACTGCTCGTACGGGGGCATGGCGGGCGGCTTGGCCGTGGTGCGGACGTCGTCGCTGAGGGCGCCGAGGTCGCCGTAGGTGGCGAGGACGCGGATGCGCTCGGTCTCGCTGCCGTCGGCGGCGGTCTGCACGAGGGAGGCCTGGCCGGTGGAGAGCGCGCGGCCGGTGCGCACGGTCTCGGTGCGGATGGCCGCGGGGCCGGGCCGGGTGACGGACAGGTAGTGCGCGGTGACGGTGAAGGGGTCGGGGTGGGGCAGGTGCGCGCCGAGGCCCCGGCCGAGCAGGGCGAGGAGGTAGCCGCCGTTGACGGCGCCGCCGATGCTCCATCCTTCGGGGAGCCGCACGTCGTGGACGCCGGGGGCGCGGAGGGTCAGTGCGCTGTCGCGGTCGAATTCGCTGTCACCGATGGTTGCCTGTGCCATGGCGGCCACGCTACACCCGGAAGTTACTCATCGGTAGGCTCTGGGTGAAGCGTCAACAACCCGGGTGGGGCCGCGCCGTCACACCTCTTCCGACGCAGCGCTCCGGCGGTGCCACGCGCGCGGCGCCCGCCAGTGGTAGTGCATCGCGAACAGCCGCAGCACGAACGCGGTCACCACGGGCAGCGCGTACGTCGCGCCGTCGAGCGCCTCGAAGCGGAGCAGCACCGCGGCCAGCGCGGCCCCGACCATCGCCGGCACCGCGTACAGGTCGCGGTCCCAGCGCAGCAGCGACGGCACCTCGTGCGCGAGTATGTCGCGCAGCACGCCGCCGCCGACCGCCGTGGCGAGCCCCAGCGTGGCGGCGAAGACCAGGCCGAGCCCGTGCCCGTACGCCTTGACCGTGCCGGTGACGCAGAACAGCCCGAGCCCCGCGGCGTCGAAGACCCCGACCGCCTTGGTGATCCGCTCGACCTCCGGGTGCAGGAAGAACACGATCACCGTGGCGATCAGCGGCGTGAGGAAGTAGCCGAGGTCGGTGAAGGCCGCGGGCGGCACGGCCCCGATGATCACGTCCCGGATCAGCCCGCCGCCCAGCGCCGTGACCTCCGCCAGGACCGCCATGCCGAAGACGTCGAAGTTCTTCCGGACGGCGAGCAGGGCGCCGGAGATCGCGAATACGAAGATTCCGGCGATGTCCAGCGAATGCTGGACGGAGGGGCTGAACAGGTCGGTGAGCACCAGACATTCTTACTCAGCCCGAGGCCCGTTCCGGACGCTCAGCCCGCCGGGGCCCCTTGCGGCGCGTTCTCCGGGTGGTGGCAGGCCACCTGGTGCCCCGGCTCCAGCGCCACCAGCGGCGGCTCCTGCGTCGTGCAGACCTCCGTCGCCTTCCAGCACCGGGTGTGGAAACGGCAACCGGACGGCGGCGAGATCGGCGAGGGCACGTCTCCCTTGAGCAGGATGCGTTCGCGCTTGGTGCGCCGCTTGGGGTCGGGCACGGGCACGGCGGACAGCAGCGCCTTGGTGTACGGGTGCATCGGCTTGGTGTAGAGCGACGTGCGGTCGGTGAGCTCCACGAGCTTGCCGAGGTACATCACGGCGATGCGGTCCGAGACGTGGCGGATGACCGACAGGTCGTGCGCGATGATCACGTACGTCAGGTTGAGCTCGTCCTGGAGGTCGTCGAGCAGGTTGACCACCTGGGCCTGGATCGACACGTCCAGCGCGGAGACCGGCTCGTCCGCGACGACGAGCTTCGGCTTGAGCGCGAGGGCGCGCGCGATGCCGATGCGCTGCCGCTGGCCGCCGGAGAACTCGTGCGGGTAGCGGTTGTAGTGCTCCGGGTTGAGCCCCACCAGCTCCAGCAGCCGCTGCACCTCCTTCTTCACCCCGCCCTCGGGGGTGATGCCCTGCAGTTTGAAGGGCGCGCCGACGATGGTGCCGACGGTGTGCCGCGGGTTCAGCGAGGAGTACGGGTCCTGGAAGATCATCTGGATGTCGCGGCGCAGCGGGCGCATCCCCGCCACGCCCAGGTGGCTGATGTCCTTGCCCTGGAACGCCACCCGGCCGCCCGTCGGCTCCAGCAGCCGGGTGATCAGCCGCCCCATGGTGGACTTGCCGCAGCCGGACTCCCCCACCACGCCCAGGGTCTCCCCCGTGCGGACGTCGAAGGTGAGGCCGTCCACGGCCTGCACCGCGCCGACCTGGCGGCGCAGCAGCCCCTTGGTGATCGGGAAGTGCTTGACCAGGCCCTCGACCGTGAGGAGGGCCGCGGGCCCGTCGTTCGCCTGCTGCGCGGGAATGGTCATCTCGTGGTCCTTCACAGCTTCGGCGCGATCTCTTCGGTCCAGATGCGGGTCCGCTCCTCCGCGGGCAGGTGACAGGCGGACCAGTGCCCGCCGCTCCCGGAGACGGCTGCCGCGCCGCCGGACACCGGGCGCAGTTCGGGCCGCTCCGTGCGGGTGACGCCGCCGGCGGGCACGTCGGCGTACGGGCAGCGCGGGTTGAAGGCGCAGCCGGACGGCACGTTGATCAGGCTGGGCGGGGAGCCCTTGACCGGGATCAGCCGCTCGGTCTGCTCGCGGTCGATGCGCGGCATGGAGCCGAGCAGGCCCCAGGTGTAGGGGTGCTGGGGCTCGTAGAAGACCTTCTCGGCGGGACCGCGCTCCACGCAGCGGCCGCCGTACATCACGAGGATGTCGTCGGCCAGCTCGGCGACGACGCCGAGGTCGTGGGTGATGACGATGACCGCCGAGCCGAACTCCTTCTGCAGGTCGCGGATGAGGTCGAGGATCTGCGCCTGCACGGTCACGTCCAGGGCGGTGGTCGGCTCGTCCGCGATGAGCAGCTCGGGGTTGTTGACGAGCGCCATGGCGATCATGGCGCGCTGGCGCATGCCGCCGGAGAACTGGTGGGGGTAGTCGTCCACCCTGCGGTCCGGCTGCGGGATGCCGACCCGGTCCAGCAGCTCGACGGCGCGCTTGCGGGCGGCCTTCTTGTCCGCGCCGCTGTTGTGCACCAGGTACGCCTCGGTGATCTGGTGGCCGATCGTGAAGTACGGGTGCATGGCCGACAGCGGGTCCTGGAAGATCATCGCCATCTCGCGGCCGCGCAGCCGCCGCACCTCGTCGGGGTCGGCGGTCATCAGCTCCTTGCCGTCCAGCCAGATCTCGCCGGAGATGCGGGCCTTGCCGCGCCCGTACTGGCCGACGGTGTGCAGGCCCATGATGCCGAGCGAGGTGACCGACTTGCCCGACCCGGACTCCCCGACGATGCCGAGCGTCCTGCCCTTCTCCAGCCGGAAGGAGAGCCCGTCGACGGACTTGACCAGCCCGTCGTCGGTGGGGAAGTGGATGCGCAGGTCGCGCACGTCGAGGAAGGCGGCGGGGGTCTGCCCCGGGTGCGGGGCGGGGTCGGTGGTCACGAGAGCCTCACTCGGGGGTCGATCACGGCGTACAGGAGGTCCACGACCAGGTTGGCGAAGACGACGGCGGAGGCGGTGATCAGCGTGACGCCGAGGATCATCGGCAGGTCGCGCTCGTTGATCGCCGCGACCGCGGCCTGTCCCAGGCCGGGCAGGCTGAAGGCCGTCTCGGTGAGGATGGCGCCGCCGACCAGCGCCCCGAGGTCCATGCCGAGCACGGTGAGGATCGGGGTCATGGTGGAGCGCATCGCGTGCTTGCCGATGACGACGGGTTCGGCGAGGCCCTTGGCGCGGGCCGTGCGGATGTAGTCCTCGCCGAGGACCTCCAGCATGGTGGCCCGGGTCAGCCGGGCGTACATGGCCGCGTAGAGGAAGGCGAGGGTCACCCAGGGCAGGATCAGGCCGCCGAACCAGCCGCCGGGGTCGTCCGCGAACGAGGTGTACTCGCCCCCGACCCAGCCGAGCTTGTACTTGAAGACCGCGAGCGAGAGCAGGGCCGTGAAGTAGATCGGCAGGGAGACGCCGCTCAGGGCCACGGTCATGGCGGTGCGGTCCCAGACGGTGCCGCGCTTGAGGGCGGAGACGACGCCGGTCAGGACGCCGCCGGTGACCCACAGCAGGCAGGCGCCGCCGGCGAGCGAGAGGGTGACGGGGAGCCGGCTGGTCAGCTCGGGCCAGATGGGGCTCTCGTGGCGGAACGAGTAGCCGAAGCAGGGCGCCGGGCAGTGGATGGAGTCGCCCGTGCTGACGTAGTCCCGGCCGGCGAAGAGCCCGGTGACGAAGTTCCAGAACTGTTCGAGGATCGGCTTCCCGAGCCCCAGCTTCTGCCGGATGCCCTCGATGGCCGCCGGGTCCGCCTGTTTGCCGACGTACATCAGCGCGGGGTCGGACCCGGTGAACTTCGGGATCGCGAAGAAGATGCCGAAGGTCACCAGGATGACCACGAGCAGCATCACGATGACGGCGAAGAGCCGCCTGACGATGTAAGCGAACACTGCGGTCGGCCCGGCGGCGGCCCGGCGGCGCCCCCCTGGGGAAGAGGGGGGCGTCCCCGGTCGTCGCGCTCGGCCCTCACCTGCCCTTCGTGCCTAGCGGCGGGTGCGCCGGCGGAGCGGACGGACTGTCACTTGACGACGCCCAGCGAGGCGTAGTCGTAGCGGCCGTTGTAGGCGTCGGCCGTGTAGACGTTGGTCAGCCGGGAGCTGCGCCAGATGATGTTCTTCTCGTAGGTGAAGGGCAGGTACCAGGCGCCTTCCATGACCTTCTTGTTGGCCTCCTGGTAGACCTTCCCGGCCTTCTCGGCGTCGGTCTCGGCGATGCCCTCGTCCAGCAGCTTGTTGACCGCCGGGTCGTCGAGCTCGGGGTAGTTCTGGTTGCCGCTCTGCTGGATGAAGCGGCCGTCCACGATCGGCTGCAGGAAGCCCTGGCCGCTGGGGAAGTCGGCGCCCCAGCCCATGATGATGATGCCGTAGCCCTTGGCCTTGACGTTCTTGGGCGAACCGATGATGCCGGTGGACTGCGCGCCGTCGTACTTGTCGATCTGCGCGTCGATGCCGACGGCCTTCAGGGACGCCTGCAGCGACTCGGCGGAGGCGACCTCCTGCATCTTGTTGTTGCGCACCGCGATGGTCGTCTTGAAGCCGTCCGGCTTGCCGCAGGCCTTCAGCTCCTCCTTGGCCTTGGCCACGTCGGGCTTGCCCTGCTTCATGTTGTACGGGTCGTAGCCGGGGTCGAAGCCCTTGACGGCCGGCGGCATCATGCTGATGCCGATGTCGCCGCCCGCCTGGGGGCCGCCGCGCGCGGTCTGCAGCGAGGTGTGGTCGGCACCGTAGATGACGGCCTTGCGGCAGTGCTCGTTGTCGAACGGGGCGACGGTCTTGGGGAACGCCGCGTAGCGGATGAAGCCGGTCTGCGGGTTGTCGACGTTGCCCTTCTTCTCCTTCAGGGCCTTCTGCCGGCCCGCCGAACCCATGCCGGTGGCGTTGATGTCGAGGTCGTAGTCGCCCTTGAGCAGCCGGTTGTCCATGTCGTCGGCGTTGGTGATCAGCGTGACCGAGATCTTGTCCGGCAGGGCCTTGCGGACCGGGTCGGACTCCTTGTTCCACTTGTCGTTGCGGACCAGCTCCAGCCCCTTGTTCGGGCTGTACGAGACGAACTTGTACGGCCCGCTGGAGAACGGCTTCTGGCCGTACCGCTCGGCGGTGTCCTTGTCCGGGCGGACCGGCGCCGCGGCGGGCAGGGCGAGCATCTGCAGGAAGTCGCCGTTGGGCTTGGGCAGCTTGAAGACGATCGTCTTCTCGTCCGGCGTCTCGATCGCCTTCAGGCCCAGTTTGTCCTTGCTCTCGTCCTTGTACGGACCCTTGTACGTCTTGTCCGGGTCCAGGACCTGCATCAGCCAGGTGGGGCCGCCGGAGATCTTGTCGGTGGCCCAGGTGCGCTCGATGCCGTACTTGATGTGCTGGGCGGTGACCGGCTGGCCGTCCTCCCAGGTCAGGCCCGGCCTGAGGGTGAAGGTGTAGGTTTTCTTGTCGGCTGAGATCTTGCCGGTGTCGGTGGCCATGTCCGCCACCATCGTGGAGCTCTCGGCGCCGGGCGCGGGCTTCGAGGTGACCAGGGTCCGCGTGTAGTAGCGGGCGAAGTCCCACATGAATCCGTAGTAACCGCGCTGCGGGTCCCAGGAGTCGGCGTCCTGCGTGCCGATGAACTTGAGCTCGCCGCCCTTCTTGTCCGAGGCCGTGGCGAGCTTGCCGACGGCGGCGTTGAAGCCCGCGCCCTTGCCGTCCGTGCTGCTGCTCTCGCTCCCGCCGCCGCCACAGGCCGCGGTGGTGACCAGGGCCGCGACCACGAGGGCCGCCCCGGCGGCCGGCCTCCGCCTCGAAGTTCTCTGTGTTCTCAAGGTGTCGCGACCTCCGTGTTCGTCGCCGTCCGGGGAAGCGGGCGGCGGGTTTGCGGACAGAGCCTCCTGACGGACCGACAGGGGCGGTGGGACACGTGCGAGCCGGCGGAGCGGAGCCGCCGGGGGCGGGGCGCTAGCGCGAACCCTTGGGATCCAGCGCGTCCCGTACGCCGTCACCGAAGAGGTTGAAGGCGAGGACGGTGACGAAGATGGCGAGACCCGGGATGATCATGAAGATCGGGTCCGCCTCGTAGTGGTCGACGGCTCTGGCGAGCATTTCGCCCCACGATGCCGTGGGGGGCTTGACTCCGGTACCGAGGAAGCTGAGGGCGGCCTCGGTGAGGACGTTGGTGGGGATCATCAGCGTGGTGTACACGGTGATCGGCGCCACCAGGTTGGGCAGCAGCTCGCGGAAGAGGATGTAGCCGCGGCCCGCGCCGAGGCTGCGCGCCGCCTCGACGTACTCCCGCTCCCTCAGCGAGAGGGTCTGGCCGCGCACGATCCGTCCGATGTAGGGCCAGCCGAAGAAGCCGATCACCGCGATCAGCACGCCCATGCGCACGCCGGAACCGGTCAGCCCCCAGAGGGAGTCGGGGACCACCGACACCAGCGCGATGATGAACAGCAGCTGCGGGAAGGCCAGCAGCAGGTCCATCACCCGGCTGATCACCGCGTCGACCCAGCCGCCGAAGAAGCCGGCGACGATGCCGAACACCGTGCCGATGACGACGGCGACGACGGCCGAGAGGAAGGCCACGAGCAGCGAGACCCGGGCCCCGTAGACGATGCGGCTGAAGACGTCGCGCCCGTTCGTGGGTTCGACGCCCAGCAGGAAGTCCGAACTGATGCCGCCCCAGTCCCCCTTGGGGGTGCTGAACAGCGGGTCGATCTGGTCCTCGTGGAATTCGTTGGGCGGATGGCCCAGCATGCTCACGATCACCGGCGCGAGAATGGCCACCAGGATGAGCAGCAGGACGACGACACCGCCGGCCAGCGCGAACTTGTCCCGCTTGAGCCGTATCCAGGCGATCCGCCAGGGGGAACGACCCTCGATGGCCTTGGCCGGAACGCCGGCGGCGACGTCGACCGCCGCGGTCTCCGCCGCGCCCGTGTCGTGCAGTGGTGCCGTCATCGTCTGAGGGACCCCTCTCGGCCGGTGCCGACCGGCCCAACGCCCGCCGCGCGTGCGGCTGGTTCACATCACTGGTGCGAAAGGTGCGATGGTGCGGGAAGTTCACGCAGAGCAGACCGTGCACAGGACGTACGCGGGACCGTACGCAGGACCGGGAGTCCTTGTGGCGGGAGTCTTCAACGCCCCCGCGATCACCCGCCAGACCCGGTCGGCAAAGGATGCGCAACCGTGATGTGTGGAGAGGAGTTCCGTTATACGGACAACTGCGGCCCGTCGGCGGTCAGTAGACGCCGGCCTGAGGGGGCTGCGGAGGGTATCCGTAGCCCGTCGGCGCGGCCTGCGAGCCGCCCGCCGGCGCACCGCCGTAGGCGTCGCGGTCGTAGAACGGGCGGGCGTTGGCCCGCATCCACATGGCGACCGGGTCGTGCTCGTCCGACATGGCCACCGTGGAGACCGGCAGCCCCTCCGGGACCGCTCCGACGGACTGCTGCATCATCAGCCGCACGGACTCCACGGACGCCTGCGAGCCGTCGTAGAGGTCCAGGCCGATGGCCAGGTACGCGGTGCCGAGCGCGGGCTGCACCCAGGCACGGCGCAGCGAGCGCACCGCGGGGGTGCGGTGGGCGTTCTGCCCGAGGAGGGCGTAGAACTGCGGGATGTCCACGCCGGGCTCGCTCACCCGCAGCGGGCCGGCCGGCAGCCGGTCCAGGCCGCCGGCGATGCGGCGCAGGTCGAGCCAGGGGATGCCGACGCCGCCGCCGGGCGCGTGCGGATTGAGCCACAGGCCCCAGCGGCCGGGGTAGAGGGCCTCGGCCACGTCCCGGCCGGAGATCACCTCGTGGGCCCGGTTCCAGCCGCTGGCGGCGAGCTCCTGCGCGGAGGTCACGCACGGCGCGTAGCCGAGCCCTTCGACCTCCATGTTGCCGTACTGGGCGTCGGGCGAGCCGGCCTGGCCGTGCCAGAGCAGCATCCAGACCCGGCCCTCGGCCAGCGAACGCAGCAGCTCCTCGTACGCGTCGTACCGGCCGGGCGCCACCTGGCGCAGCATCTGCTCCACGCCGCTCTCCGCGCCCGCGCTCACCTGGGTCCGCCTCTTCTCTCGGCCTTGACTGCTGCGACCCGGGAGCGCCGTCGCGCGCCCGTTGTCGTCCGACCAGCTTACGAGCCCGCCGGGGCGGACAGGGGAGGAGTCACAGGTCGCGGTCGTAGAACGGACGGATCCGGTCCCGCATCCAGTCGCCGACCGGGTCCCGCGCCACGTCCAGGAAGACCAGCTGGACGGGCCAGGGCACGGGCGCGGAGCCGAGGGCGCGGCCCACGGCGGACAGCGCCGCGGACCGGCTGCCGGGGTCCGGCAGGTCGAGCTCGATGCCGACGAACAGCGCCGGATCTGCCCCCTCGACGCTCGCGAGGGCGCGCCGCGCCGTCCGGACGACCCCGGTGGCGGCGAACTCCGGCCCGGCGGCCGCCAGGAAGTCCGTGGGCTCGTCCTGCCAGTCGGGCTCGAAGAGCCGCACGCGGCCGCCGGTGGCATCGCCGTCCAGGGCGGTGCGCCCGGCCCGGCACAGCTCGGCGACGGCGGGCGGCGGCAGCGGGGCGCCCACGGAGCCCTCGGGGTTGACGACGATGCCCACCTGCGGGGGCAGCCCGCGGGCGAACTCGACGGCCGGGGCGACGGCGTAGGGCATCCGCTCGCCGGCGACCCTCAGGAACTCCCCCTCGGAGCTGAAGACGGGCACGAAGGCCTGGCCGCCGAGCTCCAGCGTGGGCAGGTCGAGATCGGCGCTGTCCGGACCGCCGCCGGACGGAAGCGGAACCCATACGTGGCTGCGGCCCAGGGCCTCCACGATGCGCAGGCCCGCGCCGGGCGCGCCCACCGAGGCGGCGAGCACCTCTTCGAGTTCATTGGCGGGCCAGCCGGGCGGGGCGGCCGCGGGCGCGCCGCCGCCGGGGGCCGGACTCCAGCCGTACTGCCCGGGGATGCTCATCTCGTCCAACTCGTCCAATGCCGCCCAACCACTCTCGACGAAGCCGCACATGCACCCTAACGGCTGTACCCCCGCAGGCTCCTCCCGGCTGCCGAAATCGCCGGTGATGTCCCAGGTCAGGGCGGGCCGTACGGGAGTCCGTCCCCTTCCGTCACAGCACTGGCCGCAGCCACCGGGTTGCACAGGGACACCGCAGGTCACACGGTGATCGGGCAGCTGCCCTGCAGCGCCACCGGCTCCGCCGCCCCGCCGGCCGGCCGGGTCCTCGCACCGAAGGGAACCCCCAGCATGCGTGTCAACAAATTCGCCGCCTCGGCGATAGCCGTCGCCGCCTGCGGCTCCGTGGCCGTCGGCGTCGCGGGCCCCTCCCTGGCCGCCGTGAACGCACCGGACCCCGACATGTCCGTCGTGCTCCCGGCCACCGGAACGAAGTCCGCGCCCGGCGTGCACCAGCAGCTCGACGCGGTGGGGCAGCTGGGGGAGGCGCTCACGCTGGTCTCCCGGATCGGCAAGGAGGCGCAGTCCAGGACGCCGGACGCCGACGCGCTCAAGGAGATGCAGCAGCGGCTGCGGTCGTCGGCGAACCGGCTCGCGGACTCCCTGCGGAAGTCCCCGCCCTCCTCGGGGCGCCCGGCGGTGGCTCCGCCGGACGACGTCCACGACCTGCTGAAGAAGCTGCAGAAGGCGATCGAGAAGCTGATCGGCGCGGCCACGAAGAACGACGCGGAAGGCGTCCAGTCGGCGATCACGGAGGCCCTCGCCGTCGTGAAGGACCTCCTGGCGAAACTCCCCCTGACGGAAGACGGCTCGACCCTGCCGGCGCCCCTGCCGCTGTAGGCGGCGCCGGGCCCGCCTACTCGAAGGTGATCCTCCGCAGCGCGTCCACCGCCCCGCGGTCCAGCAGGACCACCGAGGCGACCCCGGCCGGCAGGCGCCCCGGGCGGTCCGTGAGCAGCGGGTCCGGGACCGGCGGCTGCGACACCGACGCGAGCAGCCGGGCCATCGCCCGCCGGTGCCGGCGGAAGGCGTACGGCGAGACGCCGCGGCCCCGCGCCGCCTGGCCGGCCAGCGCGGTGCCCGGCGGCACGTCGAGGAGGAGCAGGTGGGCCGCGCCACCCCGGCGCCGTGCGTCACGCGCGACCCAGCGGCGGACCCAGCCGCGCTGCCCGCAGTCGTGCACGACGGCGCTCGCGGTGGAGCGCAGGGCGCGGCGCAGCGCCGCGTAGTGCGCGAGCCGGGCGAAGGGCCGGTAGATCGCGTACGGCAGCCAGCCGGGTGCGTGCCGCTCCAGGCGCTCCCGGGTGTCCTGGGAGTCGACGCACCAGACGACGCCGTCCTGCGCGTCCAGCACGGACACGGCCCGCCGGATGAGCGTGGACTTCCCGCTCCCGGGCAGCCCGGAGACGATCAGCACGTCCCCCGCGGGGAAGCGCAGCTCCCCGCGGCCCGCTCCGGAGCGCAGGTCGAGGACCCCCGCCCGGGGCCGCGCCGCGCCGCCGTCCGCCGCGGCCGCGCCGTGCGCCCGCGCGGGCCCGGCCGTCCCTGCCGTCGGTGCTGTTCCCATCCGTTCCGCCCCTCCCCCGGGCCCGGTCACCGCCCGTCACCGCCCCCTACCCACAGAACGTAAAAGAAAGGTAATCGAATTCGGGGGCCGCCAGGCAGTCCGTAACGCGCCCGTACGTGCAATGATGTGCGCGCCAACTGCGTATCCAACTGCATACCGGCCGCTCGAATCCGCGCGGGAGAGTCCCAGGCTGCACGCCACGCCGTGTGCGCTGGGCGCCGAAGGAGCAAGTTCCTCCCTTGAATCTCTCAGGCCCCGTACCGCGCGGACGAGGCAGATCTGAAAAGCGGGCCGCACCGTGCGCGGCTCCACCCAAGGTGCAAGCCGGACCCCCCGCGTGTCGCGGCGGCTCCCGGTGAACCTCTCAGGTTCCGATGACAGATGGGGAGGACGTCCTCACTGCCATGTCCGGGAGCCCACACCATGACCGACACCCCTCGCCGCACAGCCCTCGACGCCCTGCACCGCGAGCTCGGCGCGACCATGACCGACTTCGCGGGCTGGGACATGCCGCTGCGCTACGGCAGCGAGCGCGACGAGCACGTCGCGGTCCGCACCCGCGCCGGTCTGTTCGACCTCTCGCACATGGGTGAGATCACCGTGACCGGCCCGCAGGCCGCAGCCCTGCTGGACTTCGCCCTCGTGGGCAACATAGGGAGCGTCGCCGTCGGCCGCGCCCGCTACACGATGATCTGCCGCGAGGACGGCGGCATCCTCGACGACCTGATCGTCTACCGCCTCGCCGACGCGGAGTACATGGTCGTCGCCAACGCCTCCAACGCGCAGACCGTGCTGGACGCGCTGACCGAGCGCGCCGCCGGCTTCGACGCGGCCGTCCGCGACGACCGCGACGCCTACGCCCTCCTCGCCGTCCAGGGCCCGGCCTCGCCGGCCATCCTGAAGTCCCTGACGGACGCCGACCTGGACGGCCTGAAGTACTACGCGGGCCTGCCGGGCACCGTCGCGGGCGTCCCTGCCCTGATCGCCCGCACCGGCTACACCGGCGAGGACGGCTTCGAGCTGTTCGTCGCCCCGGGCGACGCCGTGAAGCTGTGGCAGGCCCTCACCGAGGCGGGCGCGGACGCCGGCCTCGTCCCCTGCGGCCTCTCCTGCCGCGACACGCTGCGCCTGGAGGCGGGCATGCCGCTGTACGGGCACGAGCTGACGACCGCGACCACCCCGTTCGACGCGGGCCTGGGCCGGGTTGTGAAGTTCGAGAAGGAGGGCGACTTCGTGGGCCGCGCCGCGCTGCAGGCGGCCGCGGAGCGCGCCGAGGCGCAGCCGCCGCGCAAGCTGGTCGGCCTGATCGCCGAGGGCCGCCGCGTGCCGCGCGCCGGCTTCCCGGTGGTGGCCGGCGGCGAGGTCGTCGGCGAGGTCACCTCCGGCGCCCCCTCCCCCACGCTCGGCAAGCCGATCGCCATCGCCTACGTGGACGCGGCGCACGCCGCCCCCGGCACGCAGGGCGTGGGCGTGGACATCCGCGGCAGCCACGAGGCCTACGAGGTCGTGGCCCTGCCCTTCTACAAGCGGCAGCGTTGATCTTCCCCGCGGCTCGCCCGGGCGCTTCCCTGCCCTCTCTCATCTCCCTCTGTCAAGACCCGTTGCACAAGCACTCACGCGCATCCAGGAGAATCTAGCCATGAGCAACCCCCAGCAGCTGCGCTACAGCAAGGAGCACGAGTGGCTGTCGGCCGTCGACGCGGACGGCGTGGCCACGGTCGGCATCACCGAGTTCGCCGCCAATGCGCTCGGTGACGTCGTCTACGCCCAGCTCCCGGCCGTCGGTGACACCGTCACCGCGGGCGAGACCTGCGGCGAGCTGGAGTCGACCAAGTCGGTCAGCGACCTGTACTCCCCGGTGACCGGCGAGGTCACCGCGGCCAACCAGGACGTCGTGGACGACCCCTCGCTGGTGAACTCCGCCCCCTTCGAGGGCGGCTGGCTGTTCAAGGTGAAGATCACGGACGAGCCGGCGGACCTCCTCTCCGCCGCCGAGTACGACGGCTTCACCGCAGGCTGACCCCACCCCTCGCCCTCCCTCGCCCAGGAAGTCCAGGAAGAACTCATGTCTCTGCTGAACAGCTCCCTCCATGAGCTCGACCCCGACGTCGCCGCCGCTGTCGACGCCGAACTCCACCGCCAGCAGTCCACCCTCGAGATGATCGCCTCGGAGAACTTCGCTCCGGTCGCGGTCATGGAGGCCCAGGGCTCGGTCCTCACCAACAAGTACGCCGAGGGCTACCCCGGCCGCCGCTACTACGGTGGCTGCGAGCACGTCGATGTCGTCGAGCAGATCGCCATCGACCGGATCAAGGCGCTCTTCGGTGCCGAGCACGCGAACGTCCAGCCGCACTCCGGTGCGCAGGCCAACGCCGCCGCGATGTTCGCGCTGCTCAAGCCGGGCGACACCATCCTGGGTCTGAACCTCGCCCACGGCGGGCACCTGACCCACGGCATGAAGATCAACTTCTCCGGCAAGCTCTACAACGTGGTCGCCTACCACGTCGACGAGCAGACCAACCTGGTCGACATGGAGGAGGTCGAGCGCCTCGCCAAGGAGCACCGCCCGAAGCTGATCGTCGCCGGCTGGTCCGCGTACCCGCGCCAGCTGGACTTCGCCGCCTTCCGCCGGATCGCCGACGAGGTCGGCGCGTACCTGATGGTCGACATGGCCCACTTCGCGGGCCTCGTCGCCGCCGGTCTGCACCCCTCCCCGGTGCCGCACGCGCACGTCGTGACGACCACCACGCACAAGACCCTCGGCGGTCCCCGCGGCGGTGTGATCCTCTCCACTGCCGAGCTGGCCAAGAAGATCAACTCCGCTGTCTTCCCCGGTCAGCAGGGTGGCCCGCTGGAGCACGTGATCGCCGCGAAGGCCGTCTCCTTCAAGGTCGCCGCCAGCGAGGAGTTCAAGGAGCGCCAGCAGCGTACGCTGGAGGGCGCGAAGATCCTGGCCGAGCGCCTGGTGCAGGCGGACGTCGCCGAGGCGGGCGTGTCCGTCCTCTCCGGCGGTACGGACGTGCACCTGGTGCTGGTGGACCTGCGCAACTCCGAGCTGGACGGCCAGCAGGCCGAGGACCGCCTCCACGAGGTCGGGATCACGGTCAACCGGAACGCCATCCCGAACGACCCGCGGCCGCCGATGGTCACCTCGGGTCTGCGGATCGGCACCCCGGCGCTGGCCACCCGCGGCTTCCAGGCGGAGGACTTCCGTGAGGTCGCCGACATCATCGCCGAGGCGCTGAAGCCGGTCTACGACGCGGAGGCCCTGCGCGGCCGCGTCACGGCCCTGGCGGACAAGCACCCGCTGTACCCCGGCCTGAAGTAACACATCTGCATCCGTTTTACGCATCGGTACGGGGCACCGGGCACACTGAACAGTGAGCGCTCGGTGCCCCGCACCACGCGCCCCCGTACCACCGTGGGCGCCCCCCTCAGCACGACCCGTACCACCTCCAAGCAGACAGGGAGCAGCCACCGTGGCCATCTCCGTTTTCGATCTCTTCTCGATCGGCATAGGCCCGTCCAGCTCCCACACGGTGGGTCCCATGCGGGCCGCGCTGATGTTCACGCGACGGCTGAAGAACGAGGGCCTCCTGGCCCACACCGCCTCCGTCCGGGCCGAGCTCTTCGGCTCGCTCGGCGCCACCGGCCACGGCCACGGGACCCCCAAGGCCGTCCTGCTCGGCCTGGAGGGCTACTCCCCGCGCACCGTCGACGTCGAGCTCGCCGACGCCGAGGTCGAGCGCATCCGCGAGTCCAAGCGCCTGCGGCTGCTCGGCGCGGAGATCGGCAGCACCCACGAGATCGACTTCGACGAGTCGACCCAGCTGATCCTGCACCGCCGCCGCTCCCTGCCGTACCACGCCAACGGCATGACCCTCTTCGCCTACGACGAGGCCGGCGCCCCCCTGCTGGAGAAGACCTACTACTCGGTCGGCGGCGGCTTCGTCGTGGACGAGGACGCGGTCGGCGAGGACCGCATCAAGCTCGACGACACCGTGCTGAAGTACCCCTTCCGCACCGGTGACGAGCTGCTGCGCATGTCCCGCGAGTCGGGCCTGTCGATCTCCGCGATGATGATGGAGAACGAGAAGGCCTGGCGCACGGAGACGGAGATCCGCGAGGGCCTCCTGGAGATCTGGCGCGTGATGCAGGCGTGCGTGTCGCGCGGCATGGCCCGCGAGGGCATCCTGCCGGGCGGCCTGAAGGTCCGCCGCCGCGCCGCGAACACCGCCCGCCAGCTGCGTGCCGAGGGCGACCCGCAGGCCCGCGCCATGGAGTGGATCACGATCTACGCCATGGCCGTCAACGAGGAGAACGCCGCGGGCGGCCGCGTCGTGACCGCGCCGACCAACGGCGCCGCCGGCATCATCCCGGCCGTCCTGCACTACTACATGAACTTCGTGCCCGGCGCGGACGAGGACGGCATCGTCCGCTTCCTGCTCGCCGCGGGCGCCATCGGCCTGCTCTTCAAGGAGAACGCCTCGATCTCCGGCGCCGAGGTCGGCTGCCAGGGCGAGGTCGGCTCCGCCTGCTCCATGGCCTCCGGCGGCCTCGCCGAGGTGCTGGGCGGCTCCGCCGAGCAGGTGGAGAACGCCGCGGAGATCGGCATGGAGCACAACCTCGGCCTGACCTGCGACCCGGTCGGCGGCCTGGTCCAGATCCCGTGCATCGAGCGCAACGGCATGGCCGCCGCCAAGGCGGTCACCGCGGCCCGCATGGCCCTGCGCGGCGACGGCCGGCACCACGTCTCCCTCGACAAGGTCATCAAGACCATGAAGGAGACGGGCGCGGACATGAGCGTGAAGTACAAGGAGACGGCGCGCGGCGGTCTGGCCGTCAACATCATCGAGTGCTGACGCACCGCTGAGCCCCACCGCTCCACGAAAGGCGCCCCCGCCCCGGCCGATGCCGGGCGGGGGCGCCTCTCTCGTGCGGGAAGCTACTGCTGCCGCTTCTTCATCTCGTGCTCCAGGACCTCCTTCTCGGTCGCCGTCTCGGCGGCCGGAGGGGGCTTGATGCCCAGGTCCGCGCCCCAGTCGCGGTACTCGTCGGCCCGGCGGAACTCGCCCTTGGAGCCCTTGCCCGACTCCTCGGTCTTCGCGACCACGCCGTCCACGTCCACCCAGACGACGAGCTCGACCTGCTGCACGCCGTCGGTCTCGTAGCCGTTCACGACGAAGTCGCGGTCCTTGTCCGTGATCGCGTCACCCTTGTAGGCGGCGAGCTCGGAGACGACGACCGTGCCCTGGAAGCGGGCCGCGCGGCGGCCGCCGACCGTCTCGACGCCCGTGTTCTTCACGTCCTTGGACGTGGCGAGCGCCGACGTCATCCGGACGAAGAGCTCCGACGACGGGTCCTTGCTCTTGTCGGCGCCCTCGACGCTGAACGTCCACCACTTCTTGCCGGCGATCTTCTCCCCGTTGAAGTACATCTTGTCGTTCACGGTGATGACGTGGTTGACGCCGTCCGGGTACTCCGCCGTCTTCGGGCCCACGTCCTTCATCACGGACGCGTGGGGCTTCGCCTGGAAGGCCCCCTCGGTGACGTACTCGCCGTCCTTGTCCTTGCGCGTGCCCTTGGTGCGGTACGTGTTCTCCCGCGCCCCCTTGGCCGCGGCCGCCTTGAGCGTGCCGGCCGGCTCCGCCGCCTTGAGCGCCTTGTCCGCGCCGTTGTCGCTCTTCCCGCCGCCGGAGCCCGCGGGCTCGTCCGTGCCGCCGCCCGTGCCGCCGCACGCCGCCAGGCTCAGAGCGAGAGCGACCCCCGTCGCGGCCACGACGCTCTTACGTATCGCCTTCAAGTGCCTTACTGTCCTTTGTCCGCACTTCATAAAGTTTCGGTGAGGATATCCCGGCCGATCATGGGTTGCGAGCGGAAATGACCATGACCGGAAACAGTGTGTCAGCACGCCGGTGCCGTCAGTAATGTCAACGCCCTCGTTCCGTTACCACCCCTTGATCGAGGAGCTCTCGCCATGCGCCATTCCCTCCGCGCCACCGCAGCGATCCTCGGCGCCGTCGCCGCCCTCGGCGTCACGGCTCCCCTGGCCGGCGCCGACGCCGGGACCACGCCCGGCGCGCCCGCGGGCGCCGTGCGCATCCACAACGGCGCGCACGGCGGCTGCCTGACCGCCGAAGGACCGGGCTACCGCGACCCGCGCGGCACGCTGCGCCCCTGGCTGGTGGCGCTGCAGCCGTGCCGGGAGTCCGAGCGGGTCGCCCAGACCTGGGTCTACAGCTCGGCCACGCACCAGTTCTCGTCGCAGGCGCAGCCTTACCGCTGCATCGGAAGACAGGGCTCGCTGCTCGTCACCGTGCCGTGCGACGCGGACGCGGCGGGGCAGCGCTTCCGCACCGAGCCGGCCGGCTCGGGCGGGCGGCAGAAGGTCGTCGCGGAGGCGGACGGCCGCATCTGGGAGCAGGCCGCGCACCGCACCGGCTCGTCGCGCGACGCGACGGGCGAGGGGGTGCGGACGGTCCGCGACACGGGCTCGGCGGGCGCCGAGCGGAGCTGGATGCTCAGCCGCGGCTGACGCGCGTCTCCGTCCGGAGCCAGGAGAGGTACGCGTCACTGCCCGCCGTGACGGGGGTGGCGACGATCTCCGGGGTCTCGTAGGTGTGCGCGCCCTTGATGTGGGCCTCCAGCTCGCCGTAGCGGTCCGCGGCGGTCTTGTAGAGGACGCGCCACTCGGTGTCGCTGTGCACCTCGTCCCGCCACCGGTAGACGCTGGTGACCGGGCCGTCGATCTGGGCGCAGGCGGCGAGCCGCGCCTCGACGGCGGTGGTGGCGAGGTGCCTGGCGCGCTCTTCGCTGTCGGTCGTCGTCATCACGGCGATGTACTGGGCCTCCGGCATGGCGCGACCGTACCGCAGGGGGCGTGCGCGACGGGCGGCGGGACGGGGTTGTCAGTGGCGGCCGTTACGCTCACCAGCATGAGTTACGCAGACCTGCGCGAACTCCAGAGCGCGCTCACCACCGCCTCGGACATCGCCTTCTCCCTCGACGCCTCCGCACCCGCGCCCCATGAGGCCGAGCAGCTGGTGGACGCCCTGCGCAGGGCGCTGACCGCGGCGAGCGCCCTGGGCGGCGGCCTTGCGGCCACGGGCTGCTCGGAGCACCCGAAGGGCCCCGTGGACCCGCTGTACGGGGACAAGACCGATCCCCTGCCGCCGGGCTGGGGCCGGTGCCTGCTGTGCAACGACCGGCGGCGCCGGGCCGGGGCGCAGCGGCGCGGCTGGCGCTGACCCGGGCCGCGACGGCGCGGCCCGGGCCGGCCTTCCCCCGGGGGTCGGCCGTTCCGTGCGGGTCAGCCCTTGTTGACGGAGTTCCAGAACTCCTCGAAGGACAGCAGGCGGTCGCCGTTGCCGTCCTTGGAGTCGATGATCGACTGGGCGACGGTCTCGGTGACGAAGTGGTCGCCGAGCTGCGCCATGGCCTTCTTGTACTCGGCGGCCGTGATGAAGCCGTCCCCGTCGATGTCGAACTTGGCGAACGTCTCGCGCGCGCTCTCCATGTCAGCCATGTGAGCCTCCCCTTTGGTGTGCTGGTATGACCGGCACAGATTAGCCGCCCTTTTGATCAGGCCGATCACGGCCGGATCTCACTCTGTGTAATTTCGCATAAAAATAAGCGCACCTGCTGATCCATTCGAAGAATTCAAGGCACGTGGCCCACCTCACCTTTGATTACAGAGAGAAATGGGCAGCCTTGCCCGAATTGAACAAATAGCCGTTTTGGCTGGAACGCACCCCGTCTGCCATAGTCGGAAGCCACGACCCTCATTGACCCGAGCCAGGTCGTCATCCGCCGCGGAACACACCCCAATCTCCGCGGCGCCCGAAGAGGCCCCCGGCCCGTCGCATGCCGACGGATGGGGGCCTCTTCGTTGTCCCGGCAGTGCCGCGTATCAGCGGTCGGCGACCCGCATCTCGAACCAGGTGGTCTTGCCGCGCGCCAGCAGGTCCACCCCCCAGCGGTCCGAGAGCTTGTCGACGAGGAAGAGCCCCCGGCCCGTGACGTCGAGCTCGTGCACGGGCATCAGGCAGGGCAGCCCCCGGGAGGGGTCGCGGACCTCTATGCGCAGCCAGCCCCGCCGGCGCAGCATCCGCAGGCCGAAGTAGCGCGCGCCGGTGTGGCGGACGGCGTTGCCCACGAGCTCGGAGACCAGCAGGACGGCGTGCTCGGTGAGTTGGCCCGAGAGGCCCCACTGGCGCAGGACCACGGACTGGGTCAGCCGGCGGGCCGCGACGGCCGACTCGGGGCGGGAGGGCAGGCGCACCTCGCCCTGTGTGGGGTTGCCGAACAGATCGAGCGCTTTGAGCGCCAGCTCATCCTCCACGGTCGGCGACCAGCGCACAGCGGCCGTGCCGGCCCGCTGCCGTGGCTGCTCCGTTCCCTCCAGGCCCGCCATGCCCCCATCATGGCCGCCGCAAGCACGCCCGGGGCTGGAACGTAGGGATTCACCTGACCGGAATGAACCCCTCCAAGCCAGTGCGGCGACATATGCCAAGGGCAGGGGATCGACCCGGAAACCCATACTGACCTGCGGCGACCACAGGGGCGCGAAGATCGCCCGAAACAACCGGAACAGCGGTTCGCCGCGGTCGCGTACTGCGCGTAATTCCCCCACAAGAGGCACCCCGGGTGGACACCGGCACGACCGCGCGTCAACGCCGGGGGCGGCGGCGGCCCGCTCCGGGACCGCCGCCAACCGGCCGCACGTCAGACGAACTTGGCCTTGCCCGGCCCGTCCTCGACGAAGCTGCGCATGCCGATCTCCCGGTCCTCGGTCGCGAACAGGCCCGCAAACCAGTTCCGTTCGATGGCCAGGCCCGTGTCGATGTCGGTCTCCAGACCGGCGTCCACGGACTCCTTCGCGGCGCGCAGCGCGAGCGCGGGGCCGGCGGCGAGCCGGGCGGCCCACGCGTGCGCCTGCTCGTACACCTCGGCGGCGGGCACGACGCGGTCGACCAGGCCGAGCGCGAGCGCCTCGTCGGCCTTGACCATGCGGCCGGTGAAGATGAGGTCCTTGGCCTTGGACGGGCCGATCAGCCGGGCCAGGCGCTGGGTGCCGCCCGCGCCGGGGATCAGGCCGAGCAGGATCTCGGGCTGGCCGAGCTTGGCGTTGTCGGCGGCGATGCGGAAGTCGGCGCACAGCGCCAGCTCGCAGCCGCCGCCGAGGGCGTAGCCGGTGACGGCGGCGACGACGGGCTTGGGGATGCGGGCGACGGCGGTGAAGGAGTCCTGCAGGCCGCGGGAGCGCGCCACCATCGCGGCGTGGTCCATCTTCTGCATCTCCTTGATGTCCGCCCCGGCGGCGAACACCTTCTCCCCGCCCCACAGCACGACGGCCCGCACGTCCTCGCGGCGGGTCGCCTCCTCGGCGAGCTCGCGGATCCGGTCCTGGGCGGCGATGTCGAGCGCGTTCATCGGCGGACGGTCCAGGCGGATGGTTCCGACGCCCTCGGCAACCTCAAGATGCACAGTCATGGCACCAGGTTAGTGACACGGGGGTTCGGCGGCTCCCCCCGATTGGGCCCGGAACGCCGAGCGGCCCGGAACACTCGGTCGCGAGTGTTCCGGGCCGCGGGGCGCGTGCGAAGGACCGTCAGCCGGCCTGGGGGGTGCTCTTGCCCCACTCGGACCACGGCAGGTTCCAGCCGTTGAGGCCGTTGTCCGGCTTGATCGTCTTGTCGTCGGAGTTCTTCACGACCACGACGTCGCCGATGAGGGAGTTCTTGTAGAACCAGGCCGCCGGCGTGTTCGGGTCGCCGCCGCCGCGCTGGTCCTCCAGGCCCACGCAGCCGTGGCTCGCGTTCTCCGCGCCGAAGGTCGAGGAGCCGGACCAGTAGTTGCCGTGCAGGAAGGTGCCGGAGGTGGACAGGCGCATCGCGTGCGGCACGTCCGGGATGTCGTACTCGCCCTTGCCGTCGGCCTTGGTGAAGCCGACGGTGGCGCCGTTCATGCGCGTCACGTCGTGCTTCTCGCTGATGACCATCTGGCCGTTGTAGGTGGGGCTGGCGGGGGACCCGGCGGATATCGGGATGGTCCTCACGACCTTGCCGTCCCGCTCGACCGTCATCTGGTGGGACTTGGCGTCGACCGTGCTGACCTGGCTGCGGCCGATCGTGAACTTCAGGGTCTTGTTCTGCGAGCCGTAGACGCCCTCGCGGCCCTGGACGCCGTCGAGGTTCAGGTGGACCGTCACCTTGGTACCGGCCGCCCAGTACTTCTCGGGGCGGATGTCGAGGCGGTCGTTGCCGAACCAGTGCGCCTTGACCGGAACGGACGGCTCAGCGGTCACCTTGACGGCCCGCTCGACGGCCTTGGGGTTGGTGATGCCCCGGCTGAAATTGATCGATACGGGCATGCCCACGCCGACCGTGCTGCCGTCCTCCGGCGTGAAGTAGCCGACGAAGGTGTTCTGCGGGGTGAGCGTCGTGAACGACGCGTGCTTGGCCGACGGGCGGCCGTCGTCGTCCTCGGCCAGGGCGTCGACCGTGTACTTGCTGGATGCACCGAGGTGGGCGGTGGGCTCCCAGGCCGCACCGTCGCCGGTGATCTTGCCGTCGATCGTACGGCCCTTGGCGTCGGCGACCTTGACGGAGGTCAGCTTGCCCTTCTGGGCGGTCACCTTGAGCGCACCGGACGTCGCGACGTCCTTCGAGCCGTCCTCCGGCGCGATGGAGACGACGGCCTCCGACGGGCCGTCCGGCACCTTCTTGGCGCCGCCCTTCTTCCCGTCGTCGTCACCGCCGCCACAGGCCGTGACCAGCAGCATCAGCGCGCCGAGAAGCAGCGCGAACAGACCTCTGCGCCGGGCTGCGCGCCCTCTCGGTATCAGCTGCACGTTCACAATCGGTTGTCTCCCCTCGCACGGCCCGCGGCCACGCGGCGCCCCCGAAAGCGCGGCTCACGCGCTGGCGATAGATAACCACAGGGCTCCTGCGCCCCCGTCCCGTGGAATGTCACCGTTCGGTCCCAAATGGGAACGGTGGTACGAGACATGCGGCGAGGGTGATCCCCGTGGCTGAAGGTGAGCATCATAATCCGGCCACCCGCGTGCTCCGGCCCGGGGGCGGCCCCCTGCCCGCAGGCGGGCAGAGCGCCCGCGCCGCCCGGTCCGGCGCCCGATCATCCGTGTGAGCGCACGCGTGGTTCTGGGCAGAACTGGGGGCAAGGACGGAACCGCCGCCGCCCGGCACGGGACGCCGGGCGCCCGGCGCGCTGCCCGCGAGCCGCCGGAGGCGAAGACGTGTCGAGCGCACCCGAGCAAGAGGCGGAGCGGGGGGACGAGTTCGGCGGCCGCCGGACCCGGCACCCCGGGGACGACCGCACGGCCGGACGGCCCGCGGGGGCCCCGGGCGCCGCCGTCAACGGACGCCCCCGCCCGGACCCGGCCCTGCGGCCGCTGCCCGGCGCCACGGTGTGGCCCGGCAGCCCCGAGCCGCTCGGCGCCCGCTTCAGGACCGCCGCCGACGGCACGGCGGGGACGAACTTCGCCCTGTGGGCCGGCGGGGCGGAGGCCGTCGAGCTGTGCCTGTTCGACGGCGGAGGGGACGGCGGCCCGGACGGCCCGCCGCAGGGCGAGACGCGGCTGCCGCTGACCGAGCTGACGCACGAGATATGGCACGGCTTCGTGCCCGGGGTGCTGCCCGGCCGCCGCTACGGCTACCGCGTCCACGGCCGCTGGGACCCCTGGACGGGCGCCCGCTGGAACCCCGCCAAGCTCCTGCTGGACCCCTACGCCCGGGCCGTCGACGGCGACTTCTCCCTGCCCCCCGAGGTCTACGGGCACGTGCGGGACTGGCCCCAGCAGCACGTCGCCGACACCGTCCGCGACGAGCGCGACTCGGCCCCGTACGTCCCCAAGGGCGTGGTCGTCGCGGACGGCGACGACTGGGCGGACGACCACCGGCCCAAGACGCCCTGGCCCGACTCCGTCATCTACGAGCTGCACGTGCGCGGCTTCACCAAGCGCCATCCGGGCGTCCCCGAGGAGCTGCGCGGCACGTACGCCGGGCTCGCGCACCCCGCGGCCGTCGAGCACCTGGTGCGGCTCGGGGTGACGGCCGTGGAGCTGCTCCCGGTGCACCAGTTCGCGCACGAGGACCACCTGCTGCGGCGGGGCCTGCGCAACTACTGGGGCTACAACTCCATCGGCTACTTCGCCCCGCACGCCGCCTACGCCGCGTCCGGGACCGACGGCCGCCAGGTGGGCGAGTTCAAGCGCATGGTGCGCGCCCTGCACGCGGCGGGCCTGGAGGTCATCCTCGACGTGGTCTACAACCACACCGCCGAGGGCGGCGAGCTGGGCCCCACGCTGTCCCTGAAGGGCATCGACAACCGCCGCTACTACCGGCTCCAGGGCGACCAGCGCCGCTACGCCGACTACACCGGCTGCGGCAACACCCTGCACGTCGTCCAGCCGAACGTCCTGCGGCTGATCACCGACTCCCTGCGCTACTGGGTGACGGAGATGGGCGTCGACGGCTTCCGCTTCGACCTGGCGGCGGCGCTCGCCCGCTCCATGCACGACGTCGACATGCTCTCGCCGTTCCTCGCCGTCATCGCCCAGGACCCCGTGCTGCGCCGCGTCAAGCTCATAGCCGAGCCGTGGGACGTGGGCTCGGGCGGCTACCAGGTCGGCTCCTTCCCGCCGCTGTGGACCGAGTGGAACGACCGCTACCGCGATGCCGTCCGCGACTTCTGGCGCGGCGCCCTGCCCGACGTGCGCGACCTCGGCTACCGCCTCTCCGGCTCCAGCGACCTCTACGCCTGGGGCGGCCGCCGCCCCTACGCCTCCGTCAACTTCGTCACGGCCCACGACGGCTTCACCCTGCGCGACCTGGTCAGCTACGAGCACAAGCACAACGAGGCCAACGGCGAGGGCAACCGCGACGGAACCGACGGCAACCGCTCGTGGAACTGCGGTGCGGAGGGCCCCACGGACGACCCCGCGGTGCGGGCCCTGCGGCGGCGCCAGCTGCGCAACCTGCTGACCACGCTGCTGCTGTCGACGGGCGTGCCGATGCTCGTCGCGGGCGACGAGATGGGCCGCACCCAGGGCGGCAACAACAACGCCTACTGCCAGGACAACGAGACCAGCTGGACCGACTGGTCGCTGCTGGAGGAGCCGGGCTGGCGGGCCCTCGCGGACCTGTGCTGCCGGCTCCTCGCGCTGCGCCGCGCCCACCCCGTCCTGCGCAGCCGCTCCTTCTTCTCGGGCCGCCCGCAGAGCGCGGACGGGCTGCGGGACCTGGCCTGGTTCACGGCCGGGGGCACGGAGATGACACAGGCCGACTGGTACGCGCCGGCGGCCACGCTCGGGATGTACCTCTCGGGCCGGGACATCCCCCAGCGCGGGCAGCAGGGCGAGCCGGTCACGGACGACAGCTTCCTGGCCGTGCTGCACGCGGGCCCGGCCGACGCGGAGTTCACCCTGCCGGGCCCGCCGTGGGCCGACGGCTACGAACTGCTCGTGGACACCGCGCGGGAGGAGCAGGGGGCCGCGCCGGGCGACCTGCGGACGGCGGGTGCGCGCATCACGGCGGGAGCGCGCTCGGTGCTCCTGTGGCGGGTGACGAGGGAGCGGGCGGAAGCCGGACCGGAGGCTCCAATTCCGCTGCCTCGTAAGGCCCTGGGCACAAAAACCGAGTGAGCGGTGTCAGTGGTGAACCGTAGTCTCGGTCGTGATGACCGAGACCCCTGAAGCCCCGAGCCCGCCCGAGAGACGGTCCGCCGTCCGTTCCCTGCTGCGCCTGTGGCCCTACGTACGGCCGGTGCGCAGGACGATGATCGCCGGCGCCGCCGTGACCGTCGTCGCGTCCTGCGCCAGCCTGGTCATTCCGCTCGCGCTCAAGTGGATCGTGGACGGCCCGGTCGCCGGCAAGGACCCCTCGGGGGTGTGGCTGGGCGGCGCGCTGGTGCTCGTGCTCGGCGTGGTGGAGGCCTCGCTCTTCGCGCTGCGCCGCTTCCTCGTGGCGCGTCCGCTGGCGCAGGTCGAGGCGGACATGCGGGCGGACCTCTACGGGCACCTGCAGCGGCTGCCGGTCTCCTTCCACGACCGCTGGCCCTCGGGGCAGTTGCTCTCGCGCGGCACGACGGACCTGATGCTGCTGCGCATCTTCCTGGCCTTCCCACTGACGTTCATGCTGGTCAACGGCGTGACGATTCTGGTGGGCTTCGTCGTCCTGCTGGTGCAGCAGTGGATGCTGGGGCTGGTGCTGCTCGCCCCGGTGGTGCCGCTGGTGATCCTCTGCACGTATTTCGAGGAGCGCTACTCCCGGGCCGCGCGCACCGCGCAGGACCAGTCCGGCGATCTCGCGACGGTCGTCGAGGAGAGCGTCCTCGGCATCCGCATCATCAAGGGCTTCGGCCGGCACCGCGGCCAGGAGCGGGCCTTCGACGCCCTCTCCGGCCGGCTGCGCGGCACCGAACTGCGCAAGGCGCACCTGCTGGGGATGCTCTGGGCGGTCATCATGAGCCTGCCGGAGCTGGCCATCGGCGCGGCGCTCGTCCTCGGCGTGCTGCAGGTCGCCGACGGCGACCTCTCGGCCGGCACGCTGGTGGCGTTCCTGTCGACGGCGCTGGCGCTGCGCTGGCCGGTGGAGTCCTTCGGCTTCCTGATCGCGATCGCCAACGAGTCGGCCACGGCCGCCGACCGCTACTTCGAGGTCATGGACGTCCCCGTCCCCGCCGACCGGACCACCACCTCGGCCTCCGCCTCCACCTCCGCCACCTCAGCCACCTCAGCCACCACCGTCGGCGGCAAGAGCGGCGCCGTGCCCTCCCCGCGCCCGGCGGGCGAGGGCGGCGGGCTGCGCCTGGAGGGTGTCGGTTTCCGCTACCCGGACGCCCCCGCGGACGCCCCGCCCGTCCTGCACGGCGTCGATCTGCACATCCGTCCCGGCGAGACGATGGCCCTCGTCGGCACCACGGGCAGCGGCAAGACCACCCTGACCGCCCTCATCCCCCGCCTCCACGAGGCGACGTCCGGCCGGATCACCCTGGACGGCGAGGACATCGCCGTCATGCCGCGCGAGCGCCTGCGCGAGCTGGTCTCCGTGGCCTTCGAGGACCCGACGCTGTTCTCCGCGAGCGTCGGGGAGAACGTCCTGATGGGCGCCGGCGCGGGCCGGGAGGCCGATCTGGCCCGCGCCCTGGAGGTCGCCCAGGCCGGCTTCGTGCACGCCCTCCCCGAGGGCACCCGCACCCAGGTCGGCGAGCAGGGCCTGAGCCTGTCCGGCGGGCAGCGCCAGCGGCTCGCGCTGGCCCGCGCCGTCGTCGGCGACCCGCGCTTCCTCATCCTGGACGACCCGCTCTCCGCGCTCGACGTGCACACCGAGGCCCTGGTCGAGGCGGCCCTGCGCGAGGTGCTGGCCGGCACGACCGCCCTCGTCGTCGCCCACCGCCCCTCCACGGTCCTGCTGGCCGACCGCGTCGCCCTGCTCTCCGGAGGACGCGTCACCGCCGTCGGCACCCACCACGAACTGCTGCGCACCAGCCGGGAGTACGCCTCGCTCATGGCGGGCGACGAGGACCGGAGTGCCGCGGCCGACCGGACGTACGCACGGCACGAGGGAGGCCGGCGATGACCACCACCGCACCCGATCGCACCGCAGCCGACGACGAGCGGACCGGCCCCGCGGCGGGCGCCGCGGAGGACGGCGACGCCTTCGACAAGGACGTCCTGCCCGCCCCCAAGGGCGCCTCGCGCGCCCTGCTGCGCTCGCTGCTCGCCCCGGCGCGCGGCCGCGTCCGGCTCACCGTCCTCGTCATGCTGCTCCAGCAGGCGGCCGTCCAGGCGGGGCCGCTCCTCGTGGCGTTCGCCATCGACCGGGCCGTGCCGGCCGCCCGCCGCGACGACTACGGCCCGCTGATCGCCGTCGGCACCGCGTACGTGGTGAGCGCCCTGGCCGCGGGCCTGCTGCAGTACGTCTTCATCCGGCTGTCGGCGCGCATCGGCCAGAACGTGCTCCTCGACCTGCGCGGCCGGATCTTCCGCCACGCCCAGTCCCTCAGCGTCGACTTCCACGAGCGCTACACCTCCGGGCGCCTCATCTCCCGCGCGACCACCGACGTCGAGTCGATCCGCGAGCTGATCAACGACGGGCTGCAGGAGCTCATCGGGGTCTGCCTGGCCGTCGTGTACATCTCGGCCACCCTGCTCTACCTGGACTGGGGCATCGGCGCCGCCGCCGTCCTGTCCTTCGTCCCGCTGCAGCTGCTGATGCGCTCCTACCGGCGGCGCGCGCACGCGGTCTACCACGAGCGCTCCACGGCCATCGCCTCGGTGATCGTGAAGTTCACCGAGACCATGAACGGCATCCGCCCGGTCCAGGCCTTCCGCCGGGAGCGCGCCAACGCCGCGCACTTCGCGGAGCTCAACGACCGGCACCGGCACGCGAACACCCGGGCGCTGCTGGAGATGGCCCGCTACGTCTTCCTCTCCCGCCTCGTGGCCAACGTGGTGCTGGCCGCCGTCGTCCTCTGGGGCGCCTACCGGGTGGCCGGGGACGGGCTGGAGCTGGGCGTGCTCGCGGCGGCGGTGCTCTACCTGCGGCGGCTGTACGACCCGATCGACCAGCTGGCGATGTTCCTCAACTCCTACCAGTCGGCCGCGGCCTCGCTGGAGAAGATCGCGGGCCTGCTCGCCCAGCGGCCCGGCGTGCCCGAGCCCGCCGAGCCGCGCACGCTGCCGGAGCGGCGGGCGGGGCTGCCCGGCCGCGAGGTCGTCTTCGAGGGGGTGCGCTTCGCCTACCGCACGGGCGGCGAGGTGCTGCCCCGCTTCGACCTGACGCTGCACGCCGGGCAGACGGTCGCGGTGGTCGGCTCGACGGGGGCCGGCAAGTCCACCCTCGCCAAGCTCCTGGCCCGCTTCTACGACCCCACCGAGGGCCGGGTGCTCCTCGACGGGGTGCCGCTGGACACGCTCGCCGTGCCGGAGCTGCGGCGCGGGGTGGTCATGGTGACGCAGGAGGCCTTCCTGTTCTCCGGCACCGTCGCGGAGAACATCGCCATCGGCCGCCCCGGGGCCGGCCGGGAGGAGATCGAGCGGGCGGCGAAGGCGATCGGCGCCCACGACTTCATCACGGCCCTGCCGGAGGGCTACGACACCGACGTGCGCAAGCGCGGCGGCCGGATCTCGGCCGGGCAGCGCCAGCTGGTGGCCTTCGCACGCGCCCTGCTCGCCGACCCGGCGGTGCTCATCCTGGACGAGGCCACGTCCTCGCTCGACATCCCGGGCGAGCAGGCGGTGCAGCGGGCGATGGCCACGGTGCTGCGCGGCCGTACGGCGGTGGTCATCGCGCACCGGCTGTCGACGGTCGAGATCGCGGACCGCGTCCTGGTGATGGCCGACGGCCGCGTCGTGGAGGACGGCTCCCCGGCCGGGCTGATCGCAGGCACGGGCCGCTTCGCGGACCTGCACCGGGCCTGGCGGGACAGCCTGGCCTGACGGCCCGGGTGCGTGGCGGCGGCGGCAGGCCCCGCCACGCACCGGTATGCGGACCTCGTTCTTTCGTCAACGGACGGATTCCGGCCAACTTGCTTCCGGACTCCTGACACGTACATGCCTGCGGTGGCACTCTTCCCTCCACTGACGCGCGGCTCCCCCACGGCACGGCCGCCGGGCGTCGGCCTCGCTCCACCGGCACGTTGCATCGTCTGCTGTCCCCCGAGGCCCCACGCCTCCCACCCCCGTCCCGCGGCACCGACCGGCAGCACCCGGCGGCCACCGCACACGGGGAAGCGCAGCGCTCCACAACGTTTCACCGCACCCGCCGGATTCATCGGACCGGACCCGTCGGACGGGATCCATCGGCCCCCAGCTCCACCTGTTCTGCCTGATCTGCCCCTCGCAGAAGGAGTCAGCGTGAGACCCACCCCCCAGAAGAGAGCCGTCGCCGCCGGTGCACTGGTCGCCGTCTCGGCGATGCTCGCCGTCGGCACCCAGACCGGGACCGCGGCCGCCCGCACCGACGACGGAGCGGGCAGCGCTCCGCGCAAGGTCGTCGCCAAGGCCGACCCGGGCGCCATGCCCCTGAAGCTCACTCCCTCGCAGCGCGCCGAGCTGATCCGCCAGGCCGACGCGACGAAGACGGAGACCGCGCGGACCCTGGGCCTCGGCGCCAAGGAGAAGCTGGTCGTCAAGGACGTCGTCAAGGACGTCAACGGCACGACCCACACCCGCTACGAGCGGACGTACGAGGGCCTGCCGGTGCTCGGCGGCGACCTCGTCGTGGACGCGACCAAGGGCGGCTCCGTCAAGAGCGTCGCCAAGGCGACCAAGGCCCGGATGGCGATCGCGACGACCACCCCGTCCTTCTCGGCGGCCGCCGCCGAGAAGGAGGCCGTGAAGGCCGCGGGCGCGCAGGGCTCCAAGGCCGGCAAGGCCGACCGGGCGCCCCGCAAGGTGATCTGGGCCGCGAGCGGCAAGCCCGTCCTCGCCTACGAGACCGTCGTCGGCGGCCTCCAGGAGGACGGCACGCCCAACGAGCTGCACGTCATCACCGACGCGCGGACGGGCAAGAAGCTCTTCGAGTTCCAGGGCGTCAAGCAGGGCACCGGCAACAGCAAGTACAGCGGCCAGGTGACCATCGGCACCTCGCAGTCGGGCGGCTCCTACCAGCTCAACGACGCCTCGCGCGGCGGCCACAAGACCTACAACCTCAACCGCGGCTCCTCCGGCACCGGCACCCTCTTCACCGACGCCGACGACGTCTGGGGCAACGGCACCACGAGCGACGCGGCCACCGCCGGCGTGGACGCGCACTACGGCGCCCAGCTGACGTGGGACTACTACAAGAACGTGCACGGGCGCAGCGGCATCCGCGGTGACGGCGTGGGCGCGTACAGCCGGGTGCACTACGGCAACAACTACGTCAACGCCTTCTGGTCGGACGACTGCTTCTGCATGACCTACGGCGACGGCTCCGGCAACGCCAAGCCGCTGACCTCGATCGACGTGGCCGCGCACGAGATGACGCACGGCGTCACCTCGGCCACCGCCAACCTCACCTACGCGGGCGAGTCCGGCGGCCTCAACGAGGCCACCTCCGACATCTTCGCCGCCGCCGTGGAGTTCTGGGCGAACAACCCCAACGACGTGGGCGACTACCTCGTCGGCGAGAAGATCGACATCAACGGCAACGGCTCCCCGTTGCGCTACATGGACAAGCCCAGCAAGGACACCCGCTCCAAGGACGCCTGGTACTCGGGCATCGGCAGCATCGACGTGCACTACTCGTCGGGCCCCGCCAACCACTGGTTCTACCTCGCCTCCGAGGGCAGCGGCGCAAAGGTGATCAACGGCGTCTCCTACGACTCGCCGACCTCCGACAACCTGCCCGTGACCGGCATCGGCCGGGACAACGCCGCGAAGATCTGGTTCAAGGCGCTGACCGGGCGCATGCAGTCGAACACCAACTACGCCGGTGCGCGCGACGCGACGCTGTGGGCCGCCGGCGAGCTCTTCGGCGTGGGCAGCGAGACGTACAACAACGTGGCCAACGCGTGGGCGGCCGTCAACGTCGGCAGCCGGGCGACCCCCGGGACCGGGGTCAGCATCACCGCACCCGGTGACCAGACGAGCATCGTCAACACCGCCGTCTCCCTGCAGATCAAGGCCACCAGCAGCAACTCCGGTGCCCTGAGCTACTCGGCCACCGGCCTGCCCGCGGGCCTGTCGATCAACGCCTCCACCGGTCTGATCTCCGGCACGCCGACCGCCACCGGCACCAGCAACGTCACCGTCACCGTCAAGGACTCGGCCGGCAAGTCCTCGAGCGCGTCCTTCAAGTGGACCGTGAACACCACGGGCGGCGGCAGCGTCTTCGAGAACAACACCCCCGTCGCCATCCCGGACGCGGGCGATGCCGTGACCTCGCCGGTCGTCGTGACCCGCAGCGGCAACGGCTCCTCCGCCCTCAAGGTGGACGTGAACATCACCCACACCTACCGCGGTGACCTGCGGATCGACCTGGTCGCGCCGGACGGCAAGACGTGGCGGCTGAAGGACTCGGACGCCTGGGACTCCGCGGCGGACGTGAAGGCCAGCTACACGGTCGACGCGTCGGGCGTCTCCGCGACCGGCACGTGGAAGCTGCAGGTGCAGGACGTGTACTCGGCGGACAGCGGCCAGATCACCAGCTGGAAGCTGACCTTCTGATCGTTCTCTGCGGGCCGTACGTGGCCGGTCGCGCCCACGCGGCGGAGCCGCAGATCGGCACTGCCCCGCGCCCCTTGAGGGGCGCGCCACCTGAACCGGGCGCCGTCCGGGGTGAGCATGACTCCCCCGGACGGCGCCCCACGCACGTACGCACGGGGCGACCGCGCGTCAGCGCAACAGCACCCCCGCCGCCTCGCCCGTCGCCTCCGACGGCAGCGTCACCAGGCCCATCTCCGCGCCGCTGGACAGCAGCCGGTGCGAGGGCAGGATGCGGACGGTGTAGCCGAAGGGGCCCGTGCGGTCGAGGGTGAGCGGCCCCTCGTACAGGCGGCGGCCGTCCAGGGCGGGGCCGCCGGCCGGCTTGAGGGGGAACGTGGCGGTCTGGCTCAGCCGGTCGGCCGGGTCGACCCGGCCGGCCACGGCCTGCACCTCCACGTCGGCCGGGTCCAGCGGGCCGAGCGTGACGCTCACCCGCAGGCAGACCGTGGAGCCCAGGGTCGCGGTGCCGTTGAGTGCGGTGTCGGCGACGGCCTCCACGTGGTCGACGGCCACGCCGGGCCACCCGGCCCGCACCCGGGCCTTCCAGGCGGCCAGTTCGCTCGCCGCGGCGGGGGTGAGGGCCCGCTGGGCCTCGGCGGCGGGGGCGTAGAGCCGCTCGACGTACTCGCGCACCATGCGCCCGGCGAGGACCTTCGGGCCGAGCGTGGTCAGCGTGCGCCGCACCATCTCGATCCAGCGGCCGGGGAGCCCGCTCTGCGTCCGGTCGTAGAAGCGCGGGGCCACCCGCCGCTCCAGCAGGTCGTAGAGGGCGGCCGCCTCCAGGTCGTCGCGCCGGTTGTCGTCCATGGCGGCGCCGTCGGCGGTGGGGATCGCCCAGCCGAAGTCGGGCTCGTACCACTCGTCCCACCAGCCGTCGAGCACCGAGAGGTTGAGACAGCCGTTGAGGGCGGCCTTCATCCCCGAGGTGCCGCAGGCCTCCAGCGGGCGCAGCGGGTTGTTGAGCCAGACGTCGCAGCCGGGGTAGAGCCGCTGGGCCATGGCCATGCCGTAGTCGGGCAGGAAGACCAGGCGCCGGCGCACGCGCGGGTCGTCGGCGAAGCGCACGAGCTCCTGCACGAGGCGCTTGCCGCTGTCGTCGGCGGGGTGGGCCTTGCCGGCGACGACGATCTGCACGGGCCGCTCGGGGTGCAGGAGGAGGTCCATGAGGCGGTCGCGGTCGCGGAGCATGAGGGTGAGGCGCTTGTAGGAGGGCACGCGGCGGGCGAAGCCGATGGTGAGGACGCCGGGGTCGAGGACGCCGTCGATCCAGCCGAGCTCGGCGGTGCCGGCGCCGCGCTCGCGCCAGGCGGCGCGCAGCCGCTCGCGCACCTCCTCGACCAGCTGTTCGCGCAGGGTGCGGCGCAGCTCCCAGATGTCGGCGTCGGGGATGTCGGCGACGGCGTCCCAGCGCGGGGAGCCGCCGACGGCCAGGGCGTCCTCGGCGCGCCCGGCGCCGACCCGGCGGGCGCCCAGGCGCATCACCTCGGGGGCGACCCAGGTGGGGGCGTGGACGCCGTTGGTGACGGAGTCGATGGGCACTTCCTCGGCGTCGAAGCCCGGCCACAGGCCGGCGAACATCTGCCGGCTGACCTGCCCGTGGAGGGTGGAGACGCCGTTGGCGCGCTGGGCGAGCCGCAGGCCCATGACGGCCATGTTGAAGAGGTTGGGCTCGCCGCCGGGGTAGGTCTCCAGGCCCAGTTCGAGGACGCGCTCGACGTCGATGCCGGGCAGTTCGCCGGCGGCGCCGAAGTGGCGGGCGACCAGCTCGCGGTCGAAGCGGTCGATGCCGGCGGGCACGGGGGTGTGGGTGGTGAAGACGGCTCCGGCGCGGGCGCACTCCAGGGCGGCGTCGAAGTCCAGCCCGCCGTCGACCAGTTCGCGGATGCGCTCCAGGCCCAGGAAGCCGGCGTGGCCCTCGTTGGTGTGGAAGACCTCGGGTTCGGGGTGGCCGGTCAGGCGGCAGTAGGTGCGCACGGCGCGGACGCCGCCGATGCCCAGGAGCATCTCCTGCAGCAGCCGGTGCTCGCCGCCCCCGCCGTAGAGCCGGTCGGTGACCTCGCGCTCGCCGGGGCCGTTCTCCTCGACGTCGGAGTCGAGGAGCAGCAGCGGCACCCGGCCGACCCGGGCCTGCCAGATGTAGGCGCGCAGGGAGCGGCCGCCGGGGAGGGCGAGGGAGACGCGGCTGGGGTTGCCGTCGGGCTCGCGCAGCATGGTGAGCGGGAGCTCGTTGGGGTCGAGCAGGGGGTAGTGCTCCTGCTGCCAGCCCTCGCGGGAGAGGGACTGGCGGAAGTAGCCGTGCCGGTAGAGCAGTCCGACGCCGATGAGGGGGACGCCGAGGTCGCTGGCGGACTTCAGGTGGTCGCCGGCGAGGATGCCGAGCCCGCCGCTGTACTGCGGGAGGGCGGCGGTGATGCCGAATTCGGGCGAGAAGTAGGCGATGGCGGCGGGCAGCCCCTCGGGCTGCTCCTGGTACCAGCGCCGGCCGGTGAGGTAGTCCTGCAGGTCGTCGGCTGCGGCGGCGAGCCGGCGGCGGAAGCGGCGGTCGTCCGCGAGGGCCGCGAGCCGCGCCGCGGGGACCGAGCCCAGCAGCCGCAGCGGGTCGCCGGCGGCGGCCCGCCAGCCCTCGGGGTCGACGGCCTGGAAGAGCTCACGGGTCTCGGGGTGCCAGGACCAGCGCAGGTTGCGCGCCAGCTCACTGAGCGGTCGTAGGGGCTCCGGCAGAACGGGGCGCACACTGAATCGACGAATGGCCTTCACCCCCACGACGGTAGCGGGGACGCCCGGGGGCTTCGTGGCGCTTCGCGGCAACTGCCTGCTCCTGGCAGGTGCAGGCGGGAAGTGCGCCCCCTGGGGCGGCGGCGGGAGCCCCGGCCGCCGCCCGGTGCGCCCGGTACGGCCGGCGGACGGGTGCATGGCCGGGAACGGCGTCCGTATGGTGGACGGTGGGGAGAAGCGGACCGTACGCGTCGGCCTCCCGGCTGATGCACCCGTACGAGGCGTAAATACGCCGCGCGTACAGCGGGAACGGCGGCGGCCGGTTACCGCTACGGCCTTCGACGGCCGGAACGGAGGGCCATTCCCCCGTCTGGCCGCCGGTTACCCGGTTTTCGCGCATTGCACACGATCGGCCCAACGGGGAGACTTCGTACGGGTGACGGCGTGCCGGCCCTCCTCCCCACCGGGTGCCACGGGAACTACGCACCGGTAGGTCCCACGGTGCGGGCATGCCCGGCCGGGACCGGTGGGAAAGCTCAAGCGGTATGCAGGGAGTCGCAGTCCGCCGCCGCCTCGTGTACGCGTACCACGCCCTCCGCACGTCTTCCGCACCCACCCGAGTGAACGCGGTCAGGAGCAGTCATGCCCGCACCCGGCCGTCCGCCGGCGGAGCAGATAGAAAGAGCAGAACTCGCCAGACCCGCCGCCCAGCCCCACCCGCACCGCCCCTCCGATCCCGTCGAACTCCCAGGTGATCCCATGATCGGTCGTATCCCCGTCCTGGACCTCGGGCCGCTCGTGGACTGCGGCCGCCGGCCGGTCAAGGCGGTCGTCGGCGAGACCTTCCAGGTCACCGCCACCGTCTTCCGCGAGGGCCACGACGCGCTCGGCGCCAACGTGGTGCTGCGCGACCCGGCGGGCCGCAGCGGCCCCTGGACCCCCATGCGCGAACTGGCGCCCGGCACCGACCGCTGGGGCGCGGACGTCACCCCCGGCTCGGAGGGCCGCTGGACGTACGCGGTGGAGGCCTGGAGCGATCCGGTGGCCACCTGGCGGCACCGGGCCTCGGTGAAGATCCCCGCCGGAATGGACGTCCAACTCGTCCTGGAGGAAGGGGCGCTGCTCTACGAGCGCGCCGCCGCCGGGGTGCCGAAGAAGGAGGGCCGCGAGGCGGTCCTGGCCGCGGTCGACGCGCTGCGCGACCCGGGCCGCCCGCCCACCGCGCGGCTCGCGGCCGCCCTCGCGCCCCCGGTCACGGCGGCGCTGGCCGAGCACCCGCTGCGCGAGCTGGTCTCCGCGAGCCGCCCCGTGCCGGTGCTGGTGGAGCGCGAACGGGCCCTGTTCGGCTCCTGGTACGAGATGTTCCCGCGCTCGGAGGGGGCGACGCCCGCGGACGGGCGCCGTCCCGCCCGCAGCGGTACGCTCCGCACCGCCGCCCGGCGGCTGCCGGCCGTCGCCGCGATGGGCTTCGACGTCGTCTACCTGCCGCCGGTGCACCCCATCGGCACCGCCTACCGCAAGGGCCCCAACAACGCGCTCACCGCGGGCCCGTACGACGTCGGCAGCCCCTGGGCGATCGGCTCGGCCGAGGGCGGTCACGACGCCCTCCACCCCGACCTCGGCACCTTCGAGGACTTCGACCACTTCGTCGCGCGCGCCCGCGAGCTGCGCATGGAGGTCGCCCTCGACTTCGCCCTGCAGTGCTCCCCGGACCACCCCTGGGTCGCCAAGCACCCCGAGTGGTTCCACCACCGCGCCGACGGCACCATCGCCTACGCCGAGAACCCGCCCAAGAAGTACCAGGACATCTATCCCCTGGCCTTCGACGAGGACTTCGACGGGCTGGTCCGCGAGAGCCTGCGGGTGCTGCGGTTCTGGATGGGGCACGGCGTACGGATCTTCCGCGTCGACAATCCGCACACCAAGCCGGTGGTGTTCTGGGAGAAGGTGATCGCCGAGATCGGCCGCACCGACCCGGACGTCGTCTTCCTCGCCGAGGCCTTCACCCGGCCCGCGATGATGCGCACGCTCGGCGCGATCGGCTTCCAGCAGTCCTACACCTATTTCACCTGGCGCAACACCAAGCAGGAGCTGACGGACTACCTCACCGAACTCTCCGGGGAGGCGGCCGCGTCCATGCGGCCCAACCTCTTCGTGAACACCCCCGACATCCTGCACGCCTATCTGCAGAACGGCGGCCGGGCCGCCTTCGAGGCGCGCGCCGTGCTCGCCGCGACGCTCTCGCCGGCGTGGGGCATGTACGCCGGATACGAGCTGTGCGAGAACGTTCCGGTGCACCCCGGGAGCGAGGAGTACCTGGACTCGGAGAAATACCAGCTGCGCCCGCGCGACTGGGACGCGGCCGAGCGCGAGGGCCGCAGCCTGGCCCCGCTGATCACCCTGCTGAACCGGCTGCGCCGGCGCCATCCCGCCCTGCGGCAACTGCGCAACTTGCGTTTCCATTACGCCGACAACGACGCCGTCATCGCCTATTCCAAGCGGGCGGGCAGCTCGTGCGTGCTCACGGTCGTCAACCTCGACCCCCACCACACCCAGGAGGCCACGGTCTCGTTGGACATGCCGGAACTCGGCCTCGCGTGGCACGAGTCCGTCCCGGTGCGCGACGAGCTCACCGGAGAGACCTATCACTGGGGCAGGGACAACTATGTGCGCCTCGAGCCGGGCCGTTCCATCGCGCCCGCGCACGTGTTCTCGCTGCGACCGTCCTCACCGATCGGAGGGTCACCCACACCATGATCGTCAATGAGCCCGTCCCCGACACGTTCGAGGACACTCCCGCCAAGGACCTGGACCCCGACTGGTTCAAGCGAGCCGTCTTCTACGAGGTGCTCGTCCGGTCCTTCCAGGACAGCGACGGCGACGGCATCGGCGACCTCAAGGGTCTGACCGCCAAGCTGGACTACCTGCAGTGGCTGGGCGTCGACTGCTTGTGGCTGCCGCCGTTCTTCCAGTCGCCGCTGCGCGACGGCGGCTACGACGTCTCCGACTACACCTCGGTGCTCCCGGAGTTCGGCGACCTGGCCGACTTCGTGGAGTTCGTGGACGCGGCGCACCAGCGCGGCATGCGCGTCATCATCGACTTTGTCATGAACCATACGAGCGATCAGCACGAGTGGTTCCAGCAGTCGCGCAGCGACCCCGAAGGCCCCTACGGCGATTACTACGTCTGGGCCGACGACGACAAGCGCTATCCGGACGCGCGGATCATCTTCGTCGACACGGAGACCTCGAACTGGACCTTCGACCCGGTCCGCAAGCAGTACTACTGGCACCGCTTCTTCTCCCACCAGCCGGACCTCAACTACGAGAACCCGGCGGTGCAGGAGGAGATCCTGGCCGCGCTGCGGTTCTGGCTGGACCTCGGCATCGACGGCTTCCGGCTGGACGCGGTGCCGTACCTCTTCGCGGAGGAGGGCACCAACTGCGAGAACCTGCCGCAGTCGCACGCCTTCCTCAAGCGCGTCCGGGCCGAGATCGACGCCCATTACCCGGACACCGTGCTGCTGGCCGAGGCCAATCAGTGGCCCGAGGACGTCGTCGACTACTTCGGGGACTACGAGACCGGCGGCAACGAATGCCACATGGCCTTCCACTTCCCCGTGATGCCACGCATCTTCATGGCCGTGCGGCGGGAATCCCGCTACCCGGTCTCGGAAATCCTGGCCAAGACACCGGCCATCCCGTCGCGCTGCCAGTGGGGCATCTTCCTGCGCAACCACGACGAGCTGACGCTGGAGATGGTCACCGACGAAGAGCGCGACTACATGTACGCGGAGTACGCCAAGGACCCGCGGATGCGCGCCAACATCGGCATCCGCCGCCGGCTGGCCCCGCTGCTCGACAACGACCGCAATCAGATCGAGCTGTTCACCGCGCTGCTGTTCTCCCTGCCCGGCTCGCCGATCCTCTACTACGGCGACGAGATCGGCATGGGCGACAACATCTGGCTCGGCGACCGCGACGGCGTGCGCACCCCGATGCAGTGGACGCCCGACCGCAACGCCGGCTTCTCCTCGTGCGATCCGGGCCGGCTGTACCTGCCGACCATCATGGACCCGGTCTACGGCTACCAGGTCACCAACGTCGAGGCCGCGATGAGCAGCCCCTCGTCGCTGCTGCACTGGACCCGCCGGATGATCGAGATCCGTAAGCAGAACCCGGCCTTCGGGCTCGGCTCGTACACCGAGCTCACCTCCAGCAACCCCGCCGTGCTCGCGTTCCTGCGCGAGGTGCGGCTGCCGGGGCAGCGGGAGGACGACCTCGTGCTCTGCGTGAACAACTTCTCCCGCTTCGCACAGCCGACCGAGCTCGACCTCCGGGCGTTCAGCGGCCGGCATCCCGTCGAGCTGATCGGCGGGGTGCGCTTCCCCGCCATCGGCGAACTGCCCTATCTGCTGACCCTGGCCGGTCACGGCTTCTACTGGTTCCGGCTCCGCCGTGCCGCGCCGCCGCCGGCCGGCCACTGAGGGCGCTCCCGTGCGCGCCGGCGCCCGCCGGCCCGTCGCGCACGGGCGGTTTTCCCCCGCGAAGCCTGGGCACCCTCACTACTACGCACGGGCCGGGCCGAACGGATCGCTTCCGTTTCGGGACCGCCGCGGGGCCGCTGCCCGGCCGCCGCACGCCCGCACCAGGGGCCGCAGGCGCCGACCGAACGGACGATCCTCGCCCGACACCCCCCGCCTCCGGCGGGGGACCCCAGCACCGCGCACCGGTCAATGCCGCAATCCGGGACCGCGATCCGGGACACTTTGCCCCATATGCCGTGCCCCGGGGAAAGGACGCGACGCCATGTCGGACGCTGCACCGTCCCGCCGGGGCACCGGACGCCGGGACACCGGACGGAAGGGGGGCGCCCCCGGTCCGCTGCTGTCCTCGGTCCGCGCCGCCCCCGCGGCCCACGCGCCCGGCCAGGAGGCCGCCGACGCGGGGCTGCTGGGCTCGCTGGTGCCCCTGCTCTCCGAGTGGCTGCCGCGCCAGCGGTGGTTCGCGGGCAAGGGGCGCCCCATCACCGGCTTCACCCTCGTCGCCGCCACCGAGCTGCTGCCCCACCACACCGGCGCCACCGTGCCCGGCCTGCTCCACGTGCTCGTCCGCGCCCAGCAGCCCGGCGCCCCCGCCGGCAGCCGGCCCGCGGACGGCCCGGCGTCCGCCGCCCCCGCCGCCCACGCCGGCACCGACGACTGCTACCAGCTCCTGCTCGGCGTCCACGACGTCCTGCCGCCGCACCTGGCGCCCGCGCTCATCGGCCGCCCCGTCGGCGGCCCGCTGCACGGCCGCGCCGTCTACGAGGGCCTGGCCGACCCCCGGCTGGCCAGCCTGCTGCTGGAGCGGCTGCGGCTGCCCGGCCGGCTCGGGCCGCTGCGCTTCAGCCGCGAGGAGGGCGTCGTGATCGGCGCCGGGCTCGCCCCCCGCCTCATCGGCGCCGAACAGTCCAACTCCTCGGTCGTCTACGGCGAAACGTATATCCTCAAGCTCTTCCGCCGCGTCTGCCCCGGCACCAACCCCGACCTCGAACTCCCCCGCGCCCTCGCCGGCACCGGCTGCGCCCGGGTGCCCGCCCCCGCCGCCTGGTTCGAGGCCGTCGTGCCCGGCGCGGGCACCGAACCCATGACGCTCGGCGTGCTCCAGCCCTACCTGCCCGGCTCCGCCGACGGCTGGCAGCTGGCCCTCAGCGCCCTCGCCGTCCGCGCCGACTTCACCGCCTCCGCCCGCGCCCTCGGCCACGCCACCGCCGAAGTGCACGGCGCGCTCGCCGAGGCGCTGCCCACGGTGGTGCTGCGCCGCCCCCAGCTCGAACACCTCGCCGCCGCCATGACCCGCCGCCTGGACGCCGCCGCCGACGCCGTCCCGGCGCTGCGCCCGTTCCGGGCCGCCCTGCGGGGCGCCTACGACGACCTGGCCGCGCTCGGCCGCGCCGGGCGCACGTGGCGCGCCCAGCGCATCCACGGCGACCTCCACCTCGGGCAGGCGCTGCGCACCGCCGAGGACGGGCGCTGGGCCCTGATCGACTTCGAGGGCGAGCCGGCCCGGCCCCTGGCCGAGCGCTCCCGGCCGCAGCCCACCGCCCGCGACGTCGCCGGCATGCTGCGCTCCTTCGACTACGCGGCGGCGGTCGGCCGGGCCGGCGGCACCAGCTGGTCGGAGCGCGCCCGCGCCGCGTTCTGCGAGGGCTACGGCTCGGTGCACGGCGATCCGCGCGAGGACCCGCAGCTGCTGCGCGCCCACGAGACGGACAAGGCCGTCTACGAAGTCCTCTACGAGGCCCGGCACCGCCCGGACTGGCTCCCGGTCCCGATGGCGGCCATCCGCCGGCTGGCGGAGCCGGCGGGGGGCGCGGACGGCCCGCAGGACGACCGCCCGGCCCGGCCGCAGAGGGAGCAGACCCCGTGACGCCGCAGGCCCGAGGGGCACCCGTCCGGCCCGAAGCGGTCCGGCACCGGGCCGCCCGGCATCAGGTCGCACGGCCCCGCCGGGACGCACACATCACCGATACCGCTCCCGGCGCCGCCGGCCGGGAGGCTCCGAGGAGGACCGCACCGTGACCGCTCGACCGCCGTCCCGTCGTTCGCCCCACGAGCCCGAACCCGGAGCGCCCGGTGGTGCGCGGGGGGTCCCGGCCACGTTCCTGCCGGGGCGGGGCGCGAAGGCGGAGCGGGAGCCCGAGCCCGGCCCGGTGCCGGGCCCGCAGCCCGAACCGCAACACGAACCTCAGCCCGAACCGGAGGGCGCACCGAAGACCGCACCGAAGACCGCACCGAAGACCGCACCGGAGGCCGCACCGCGCGAGCCCGCAGCCGCGCGGCGCGCGAAGCGCACAGGCCCCGCGCGGCGCGGGGTGCGTCCCGCCGAGCCGCTGGACACGCAGGAGCGCGAGCGGCTGCTGCACGGCGCGCACCACGACCCGCACGGCCTGCTGGGAGCGCACCCGGTGCCCGGCGGAGTGGTGTTCCGCACCCTGCGCCCCTTCGCACGCTCCGTGGCGGTCAGCGCGAAGGGCCTGCGGGTGGAGCTGTACGACGAGGGGGACGGCCTCTTCGCGGCGGTGCTGCCCCTCAGCGAGCTCCCCGACTACCGGCTGCTGGTGAGCTACGAGGGCACGGAGCTGGAGGTCCTCGACCCGTACCGCTTCCTGCCCGCCCTCGGCGACCTCGACCTGCACCTGATCCACGAGGGCCGCCACGAGCAGCTGTGGCAGGCGCTCGGCGCCACGCCGATGGTGCACGAGGAGGTGGCGGGCACCCGGTTCACGGTGTGGGCGCCGAACGCCCTGGGCGTACGGGTCGTCGGCGACTTCAACTACTGGGACGGCGCCGGCCACCCCATGCGGTCGCTGGGCGCGTCCGGGGTGTGGGAGCTGTTCCTGCCCGGCATCGGCGAGGGGGCGCTGTACAAGTTCGAGATCACGCGCCCGGACGGCTCGCACACGATGCGCGCGGACCCCATGGCGCGCCGCACGGAGGCCCCGCCGGCGAACGCTTCGGTCGTGCACGCCTCGCACCACACCTGGCAGGACGCGGAGTGGATGGCGGCCCGCACGGGCAAGCCCGTCCACGAGCACCCCTTCTCGGTCTACGAGGTGCACCTGCCCTCCTGGCGCCCCGGCCTGAGCTACCGGCAGCTGGCCGCGCAGCTTCCCGCCTACGTCAAGGACCTCGGCTTCACACACGTGGAGCTGATGCCGATCGCCGAGCACCCCTTCGGCGGCTCCTGGGGCTACCAGATCACCGGCTTCTACGCCCCGACCGCCCGCCTGGGCACCCCTGACGACTTCAAGTACCTGGTGGACGCGCTGCACGCGGCCGGCATCGGGGTGCTGATGGACTGGGTGCCCGCGCACTTCCCACGCGACGACTGGGCGCTGGCCGAGTTCGACGGGCGGCCGCTGTACGAGCCCGCGGACCCGCTGCGCGCCGCGCACCCCGACTGGGGCACGCTGGAGTTCGACTACGGCCGCACGGAGGTGCGCAACTTCCTCGTGGCCAACGCGGTCTACTGGTGCGAGGAGTTCCACATCGACGGGCTCCGGGTGGACGCCGTCGCCTCCATGCTCTACCTCGACTACTCCCGCGAGGAGGGGCAGTGGACGCCGAACGTCCACGGCGGCCGGGAGAACCTGGACGCGGTGGCGTTCCTGCAGGAGATGAACGCGACCGTCTACCGCCGCTGCCCCGGCGTCGTCACCGTGGCCGAGGAGTCCACGGCCTGGGACGGCGTCACCCGCGCCACGCACCACATCGGGGCGGGCGGCTTCGGCGGCCTCGGCTTCGGCCTGAAGTGGAACATGGGCTGGATGCACGACTCCCTCGTCTACGTCTCCAAGGAGCCGGTGCACCGCAAGTACCACCACGGCGAGATGACGTTCTCGATGATCTACGCGTACAGCGAGAACTACGTGCTGCCGATCTCGCACGACGAGGTCGTCCACGGCAAGCGCGCCCTGGTGTCGAAGATGCCGGGCGACTGGTGGCAGCAGCGCGCGAACCACCGGGCCTACCTCGGCTTCATGTGGGCCCACCCCGGCAAGCAGCTGCTCTTCATGGGCCAGGAGTTCGCGCAGGGAGCCGAGTGGTCCGAGGCCCACGGCCCCGACTGGTGGCTGCTCGACCCGTCCTACTCCGCCGAGGCGGACCACCGGGGCGTACGGGACCTGGTCCGCGACCTGAACTCCGCCTACCTGGCCACGCCCGCCCTGTGGCAGCGGGACACCGTCCCCGAGGGCTTCGAGTGGGTGGTGGGCGACGCGGCGGAGGACAACGTCTTCGCCTTCCTGCGCTTCGACGCCCAGGGCGCGCCCCTGCTGGCCGTCAGCAACTTCTCCCCCGTCGTGCGGCACGGCTACGCCCTGGGCGTGCCCGGCCGGTTCACGGCGTGGCAGGAGATCCTCAACACGGACGCCGCCCGCTACGGCGGCAGCGGCGTCACCACCCCCGACCCGGTCAAGACGGAGGCCACCCGCCACCACGGCCGCCCGGCGAGCATCACGGTGACGCTGCCACCGCTGGCGACGGTGTGGTGGCGGGCGGTGTGAGCCCGGTCCGGGCGGTGTGAGCCCGGTCCAGGCGGTGTGAGCCCGGTCCGGGCGGTGCGAGGCCCGCCCCGCGGCGCGACGGAGCCCCGGACCCTCAGGGGTCCGGGGCTCGCCCCAGGCACGGGAAGGGGGCCCTCAGGCCGCCGCCGTCTCCTTCTCGGCCTCGGCCGCCGCCGCGGCCTCCGGCCTGCTCTTCTCACGGCCCGGCAGCAGGAGGGCGACCAGCACCGTACCCACGCCGAGGACGACCGCGCCGACGACGCTGGTGTGGGCGACCGCGTCCGCGAACGACTTGTGCACGGCCTCGACCACGGTCTGCGCCTGCTGCGCCCCGAGGGCGGCGGCCTTCTCCGGACCGGCCTTCGGCGCCGCGCCGGCCGCGACCTGCTTGCCGACCTCCTTGGCCACGGCCAGACCCGCGCCGACCGAGTCCTGCGCGACGGCGAGCGCCTTCTCCGGCAGCCTGGGACCGCCGGCCTCGGCGGCCTTCGCGGCGGCGTCACCGAGGTTGGAGGAGTAGGTCTTGGCGAGCACGGTGCCGAGGATGGCGATGCCCAGGGATCCGCCCATCTCGATCGAGGTGCTGTTGACGGCGCCGCCGACACCCAGCTGGTCCTCCGGGAAGGAGCCCATGATGGCGTTGGTGCACGGCGACAGGGACAGGCCGATGGCCAGGCCCAGGATGATCAGCGGCAGGACGAAGTCGTCGTAGGTGGAGGACTCGTCGACACGGGCGAGCAGCGCGATGGCGACCGTGCCGACGGTCATGCCGCACGTCACGGTGACCTTCATGCCCACCTTGGGGGTGAGGACCGCGGTCAGCGCACCGCCCGCGAACACCGCTCCGGCCAGCGGCAGCATCCGCACGCCGGTGTCCAGCGGCGAGTAGCCGAGGACGAACTGCAGGTGCTGGGTGAGGTAGTAGAACGCGCCGAAGACGGCGAGGAAGAACAGCGCGACGGCCATGGTCGAGCCGGCGAACGCGCGCCGGGTGAAGCGGCGGACGTCCAGGACCGGGTGCGGGTGGCGCAGCTCCCAGAGGACGAAGAGGACCAGGCCGACGCCGGCGACGATTGCGGCGGCGATCGCCTTGCCGCCCCAGCCGAAGTGCGGGCCCTCGATGATCATGTAGATGAGCGAGCCGACCCACACGACGGACAGCAGGCCGCCCACGTAGTCGATCTTGTCTACCCCGGTGGCCCTGGACGGGGGGACGAGCGCCAGCGCGCCGATGATGCCGAGGAAGGCGATCGGCACGTTGATGAGGAAGGTGGAGGCCCAGCCGTGGTCCTCCAGCAGCGCACCGGCCACGAGCGGGCCGACGGCGATGGCGAGGCCGGCGGTGGCCGTCCAGATGGTGATGGCCTTGGCGCGCTCCTCGCGCGGGAAGGTCGCGGCGAGCAGCGACAGCGTGGCCGGCATGATCATGGCCGCGCCGACGCCCATGACGGCGCGCGAGGCGATGACGCCGGCCGGGCTGCCGGCCATCGAGCCGGCGACGGAGGCCGCGCCGAAGACGAGAAGGCCGAGAAGGAGCGCTCCGCGGCGGCTGTACTTGTCGCCGACGGCGCCGAGGATCAGCATCAGCGCGGCGTACGGGACGGTGTAGCCGTCGATGACCCACTGCAGGTCGGAACTGCCCAGGCCGAGGTCCTGGACCATGTCGGGGGCGGCGACCGTCAGGGACGTGTTGGCCATGACGATGATCAGCAGGCTGAGGCAGAGCACGCCCAGTGCGGCCCAGCGCCTCTTGTAGGGACCGTCCATCTCGTCGACCGGTGTCGACATCGCGAGGCCCATCGGTCACCCCTTCCTCTCTTGCACAGCTCGTGCGCAGATCTCACACAGCTTTTGCACATCGTTGTGCAATTACACAGCAGTGTGCAAGTTACGGGACGGCGTCGCCCGGTGCAAAATGAGGTGCAGGATGTCGGCCACGGAGGCTGCGCCCGAAGCCCCCTCCTCGGCAGAGACTCGACGCGGCGACTCGATGCGGCGACTTGACGCAGAGATCCCGACGCAGAGACTCCACGGACAGAGAACAGAGAAGAGACCAATGGCCGGCAGAGCGGACGCCAATCGCCGCCGCATCATGGACATCGCGCTCACGGAGCTGCTGCGCGACCCGGACGCGAGCATGGACCAGATCGCCCGGGCGGCAGGCGTCGTCCGGCGCACGGTCTACGGCCACTTCCCCAGCCGCGAGGCGCTGATGAGCGCCCTCGTCGACGACGCCGCGAACGCGGTGGAACTCGCCCAGGCCGAAGCCCTGCGCGACGTCGACGACCCCGCCAAGGCCCTGGCCCGCTCCATGCTCGCCGCCTGGGAGATCGCCGACGGCTACCGCCTGCTGATCTCCATGGCCCAGCGCAGCGTCACCGTCGAAGGCATCCACCGCCGCCTGGAACCGGTGCGCCGCGAGTGCGCGGCCATGCTCCAACGCGGCCTGGACGAGGGCCGCTTCGCCTCCCCGCTGCCGGCGATCGCCCTGGCGTACGTACGGGAGCAGGTTCTCTTCGGCCTCATGCAGGCCGTCAACGACGGCGTCCTCGCCCCGGCGGACGCCGGCCGTTCGGCCGCCGTGACCGCGCTCACCGCGGCGGGAGTCCCCGCGGTGGAGGCTGAGGAGCTGGTGGCCGGCCTGACAGCAGCGCCATAGAGCCGGGCGGTGCCACGTGCGCCACCGGCAGCCTTCCGCCGCCACGATCGCCGTCGCCGTCGTGGCCGGAACCGGAGCTGCTGCTCCGGCCGGGGCGGCGGATGACAGGGCCCTTGCTACGGCTGGGGCCGGCGCTGGTGCTGACGCCGGGGCTCTTGCTGACGCCGGGGCTCTTGCTGACGCCCGGGCTCTTACTGATGCCCGGGCTCTTACTGCAGCAAGGGCTTGAGCCGGGGCTACGGCTCCGGCCCGGAATGACCACGATGCTGCGGCTCGGGCCGATGCTGGGGCCCGGACCAGGCTGAGAGCTCGTCACTCCACCGGGGCGGGAACTGCCGCCGGTGACAGGGCCGGGGACCTCGCTGCTGCGGCCGGGACCGGGGCCGAAACTCACCCGAGGGCCGCTCGCCCCGCCCGAAGGGACGCCGGAGGACGGGCTGCCGCCCGCCACGGTCCCCGAGGAACCCGGCTGCGGTCCCGGCTGCGGCCCCGGGGACGGATCGCCGCCCCCGGCGACCGCCGCCCGCACCGCAGCGATCACGACCACGACAGCCACCAGCCCGGCGAGCCGGAGCAGCGCGCGCCGGAGCACGTTCGGCCGGGCAGCCGGGCCGGGACCATCGCCCGGGTCCGGCCCGGAGACCTCCACGTAGGCGAGGTTCGCCCTGGTCAGCTCCGCCCCGGCGGTGTCGCCCAGGGCCACCCGCAGTTGCAACGCGTGCCGCAGCCGGGCGGCGGCCTCCTCGGGCCGGTCCTCGGCGTAGGCCACGGTGCCCAGCTGATGGGAGAACAGCGCCTCCGAGGCCCGGTCGCCGACCCGCCGGGCCGCGCCCTCGCCCTGCTCCAGCACCTCCTTCCACTGCTGCCAGCGCCGGCCGGCGAACAACGCGGCCTCGGCGACCTTCGCCAGCCGGATCACGGCCCGCCACTCCGCCCGCTCGGCGGCGAACCCGAGCAGCCCGACGACGCCCTCCACGCCTGCGAGCGCGTCCGTGAGCCCGTTCACTCCTCCGTCGAGGGCCCCGTCCAGCCAATCGGCGAGCCCGTTGACGGTCGCGCTCAACGAGACCGCGTCGAGCAGCAGGCCCCGGACGCTGTCCTCCAGGCACACCGGCAGCCCGAAGCGGTCCTCCTCCGGGCGCTCGACGAGCCCCCGCTCGTGCAGGGCCAGCAGGGCCTGCGCCGCGTAGGCGATGTCACCGGCGGCCGACACCCAGTTGCCCGGGACCAGGGCCCCGGCCACGATCGCCAGCACCGCGAGGGCCTTGCGCTCCGGCCCCGACAGCCGTCCCGCACTCATCCGGTCCAGCTCGCGCACGCCCCGCGCGGCGCACTCCGCCACCGCCTCGACCGGATATCCGGCCCGCACCAGCGCCGCGGCCTGCCGGACCGACAGCGGCCGGCCCCGTACGGCCTCCAGCAGCCGCCGCACGACGGGCAGTTCGGCGTCCCGCACGGTGCGGCCCAGGGACCCGGCGAAGAGCTCGAACGCCGCGTCCTGCGGCAGCCCCGGCAGCAGTCGTGACGCCGCCGCGCCACCGCCCAGCACCGGCTGCGCCCCGCCCACGAGCAGGACGCAGCCGGGCAGGGCGTCCGCCAGCCGACGCGGGACGGGCGAACCCGGTGGCACCTCATCGAGCACGATCAGCGGCCGTGCGTGCTGTATGAGCTGCCGGCAGACCGCCCCGGAATGCTTCACCGGTTCCGCCCCCGCGGACACGTACAACTCGTCCACGAGCAGCTGGAGAACGTCCTCCAGCGGACTCCGGCCCACGCGCACGAACGCACTGCGCCTCTCGCCCGAGGCGATGTTCCGGAGCAGACTGCTCTTCCCGAACCCGCAGGGCCCGTGGAACTCCACCGACCGCCCGTCCATGATCTCCCTCCAGGCGGCGGCCCGCACCTCTTCCCGGCCCAGCAGCACGGGCGCCGGAGCGGTGCACCGGTCCCGCAGCCCGGGATCGCGGAGAACCAGCTCCGAACGCTGGAGCCGGGTACCGCTGCGGGAAGCGAGAGTGATACGGGAACTGCCGTAGAGAACGCTGTACACATATCCCCCTGGGCAGGACGAAGGACGCACCGTCGAACGGCAGCGTCTGCCCCGCACGCACCCGCGTCCAGAACCGGCACGCCCCATGCACCCACGCGCCCCCTTGGATGCACTACGCGCCCTCACGGAGCGCGGATTCGCAACGCGGCGTACGACGCGGTGACGGCCTCCGGGGGGTGGTGGGGTGGGGGCTGGTGGGGGGGTGGTGGGGGCTAGGTTCCGTGGGTTGGGTGCGGGTTAGAACAGGCTGGCAGCGGGGGGAGAGGTGGGGGGCGCGGGTCCGGCTCGTTGGCTGTGCGGCCGGTGGGGTGTTGGCCGCCGTACTCGCGCCGTCACGGATGCACGTGCGTGAGGAGACCGGTCTGTCCGGTTGTGGCTGAGGGGGAGCTGGCTGCTGCCGCGATGTGGCCGGGCCCGTCGTGGGCGCTTCGCTCGGTTTCCCGCCGTTGTGGTTGCTCGTCCGGCTGCAGGATGCATGTGGGTACGGAAACCACCCGGCGTGGGGTGCAGGGCGGCGGATAAGCGGGCCCGGGACGGCGGCCGGGCACCTCAGCGGCCGCACGAGGGTGCTCCTGTCACAGACGGGCCCACTCGGGGACGGCCAGCCGCCCGGGGCGGCGGACAACCGGGCCGAGTCGCAGACTGCAGGCCACCTCCAGCCCCACCGGCCCTCTCCCGTCACAGGGGCCCATATCCGGGGGCAGCCAGCCACCCGCCGCGGCGGATAAATGGACCGAGCTGCAGACTGCAGTCCACCTTCAGTCCCGCCGGGCCTCTCCTGTCACAGACACCACGCGCAGGGGCAGTCCGCCACCCTCCGCGGCGGATAGGCGGGCCCGCTCGCAGGCCGCAAGCCACCCGCCGTCTCACCACGCGTCCTCCGTCACAGCAGCCCCCACTCAGGGACACTCGCCCGCTCTGCCACGACGGTGGCGAGCTGAGCGAAGCGCCCACGACGGCAGGAACCACATCGCGGCAGCTGCCAGCTCCCCCTCAGCCACAGACGGAGCGTCCGGTCTCCTCACGCAGCCGCATCCGCGACGGCAGGAGTACGGCGGCCCACCTCCCACCGGCCGCACAGCCAACACACCGAACCCAAGCCCCCCACCCCTCCCCCCGCTGCCAGCCTGCCTTGACCCAAACCCCCACCCACCCGGCAGCCGGACATCCACCGCCCCTCAGCACGGGTCGTAGCCGCCCCCCCGGCAGGCGCCACACGGGTCACACCCCACCCGCCGTTGCCTTGCCCTTGCCTTGCCCTCGCCCCGTTCACCCCGCGCAGAACTCATTGGCCCGCCACGTGGCGTGGCCTTCCGGCGAGGGCTCGGGGACGTACCCCAGCCCCCGTCCAGAAGGCCACCATCCGCTGCGGGTCGGCGCAGTCGATCGTCAGGCCGTCAGGCCGTCAGGCCGCCGGACCGCCCAGCCACCCAACCGCCCAACCATCAAGCCGGCACCCCCGCCGCCCCCTTCGGTTCCGGCAGCGTTCCCCCGCCCTCATGGCCGCCGCCCCCGTCGCTGCCCCCGTCGCCGTCGCCGTCCCCGGCCCCGTGCCCGCCCCCGTGCCCGTCGCCGCTCAGCGTCGTCTCGTCGAACGGGATCCGACCGGCGAGCACTTCGCCCACCCGCTCCTTGTCGATCTCCTTGGTCCACGTGCCGACGAGGACCGTCGCCACCGCGTTGCCCGCGAAGTTCGTCAGTGCCCGCGCTTCGCTCATGAAGCGGTCGATGCCGACGATCAGGCCGACGCCGTCGACGAGTTCGGGGCGGTGGGATTGGAGGCCGCCCGCGAGCGTGGCGAGGCCCGCGCCGGTGACGCCGGCCGCGCCCTTGGACGCGACGATCATGAACAGGAGGAGCGAGATCTGCTGGCCGAGCGCCAGCGGTTCGCCCATCGCCTCCGCGATGAACAGCGACGACATCGTGAGGTAGATGGCCGTGCCGTCGAGGTTGAAGGAGTAGCCGGTGGGCACGGTGATGCCGACGACGGGCTTGCTGACGCCCAGGTGTTCCATCTTGGCGATCAGGCGCGGCAGGGCGGACTCCGACGACGACGTCGACAGGATCAGCAGGAACTCGCGGCCCAGGTACTTCAGCAGCGTGAAGATGTTCACCTTGGCCACCAGCCGCAGGAGCGTGCCGAGCACCACGATGACGAAGAGCACGCAGGTGACGTAGAAGCCGATCATGATGACGGCGAGGGACTTCAGGGCGTCGGTGCCCGTGGCGCCGACGACTGCCGCGATGGCGCCGAAGGCGCCCACGGGGGCCGCCCACATGATCATGGCGAGGATGCGGAAGACCAGCTTCTGGATGTGTCCGATGCCGCGCAGGACGGGCTCGCCCGCCGTGCCCATCGCCTGCAGGGCGAAGCCCGCGAGGAGGGCGACGAGCAGGGTCTGCAGCACCTGGCCGCCGGTGAAGGCGGAGACCATGGTGGTCGGGATGATGCCGAGCAAGAACTGCGTCGTGGACTCGCTCCCGCCCTTGGCCTGCGCCTCGCCCGCGTGGCGGACCGCGTCCGTCAGGTGGAGCCCGCTGCCGGGCTCCAGGAGGTTGCCCACCACGAGGCCGATGGCCAGCGCGACGGTGGACATGACCATGAAGTAGCCGAGGGCGAGGCCGCCGACCGCGCCGACCTTCGCGGCCTTCCGCACGGAGCCGATGCCCAGCACGATCGTGCAGAAGATGACCGGCGAGATCATCATCTTGATCAGGTTCACGAAGCCGGTGCCGAGCGGCTTGAGCTCGACCGCGACGCCCGGCGCCGCGAAGCCGACGGCGATGCCGGCGAGCACGGCCGCGATCACGGCCAGGTAGAGGTAGTGGGTCCGGTCCGGCCGCCGGGGCGGCTTCGCGGCCTGTGGTGCTGCCTGTGCCGTCACGGGGTCTCCTCGTCGTCGCGGCTCTGGGCGCACTGCACCGGTCCCGGCGGGCAAGCGGACGCGAGCGAGTGCGAGCGAGCGGATGCGGGCGGGTGCAGGGCAACAGTCTGGGGGCGCCCCGCTCTCCCGACGAGTGGGGCTCCGGTGACTATGCACGGCTCTGTGACCGTGGTCACCCTTATGTGCATTACGTTCACGGGCGCGGCCCGGTGCACACTGTCCGCCATGCGCAGACCCCGCATCCGCCGCCCCCGCAGCCTGGCCGGCCAGCTCTTCGCGATGCAGATCGTGCTGGTCGCCCTCGTGGTGGCCGGCTGCGCGGCCTTCGCGTACGTCGCGGACCGCGGCCAGGCCGAGGAGGCGGCGCGGCGCGAGGTGACGGCGGCGGCGGTCGCCGTGGCCGCCTCCGCGTCGGTGCGGGACGCGGTGCGCTCGGCCGACCCGCCCTTCGTCCTCCAGGCGTACGCCGACCGCGTGCGCACCGACACCGGCGTCGACTTCGTGACGATCATGAGCCCGGACGGCATCCGCTGGACGCACCCGGACCCGGAGCGCATAGGCGAGCGCTTCCTGGGCCACACGGGGCCCGCCCTGGAGGGCCGGATCTTCTCGGAGACGTACACGGGCACGCTCGGGCCGTCGGTCCGCGTGGTGGTGCCCGTCATGGACGGCGACCGGGTCACCGGGCTGGTGAGCGCGGGCATCACCGTCGACGCGATCAGCGCCGAGATACGCCGCCAGGTGCCGGCCCTGCTCGGCGTGGCCCTGGGCGCGCTCGCCCTGGGCGGGGCGGGGACGTACCTGCTCAACGCACGGCTGCGCCGCCACACCCACGGCATGAACGCCACCGAGCTGAGCCGGATGCACGACTACCACGAGGCCACGCTCCACGCGGTGCGCGAGGGGCTGCTGATGCTGGACGGGCAGCACCGCATCGCCCTCATCAACGACGGCGGACGTGAACTCCTCGGCCTCACCGGGGAGGTGATCGGCCGCCGGGTCGACGCCCTCGGCCTGCCGCCCGGCCTCACGGACGCCCTGCTGGCCCCCGGGCCGCGCGTCGACGAGGTCCACGCGTCCGCCGACCGCATCGTCGTCCTCAACACCTCGCCGGTCTCCGGGGGCGAGCGCCACGGCACCGTGGTGACCCTGCGCGACCACACCGAACTCCAGGCGCTCTCCGGCGAGCTGGACTCCGTGCGGGGCTTCGCGGAGGCCCTGCGCTCCCAGGCGCACGAGGCGGCCAACCGGCTGCACGCGGTGGTCTCGCTGATCGAGCTGGGGCGCGCGGACGAGGCCGTCGAGTTCGTCACCGCCGAGCTGGAGCTCGCCCAGGCCCTGACCGACGAGGTGGTCGGCGCCGTCGCGGAGCCCGTCCTCGCGGCCCTGCTGCTCGGCAAGGCCGCGCAGGCCAACGAGCGCGGCGTGGAGCTCGTCCTGACCCCCGACACGCACGTCGACGACGGCCTGCTGCCGGACCACCTGCCGGCCCGCGACCTCGTCACCGTCCTGGGCAACCTGGTCGACAACGCAGTGGACGCGGCCGCCGAGGAGGCCAACCGCAGCGTGGCGGAGGTCCGGCACGCGCAGGTCACCGTCACCCTGCGCGCCGACTCCGGCGACCTGCTGCTGCGCGTCGGGGACACCGGGGCGGGAGTGGCGCCCGAGGCGATGGAGGAGGTGTTCCGGCGCGGCTGGTCGACCAAGTCGCCCGGCAGCGCGCCGCACGGCCGCGGCCTCGGCCTCGCGCTCGTCCGGCAGGCCGTGCGCCGCAACGGGGGTACGGTCTCCGTCACCGGGGCACCGGGCGGCGGCGCGGAGTTCACCGTCCGGCTCCCCCTGTGCGCGGCCGCGGCCCGGACGCCCGCGGCGCCCCCCACGCCCTCGTCACCCCCGTCATCCCCGCCATCCCCGCCGTCCGCAACGCCCGCCCCACGGACCGGAGTGCCCTCATGAGCAGACCCGCAGCCGCCCGGCCCATCCGCGTCCTCGTCGTCGAGGACGACCCCGTGGCCGCCGACGCCCACGCCCTCTACGCCGGCCGCGTGCCCGGCTTCACGGTGGCCGGGATCGCCCATTCCCTGGGCGACGCCTCGCACTTCCTCAAGCGGACGCCCGTCGACCTGCTGCTGCTCGACCTCTTCCTCCCCGACGGGCACGGCCTGCAGCTGCTGCGTTCGCTGCGCACCGCCGGGCACACCGCCGACGTCATCGCCGTCACGTCGGCGCGCGATCTGACGGTCGTCCGCGAAGGGGTCTCCCTCGGCGTCGTGCAGTACGTCCTGAAGCCGTTCACCTTCGCCACGCTCCGGGACCGGCTCGCGCGCTACGCCGAGTTCCGCTCGGTCGCGGGCGAGGCCAGCGGGCAGGAGGAGGTGGACCGCGCGTTCGCCGCGCTGCGCGCCCCCCAGCCCGCCGCGCTGCCCAAGGGGCTGAGCCCCTCCACCCTCCGGTCGATCACCGACGCCCTGCGGTCCGCGGGGGACGATGGTCTGTCCTCGGGGACGGCGGCGGCGGCCGTGGGCATCTCCCGGATCACCGCACGCCGTTACCTCGAACACCTCGTGACGGCGGGCCGGGCGGCCCGTACGCCCCGCTACGGCCAGATCGGCCGCCCCGAACTGCGCTACCACTGGCAGAGCCGGCCCTGACCCGGCCGGGACGCCCCCCGCGGCGGCCGGAGCAGCCGGAGCAGCCGGAGTGACGCGAGCAGACGCCGCAGCGACGCGTGCAGGCAGCACGGAGCGGGAACGTACGACCTCAGGAAGGCGCAGCCCGCCGAGGCCCCGGCCCGGGCGCCGAGGCCCGCCCCCAGGAGGTCGCCCGTGCGCCCCACCGCTTCCGTGCTGCTCTGCGCCGCGGTCCTCGCCGCGGCTTCCCTCACCGCGTGCGGCGGGGGGTCCGGCGGCGATCCGGACACCGTGAAGATCGCCTACCAGCGCACCACCGACAACAACGTCCGGATCATGGACGACTACCTGGCCGGGATCAAGAGACAGTTCGAGCGCGCGCACGAGGGCAAGAAGCTCCGGCTGGTGCCCGTGCAGGCCTCGGCGACCGACTACTACGCCAAGCTGCAGCAGATGATGCGGTCGCCGAAGACCGCGCCGGACATCGTCCGCGAGGACACCTTCGTCATCAATTCCGACATCAAGGCGGGCTATCTGCGCCCGCTGGACGACAAGCTGGCCGGCTGGAAGGACTGGGGCCGGTTCGCCCCGGCGGCGAAGGCGGCGGCGAAGGGCGAGGACGGGAAGACGTACGGGGTGCCGGACGGCACGGACACCCGCGGCCTGTGGTTCAACAAGGAGGTCTTCGCGCGGGCCGGGCTGCCCGCCGACTGGCACCCGCGCACCTGGAAGGACGTGCTGGACGCGGCCCGCACCGTCAAGGAGAAGGTCCCCGGGGTCACTCCGCTCAACGTGTACACGGGCAAGGCGCCGGGCGAGGCCGCGACCATGCAGGGCTTCGAGATGCTCCTGTACGGGACGGGCAAGGACCCGCTGTACGACCCGGCGGTGCGCAAGTGGGTCTCCGGGAGCCGCGGGTTCCGCGACGCGCTGGAGTTCGTGCGGACCGTCTTCGCCGACAAGCTCGGCCCGGACCCGTCCGACGCTCTCGACCCCAACGTCGACAACCGCGTCGCCACCGACTGGCTGCCCTCCGGCAAGCTCGCGATCGCCCTCGACGGCTCCTGGCTCGGCAAGTACTGGCAGCCCGGCGGCTCCAGGCCGTGGCCCGAGTGGACCTCGGTGATGGGCCGGGCTCCCTTCCCCACGCAGAACGGGGCGGCGCCGGGGGCGGTCAGCCTGTCCGGCGGCTGGGCGTGGTCCGTGAGCGCCGAGTCCACCAAGGCGGACCTGGCCTGGCAGGTGATCGAGACCCTGCAGACGACGGACAACGCCACCGAGTGGGCGGTGCGCGACGCGCAGATCGCCGTACGGGACGACGTGGCGGCCTCCCGCACGTACGTGACGTCGATGCCCGGCGTGGACTTCTTCACCGCCCTGGTGAAGTTCACCCACTACAGGCCGGCACTGCCGGTCTACCCGCAGGTCTCCAGCGCCATCCGGGAGGCGATGGAGGCGGTGACGACGGGCGACGCCTCCGTACAGCAGGCCGCGGGGCGCTACGACGAAGAGCTGAAGTCGATCGCCGGCGGGGCGGGAGTGACGGCGCGGGAACGGGCGCGGTGAGCGGGACGGCCGGGGCGGGCGGCGCGGCCGAGGCACCCGCCGCGCGGGCCGGGGCGCGGGGCCGGCGGGCGCTGCGCTGGCTTCCGGTCGCGCCTGCCGGCGTCCTCCTGCTGCTCTTCCTCGCCGGGCCCGTCGCCTACTGCGTGGCCGTCGCCTTCACCGACACGCAGCTGACCGGTCAGGTCTCCGCCTCGTTCGTCGGCTTCGCCAACTTCCGCCGGGCCTTCGCCGACGAGGACTTCCGCCACGCGGTGGTGCTGACGCTCGTCTTCACCGTGCTGTCCTCGATCGTCGGCCAGAACAGCCTGGGCCTGGCCCTCGCGGGCCTCATGCGGCGCGCCTCCCGGCCCGTACGGACGCTCACGGGCGCGGTCGTGATCGCCGCGTGGGTGCTGCCGGAGATCGTGGCCGGCTTCCTGCTCTACACGTTCTTCAACCGGCGGGGCACGCTCAACGCGATGCTGGAGCAGCTCCATCTGCCCCCGCAGAACTGGCTGTTCACCCTGCCGGTCCTGGCGGTCTCCTTCGCCAACGTGTGGCGCGGCACGGCCTTCTCCATGCTGGTCTACTCCGCCGCGCTCGCGGAGATCCCCCAGGAGATCACCGAGGCGGCGGAGGTGGACGGCGCGAGCGGCGCGCGGCGCCTGTGGCACGTCACGCTGCCGATGATCCGCCGCTCGATCGCCACGAACCTCATGCTCAACACCCTCCAGACGCTGTCCGTCTTCGGCCTGATCTGGGCCATGACGCGCGGCGGCCCGGGGAACAGGAGCCAGACGCTCCCGGTCTTCATGTACGACCAGGCGTTCCAGAAGTCGCTGATCGGCTACGGGACGGCGGTGGCGCTGCTTCTGCTGCTGGTGGGGGCGTTGTTCTCGGTGGTGTACCTACGGCTGATGCGGGAGGAGATCTGAAGCTCCGGAGGGCTCCGTCGCCCTCCGGGGTCCGCCCCCTCCCGCATCTCCCTCATCGGGACCCGGCTCAGCCGAGCTTCTTGACCTGGCCCTCGACGACGGCCTTCGGCTGCTCGGCCTGGCCGGCGAGGCTCAGGGCGTAGAAGGTGGCGACCGTGCCGCCCTTGCGGACGGCGATCAGGTGGGTCGTGCCGGTCGTGCCCTCGGCGTCCAGGTTGAGCGTGAAGGAGACCGCCTCGTCGCCGCCGGCGGCGAAGTCGGCGGGCGCGACCTTCGTGAACTTCGTCTTGTCGGAGCCCGCGACGAGGTTGAAGCCGCCGGCGCAGTCCGCGCCGGACTTCTTCAGCGCCGCGATGACGTCGCCGGCCGCCTTGGCGTCGGCGTACGCACCCAGGGTGTCGGAGGTGATCGTGCCGCCCAGGGCGCTGAGGCCGGCCTTCATCTTGTCCTCGGGGGCGGCGTCCGGGGCGGGGGACTTCGGCATCGCCATGACCTTGCGGATGACGATCGCGGAGGGCGCACCGCCGGAGCGCAGGCTCATCGCGTCGACCAGCGGCTTGCACTCGGCCTTGTCGCTGGTGACGCTCTTGGCCGTGGCGAGGTCGGCCGCGGTGGCCTCGGTGACCTTGTGGCCCGGGACGTCACCCTCGGCCAGGATGAGCTTGGCCAGCTCCTCCGCCGAAGCGGCCTTGCCGGCGGCGGGGGCGCTGGCGGACGCCTTGCCCTTGGGCTCGTCCTTCTTCCCCTCGGACTTGTCCGAACCGCAGGCGCTCACGAGCAGGGCCAGCGACATCGCGGAGGCGGCGAGAGCAGTACGGCGGACGGTGGAGCGGCGCATGAATGGTTTTCCTCTGAACTGGTTTCGGGAGCGACCCCACATATAGTCATGCGCAGGTAAAAAGTTCAATATCTTTCCCGCCGCCGGACGCCCGGCGGGCATTACGATCAGATCTCGAACACTTGATCGACTACGGCTGGGGTCATGGACGGCACGTTCCTCGTACGCAACACCGGCAGCGGTCTGCTGCTGGAAGTCGAAGGCGGCCGCAAGGGCAGCGGCGCCAACGTCCGGCAGGGCCGGGACGACGGCAGCGCCGCGCAACTATGGCACGTGAGCCCCGTCCACGAGGGCAGCGGCCTGCACCACTTCGTGAACGCCGCCAGCGGCAAGCGGCTCGACGTCGCCAACGCGAGCGTGGAGAACGGCGCCAACGTCCAGCAGTGGAAGGCCAACAACTACGGCGCCCAGGAGTGGCTCATCGAACAGCACCTCGACGCCCCCGGCACCGTCACCCTCGTCGCCCACATCAGCGGCCTGCTCCTGGAGGTCGCCGACGCCTCCACGGAGCCCGGCGCCAACGTCCAGCAGGGCGAGGACACGGACAGCCCGGGCCAGTGGTGGCGACTGGAGCCGGCGCCGGGCGCCTAGGCGGCGGGGCCGCAGGGAATCCAGGACCTGAGAGGCCCGCACTCCCCGCCCCGCCCGGAGGTGCCATGCGCCCGCTCCCCACCACCCGCCGCACCCGTCAGCGCCTGGCCGCCGACGCGGCGCTGCTCGCCGTCGCCGCCGGGTTCTGCGTGCCCCTGGTCTGGCTGCTGCTCGCCTCCGTCGACGCCGGGGCCGGGCTCGCCGTCAAGGCGCCCGGGCGGCCGACGGCGCAGAACTTCTCCGCCGTGCTCACGGACGAGATCACCTTCACGCCCGTGCTCAACAGCCTGCTCCTGTGCGGCTCCGCCACCCTCGTCACGGTCGCCTGCGCGACCCTCGCCGCCTACCCGCTCTCGCGCTTCCGCTCCCGGCTGACCCGCCCCTACCTCCTGGGCGTGCTCTTCACGACCTGCCTGCCCATCACCGCGATCATGGTCCCGGTCTACGGGCTCTTCGTCCGCGTCGACCTGATCGACACGATCGCCGGCACCGCCCTCTTCATGGCCACCGCCCAGCTCCCCTTCGCCATCTGGCTGATGAAGAACTTCATGGACGGCGTACCGGCCGTCCTGGAGGAGGCGGCCTGGACGGACGGCGCGAGCCGGCTCCAGGCGCTGGTGCGGGTGGTCCTGCCGCTCATGGGGCCGGGGGTGGGCGTCGTGACGATCTACAGCTTCATCATGATGTGGGGCAACTTCTTCGTCCCGTTCATGCTGCTGCTCTCCCCCGAGCAGCTCCCGGCGTCCGTCAGCATCTTCACGTTCTTCGGGAACTTCGGGCAGGTCGCCTACGGGCAGCTCGCCGCGTTCTCGATCCTGTATTCGACGCCGGTGATCCTGCTGTACGCCCTGATCTCACGCCGCCTCGGCGGCGGCTTCGCCCTCGGCGGCGCGGTCAAGGGCTGACCCGCACCCGGCCTGCGTCAGGCACGGTTCCTGAGCAGCTCCACGACGCCCGTCAGGTCCTCCGCGCCGTGCCCCCCGGCCACGCGCTCCTGCATCAGGGAGTGCAGGGCCGTGAACAGATCGGGCCGGACGCCCTGCTCCTCGGACGCCCGCAGCAGATTGCCGAAGGCCGCGGCCTGCATGCCGATGTTCGACACGACGCCGTCGGCGTAGTCGCCCGTCTCGACCTGGTGCGCCATGTGCGGAACGGCCGTCGCCATGGCGCCGATCCACGAGCTCAGCAGCGGTACGAACTCCGCCGCCGGCACGTTCGCCGAGTCCGCCAGCGCCAGGGCGTGGAAGACGCCCGAGAACAACCCGTACATCCCGCTGAGCAGGGCGATGTCCAGCAGGGCGGCCAGGCCCGGCTCGGCGCCCGCGAAGTGCGCGGCGCCCAGGCGCTCCAGCACCTCGCGGTGGGCGTCGAAGACCTCCCGCTCGCCGCTGTAGAGGATGAACGCCTGCTCCGTGCCGATGCCCGGCGGCACGGCCATGATCCCGCCGTCGAGGTACGCGAACCCGTGCGAGGCGGCCCACTCCGCCGCCTCGCGGGCCTCGGCGGGGGTGCCGGTGGTGAGGTTGACCAGGGTGCGGCCCGCGAGCGCCCCGGTGGCCGGGGCCAGGGTCTCGTACACCGAGGCGTAGTCGAGGATGCAGGCGATCACCAGCGGGCTCGCGGCGACCGCGGCCGTGACGTCGCCGGCCCGGACGGCGCCCAGGGCCACGAGCGGGTCGGCCTTGTCCGGGGTGCGGTTCCACACGGTCGTGGGGTGGCCCGCCGTGAGGAAGGCGGTGGCCAGGGCCTGTCCCATGGCGCCCAGGCCGAGAACGGTGACGGGGGCGGCGGAGGCGGGTGCGGGGGCAGGGGCGGAGGTGTTGCTCATGTGCGGAGAGCTCCAGGTGTGCGGTGCGGAAACGGCTGTGGCGCGCCTCCATCAGAATTTCCGATGGGGCGCGCCACGCCAAGTACGCACTAATAAGTGGGCACTTACCCGGAGGTGAGGGCAGCGGCCGGGACCGCGGGGCCTACTGCGCCCCGATCGACTCCAGCATGTTCAGCTTCGCCGCCCTGCGGGCCGGCCAGACCGCGGCCAGCACGCCCACGGCGAGCGCGATGAGCAGGAACACCGCGATCCGCGCCCACGGCACGACCATCTCGTACTGCGGGAAGGAGGAGCGGACCAGGTGGCCGCCGGACCAGGCGAGGAAGATGCCGACCCCGACGCCCAGCACCGCGCCGAACATCGCGATCGTCACCGACTCCAGCCGCACCATCTGCTTGACGCCCGTGCGGGCCAGGCCGATCGCGCGCAGCATCCCGATCTCCCGGGTCCGCTCGAAGACCGACATGGCGAGGGTGTTGACGACGCCGACGACCGCGATCACGACGGCCATGCCCAGCAGCCCGTACATCAGGAAGAGGATGTCGTCGATGTCCCCGGCCTCCGAGCGGCGCAGGTCCTCCTGGCTCTGCACCTTGATGAGCGGGTTGCCGCCGAGGGTCTCCTTGATCTTGGCGCGGAGCTCGCCGGCCTTGCCGGGAGCCGCCTTCACCAGCACCTCGTCGTCGCGCACCTTCTCCAGGTGCGGGTCCACGAGGGAGGGGGTGGCGAGGACGGCGGAGACGACGTCGTTCTTGGCGTAGACCGCGGCGACCTTCGGGGCGGCCTTCTCTCCGTCGTAGAAGTCCATCGGCAGGGTGGAGCCGACCTTCAGGCCACGCTCCTTCGCGTACTGGTCGGACACCGCGACGGTGCCCTTCCGCACGTCGGCGGGCGAGCCGCTGACGAACCGGATATCCGCCACCTTGCCGAGCGAGGCGACGTCCGTGGCGTAGGCGAGGGCCGGCTGGTCCGACGACTGGAAGCCGGCCGAGCGCAGCGGGACCACGGCGGCGACGCCGGGTTCCTTGGCGAGGGTCTTGGCGATGTCCGTGGAAAGGCCGCCGAAGTTCGCCGACGTCACCTTGTAGTCGGCCGTCAGGTCCTGCTGGCCCATCTTCGCCACGCCCTGGTCGGCGGAGACGGCGACCACGGTCAGGCCGGTGATCAGGGAGAGGCCGATCATCAGCGCGGAGGCGGTCGCGGCGGTGCGGCGCGGGTTGCGCAGCGCGTTCTCCTTGGCGAGCTTGCCGCTGACGCCGGTCATCCGGCCCGTCGCCCTGGCGAAGAGGCGGACGAACGGGCGCGAGAGCAGCGGGGCCAGGACGATGACGCCGCCCATGGTCAGGGCCGCGCCCGCCATCGCGAGCTGCAGGCCGTCGCTGTCCTTGAGCGTGGTGATGTACAGCATGATCGCGACGCCCAGGCCGGTGAGCACGGCGCCGATGCCGTTGCGGACGACGAGGCTCTTGACGGCCGGCGGCTGCTCCGCGGCGGCCAGCGCCTCCACGGGGGCGATCTTCGCGGCCTTGCGGGAGGGCAGCCAGGCGGCGAGCACTGTCACCACGACGCCGACACCGAGGGCGAGCAGGACGGAGGCCGGCTCGATGACCAGCGGCCCGTCCGGCAGGCTCGCCCCGGCGGAGTTCAGCACCGCGCGCAGGCCGGTGGCGACGCCGAGGCCCAGGACGAAGCCGGCGGCGGAGGCGACCAGGCCGAGCAGCCCGGCCTCGATCAGCACCGAGCGCACCACCTGGCGGCGGGAGGCGCCCACGGCGCGGAGCAGGGCGATCTCCCGGCTGCGCTGGGCGATGAGCATGGTGAAGGTGTTGGCGATGATGAAGATGCCGACGAAGAGGGCGATGCCCGCGAACGCCAGGAAGGTGTTGCGGATCGAGCTGGTCTCCTTGTCGATCATCTTGGACTCCTCGGCCGCCAGCTCCTTCCCGCTCTGCGTCCGGAAGGCGTCCTTCGGGAGGGTCTCGCGGACCTTGGCGGTCAGCTTCTGCTGGTCGGCGCCGGGGGCCGCGGAGACGATGAGCTCGCTGAACCGCCCCGGGCTGCCGAGGAGTTTCTGCGCGGTCGCGGTGTCGAACAGGGCGAGGCTGCCGCCCGCGCTCACCTTGGGGTCGTCGGTCTCGGCGATGCCGACGAGCTTCTTGGTCATGACGGGCCCGTCGACGGCCAGCCGGACGGTGCCGCCCACCTCGGCGCCCGTCTTCGCGGCGGTCTTCGCGTCGAGGACGATCTCGCCCTCGGCGGCGGGGCCCCGGCCCTTGACGATCGGGTAGCGGCTGTCCTTGCCGTTCGTGCCGGGCACGAAGTTGGCGCCGAAGCTGCCCCACTCGCTGCCGGCGGGGTTGTTCTCCTTGTCGGCGACCATGACGGTGCCGCTCACGGACGGGCGTACGGAGGCCACGCCGGGCAGGGCGCGCACGGACTCGACCACGCGGGAGTCGAGGGCGTCCTTCTCCTTGAGGGAGGACCGGCCGGCGGTGACGGAGACGGCGACGTCGTCGAGGCTCTTGGCCATCTTGTTGCGGTAGGCGCTGTTGACGGAGTCGCTGAAGACGAGGGTGCCGGAGACGAAGGCCGTCCCGAGGAGGACCGCGAGTGCGGTCATCATCAGCCGGGTCTTGTGCGCGAGGAGGTTGCGCAAGGCGGTACGGAACATGGGTGGTCTTGTCCAGGGTTCGTGGGGGCGAGCCGGGCGGTGACGGGACGGTCGCGCGGGGCGTGTGCGGGGCGGGCGCGGGGCGGTGCGCACGAGGGCCCTGCGGCCGGCCGCCTCAGCTCGTACGGCCCTTGGCGTCGAAGGCGGGGGTCCGGGGGTTCCCCCCGGGAAGGAGGCGCATGCGGTCCAGGACCGCGTCGGCGGTGGGCGCGCGCATCTCGTCCACGATCCGGCCGTCGGCGAGGAAGACGACGCGGTCGGCGTACGAGGCGGCCACGGGGTCGTGGGTGACCATGACGATCGTCTGCTGCAGGGCCTGCACGGACTCGCGCAGGAAGCCCAGCAGTTCGGCGCCCGAGCGGGAGTCGAGGTTGCCGGTGGGCTCGTCCGCGAAGATGATCTCCGGCTTGGCGGTGAGCGCGCGGGCCACGGCCACGCGCTGCTGCTGGCCGCCCGAGAGCTGGCTGGGCCGGTGCGAGAGCCGCCCGGACAGGCCGACGGTGCCGACCACCATGTCCAGCCACGCCTGGTCGGGCTTGCGGCCCGCGATGTCCATGGGGAGGGTGATGTTCTCCAGGGCGGTCAGCGTCGGCAGCAGGTTGAACGCCTGGAAGATGAAGCCGATGCGGTCCCGGCGCAGCCGCGTCAGCTGCCGGTCGCCGAGCGAGCCGAGCTCCACGTCGCCGATCTGCGTCGAGCCGGACGAGATCGTGTCGAGGCCCGCCATGCAGTGCATCAGCGTGGACTTGCCGGAGCCGGAGGGGCCCATGATCGCGGTGAACTCGGCGCGGCGGAACTCCACGGAGACGGAGTCCAGCGCCGTCACGCGGGTGTCGCCCTGCCCGTAGACCTTGCTCAGACCGGTGGCTCGGGCGGCGACGGCGGTGCCGGCCGTGCCGACGGGGGTCGTGGGAAAGGCGGCCGCGTGGGACACGGGGTCTCCTCCGGGAGGTAGGGGAAGGGGGTCCGGCCACCGGTCCGCGCCGGGAATTCCCGGGGACACCATGGCCGGAATCAACTCCTCCAATTCTCGGGGCGCGGCCTGCGCGGGGCGTCAGCCGTACGGCCGGAAAGCCGTACGCCCAAAAGGCCGACGGGAGGGCCCGGGCGTAGTCCCCCAGACGGACGGCGTCATCCTCAGGACGCACGGGGGCCCCTGGCGGCTCGGTGCGCGCAGGGGCCCGGGGCGGTCTCCGCGGTGCGTCTACGCGCGCAGGGTGCGGGAGGGCGGGCGCCCGTAGCGCTGCTGGTAGTACGCGGCGAAGCGGCCCAGGTTGTTGAAACCCCAACGGTAAGCCACCTCGGCCACGGTGACGTCGCCGTCGCCCCGCGCCGCCACCAGCTCCTGGTGGGCCCGGCCCAGCCGGACCTCGCGCAGGTACCCCAGCGGCGTGGAGTCCACGTGCCGCCGGAAGGCCTCCTGCAGGGCGCGCGGGCTCACCCGCGCCGCCGCCGCGAGGTCGGCCAGCGTGAGCGGCTGGTCGGCGCGCTCCTCGGCCAGCGCCATCGCCCGCCGCACGGCGGGGTGCGCGACCTCGCCCGGGCGCTGCGCGTCCACGCCCTGGGTGATCAGCTCGTGCGTCTGCATGAGGATCGCGGCCGTCGACTGCGTCAGGTGGCCGGCCACGAGCGGGCTGCTGCGGGCCACGCCCTCCCCGAGCACCTCCCGGTGCACGGCCGCCGAGATCCCCGCCCAGCTCCTGGACGCCGCCGCCGAGGTGGTCCCGTTGAGCGAGAAGCGGGCCCGTACGGACCCGTCGATGCCGAGCGCGTCGGCCGCCGCCCGCTCCACCATCTCCCGGTCCAGCCGGACGGTCGTCATCCGCGCGCCGGGCGCCCAGTGCACCTGGAAGGAGCGGTACGGGTCGAGCACGTACGTCTGCCCGGGCCCGACGACGCGCTCCTCCCGCCCCGGCGACATCACGCGCACCCGGCCCCGGACCAGCTGGCAGACCAGCAGGTACGAGTCGAGCGGCTGCGGCGCGACCAGCGTCTCGGCGCCGTACTGCAGCCCCGACACCGTGATCCCCGGGAAGCCTCCCTCCGCGTACCACGCGGAGAACTCCTTCGGGTCGCCGAGCACGCTGAGTTGATAAGGACTGTAGGCAGAGCTGATGATCTCCCTGGTCTCGTCGAGATCATTACTGAGGACGAGCGTGCGCATGTTGCCGGGGGCCTCTGGCCCCACGCCTGGTTCAGTCATCAGGGGCTTCCCTCGGGTGTCCGCGTATCCGGGACAGGTGCCGCGTTTGGCGAGTAGCCGATGGATGGCCCCGTTAGTACCGTTCCCCTTGTCCGCAGTCAAGGCGCGGGCCGGTCCCCACGGCTGTTTCGGGACAGGGCCCCGCCGGGGGGAAGCGGGTCGCGGCCCTGGGTTCACGGGGGACATCCAGGGCCGGTCCCGCAAGCGGGGGCGCCCCGCCGTCAGCGGACAGACGGCGGGGTCTTCGCATGCGCGCTCCACGGCGGCCGCCGCCCCGGAGTGCCGCGGCTGGGGCATCCCCACGCGGGCACGGGCGCGCTGTCGGGCATCGGCATCCTCAGCGCGGCATATCCGGCGTGGCGCTCCGCACCGCACAGGAGACACCGCTCGAACCCGAGCGCGCGGGACCACCCCGCGGGGTGGGCGCAACGACGGAGCACGAGGCGCCCGACCGCCGTACGGGTCACGAGTGCACCAGCCGCTGATGCCGGACGAACTCCGCGTTCAGCGCTTCCGCCTCCGCGGTACGGCCGAGGCATGCGGCCCCATGGAAACGCACGCGGAGCTCGGCGCACCGCAGACACCACTTCGATAGGTCAAGGGGCCGCCGGCCCGCGGCCTCATCCGGCGCGAAACCGTGCTCTAGCTGCTGCTGTCCACCCACGCGACTTGCCTCCGTCACATTCACCCCTTGGTGGGGGGTGCTTGCTGTCTGTGGGTTCAGCGTCGCCCGCGCGTACGTACGCTCGCCAGAGATTCGGATCCCAACCTGAAGCTGGGAAAAAGGAGTTGTGGCCATGGCCCGCCGCGCACGCAAGCTGACCCCCGACCGCTCGGCCCGTCACCGCTTCGGCGCCGATCTCAGACGCCACCGAGAGGCGGCAGGCATGACGCTGGAGAAACTGGCAGAGGCCGTCTGCTACAGCCGCAGCCACCTGGCTCGCATCGAGACGGCCGAACATGTCCCACCGCCCGACCTCCCCACCAGGCTGGACAAAGCCTTCGGCACGGGTGAGCGCTTCGCCCGGCTGTACGTGATCGCGCGGCACGAGCGGGAGATCCACCCGGAGAAGTACCGCCGGCGCATGGATCTGGAGACACGGGCACGCGTGATCGACGAGTACGCCGGGCAGCTCGTGCCGGGGCTGGTGCAGACGGAGGCCTACGCGCGGGCGCTGTTCCGGGTGAGCAACCCGAGGGCCACGCCCGCCGAGATCGAACGGCTGGTGTCGGCCCGGATGAACCGCCAGGCGCTCCTGCAGGCGACGGCCCCTCCCTACATGTCCATGATCCTGGACGAGGCAGTGATCCGGCGACCTGTCGGCGGACCGGCAGTCATGCGAGCCCAGCTGAACCGCCTGATCGAACTCGTGGACACCGGCACGACCGTTGTCCAGGTCCTCCCTTTCACGCACGGGGAACACGCCCTCATGGGCGGAGTGACGACACTGATGAAGCTGGATGACGGCTCGTCCATCGCCTACGAAGAAAGCGCCGGGGCCGGCACGATCCTGGAAGACCCGCCAGCTGTTCAAGCCCGCGGGCGGGCCTATGCCCTCCTGACGGCGTACGCCCTGTCGCCGAAGCAAACGGCCGCGCTCATGAAGGAAGCCATGGAGGGGTTACCGGCGTGATGCCGCCTTGAGCCTCACGAGCGGAGCGGATGTAAGCGGTGCGAGGGCCATTTCCGGCCCTGCCGGACCACGCCGGGGGAATCTCCGAGCCTCAGGGGCGGGGTGCGGGGGTGGGCTGGGTTCCGTGGGTCGGGTGCGGGTCAGAACAGGCTGGCAGCGGGGGGAGAGGTGGGGGGCGCGGGTCCGGCTCGTTGGCTGTGCGGCCGGTGGGAGGTGGGCCGCCGTACTCGTGCCGTCGCGGATGCGGCTGCGTGAGGAGACCGGTCTGTCCGGTTGTGGCTGAGGGGGAGCTGGCAGCTGCCGCGATGTGGTTCCTGCCGTCGTGGGCGCTTCGCTCAGCTCGCCACCGTCGTGGCTGAGCGGGCGGGTGTCCCTGGGTGGGGGTTTCTGTGACGTAGGGCGTGTGGTGGGGCCGCAGGTGGCTTGCGGCCTGCGAGCGGGCCCGCTTATCCGCCGCGGCGGCGGCCAACTACCCCCGGATATGGACTCCTGTGACAGGAGAGGCCCGGCGGGACTGAAGGTGGGCTGCAGTCTGCAGCTCGGTCCATTTATCCGCCGCGGCGGGTGGCTGGCTGCCCCCGGATATGGGCCCCTGTGACGGGAGAGGGCCGGTGGGGCTGGAGGTGGCCTGCAGTCTGAGACTCGGCCCGGTTGTCCGCCGCTGCGGGCGGCTGGCCGTCCCCGAGGGGGCCCGTCTGTGACAGGAGCACCCTCGTGGGACCGCTGAGGTGCCCGGCCGCCGTCCCGGGCCCGCTTATCCGCCGCCCCGCACCCCACGCCGGGTGAACTCCGTACCCACATGCATCCCGCAGCCGGACGAGCAACCACAGCGGTGGCGAGCCGAGCGAAGCGCCCACGACGGGCCCAGCCACATCGCGGCAGCAGCCCGCTCCCCCTCAGCCCAGGCCGAAGGGACCGGTCTCCTCACGCTCGTGCATCCGTGACGGCACGAGTACGGCGGCCAACACCCCACCGGCCGCATAGCCAACACACCGAACCCGCGCCCCCCACCCCTCCCCCCGCTGCCAGCCTGTTCTAACCCGCACACGAACCACGGAACTCCACCCCCACCAACCCCCACCCCACCACCGACCGCCCGAGGAAAGGGGCGAGGCCTCCCCTCCCGGACCTCGCCCCGTTCCCCTCCCCGGCGGCGGCTCAGTAGCCGACGGTGAAGCGTCGGCGGCTGTGGCGCGGGGTCTCGATCTCGTCCAGGAGGGCGACCGCGTAGTCCTCGGCGGAGATGCGCGAGGTGCCGTCGGCCTCGGTCAGCAGGTCGTCGTCGCCGAGGCGGAAGGTGCCGGTGCGCTCGCCGGGCAGGAAGAGCGCGGAGGGGCTGAGGAAGGTCCAGTCGACGTCCTGCGGCAGGGCGCGCAGCGCGTCCAGGAGTTCGACGTGCGCGGACGCCTCGGGCTTCCACTCCTCGCGGAAGCCGGGCTGGTCGATGACGCGCTCGCCGGACGGCAGGCGCAGGCTGCCCGCGCCGCCGACGAAGAGCAGGCGGCGGCCCGCGGCGCGGGCGGTCAACTCGGGGAGCAGCGGCAGGGCGACGCGGGCGGGCAGCGCGCTGACGACGACGTCCGCGGCCTCAAGCGCCGGGACGGGACCGGTCACGTCGGCGGTGACGCGCTGCAGGCCGTCGCGGGCGGGGGCCTGCCCGTCGTGGCGGCGGGCGACGGCGGTGACGGCGTGGCCGCGGGTGAGCGCCTCGTCCACGATGCGGCTGCCGGCCATGCCGGTGGCGCCGAGGACGGTGATCTTGACGGGTGCGGCGGGGGTGTTCATGCGGGGTTCTCCCAGGGGGCGGGGTTGACGGGGCGAGTACGGCGGTCCCCGGCCGGGCGCGGGCGGCGAGCCCGCACCTCACGGCCGGGACGCGGTCACAGCTGGATGTCGAAGGTGACCTTCGCCCGCTCCACGGTCTCCTGCAGGACGCGCACCTGGCCGCGGGCGTTCTTGTACTTGCCGGTGCCGCCGGTGATGGCGAACTGCTCGTCGAAGACCGGGCCCTGGGCGTTGAGCCGGGCGGCGCCCGACGTGGTGATCTTGTTGCCGTCGCCGAGGTCGTAGACGAAGGTCAGCATCTCGGCGGTGCGCGGCTTGGCGTCGGTGGAGATGCCCTGGAAGCTGCTGGTGCCGATCTTGCGGCCGTCGGCGCCGACGAGGTCGCCGGTGCCGATCAGCTGGTCGCCGAGGGCCGAGTCGGACGGGGCGACGTCGACGAAGTTGACCGAGGTGCCCTTCTCGACGGCCTCGATGGTGACCGAGCGCGGGCCGGCCGGGGAGGCGGTGGCGGCGCCCGCCGTGGCGGGGCTCATGGCGAGGGCGGCGCCGATGACACCGGCCGCCGCGACGGTGAGGCCCAGGGCGGGAAGGGTGCGCTTGCGCATGGACGTACTCCAGCCTGTTGCGATCCGTGGTGGCAGAAATATCTGCCGCAGCAGACAATATGTCTGCCGATGCAGATACTGCAAGGGAAGGTTCTGCAGGTGGGGGCGGTCGTCTGGGACCCTGGTGAGGTGGAGGAGCACATGCTGCATGACGACGACGTGACGCTGTACGGACTGTTCGTGGAGGCGTTCAGCCGCCTGAAGCCACTGGTCCACGAGGACCTGGGGGTCCCGGACACCTGGTTCGAGGTGCTGCTGCGGCTGGGCCGCACGCCCGGGCACGCCCTGCGGATGAGCGACCTGGCGACCGCGGTCGCCTTCAGCTCCGGCGGCTTCACGCGGCTCGCGGACCGGATGGAGGAGGCGGGGCTGATCCGCCGGGACCCGGACCCGGACGACCGCCGGGCCGCGCTCGCGGTGCTCACGGAGGCCGGCGAGCAGGCCCTGGACCGCGCGCTGCAGCAGCACCTCGCGCACCTGCGCACGCACGTCAGCGGCCGCCTCTCGGCGGCGGACCGGCGCGCCCTGGAACGGATCCTGCGGAAGCTGCGGGACGCGGAATAGCGCCAGGGGCGGACCGGAAACCCGGCCCGCCCCCGCTCCCCCGCCCCCCGCTCCCCCATCCCCGGGCCGTCGCGCCCCCGGCCGTCGCCTACGCGCGCCGTCGCCTACGCGGCGTCGGTGTCGTACGCGTAGAACTTCCGGTGATCGATCATGTCGGCGGGCGTGACCCGCTGCCCCTTCTCGCTCCACGGCTTCATGGGCTCGTCGAGGGCCACGATGTCCTTGACCGGCTCGACCGGCAGGTAGGCGGGCGCCTTCGGGTGCCGGCGCTGCCAGTCGGACCACAGCTTGTCGATGAAGCAGTGCAGCAGCCAGAACACCGGGTCGTTGGGGGACATGCCGGTGTTCATGTGGCCGCCGACCCAGCGGTGCACGGTGTTGTGCGGGCCGGTGTTGCCGTTCGCCCAGCCCTCGACGAGGTTGCGGAACCCGGCCTTGGAGGTGGAGTTCCAGGGCGCCTCGTCGTAGTACGGGGCGGCCAGCGCGGCCTCGACCGTGGCGGCCGTGGGCAGCTGCGGCGTGGACGTGCTCCGGCCCATCTCCCGCATCAGGAAGGGGCGTTCGTCGGCCTTGAAGTAGATCGGCCAGCGGCCGCCGCTGTAGGCGAACGGGCCGTCCATGACCTGGGCGTCGCGCTCGCGCCCGTTGCCGCCGAGGAAGTCGGGGGCGAAGACCGGGTCGGACAGCGAGCGGTTGACCGTGAAGTCCCAGTACGGGAGCGTGACGGCCGGGTTGACGGACTGCAGGTCCCGCTCGAAGTCGAGCAGGAACTGCCGGTGCCAGGGCAGGAACGACGGCGAGACGTGGCCGGTGCGCTCCTGGTCGTCGAGGTCGCTCATCACGAAGCGATCGTGGATCTCGACGTACTTGTCGTAGCCGCCGCGGCGCTTGAGCTCCAGCAGCGCCTCGACGAAGTCGCGCCGCTCGGCCTTGGTGAGCTTTGCCTGGTTCTTGCGAACTGCCATGAGAATGTGGCCCTTTACGGAATCAGGGTCGGCCGGATCAACTCGATCGGCCGGATCGGCCGGATCAGACGAGGTTGACGCCGCGCAGTGCGCGCACGGCGGCGCGGGTCACCTCGTACGGCGACGCGAAGACCTCGTAGTGGTTCATGACGCTGATCCAGCCGTTGCCGCGCGGCATGATGTGCAGCGGGCGGCCGTCGACGAAGACGGCGATGCCGAAGTCGTGGTGGCCGCCGCTGCCGGAGGTGAGCCGGCCCTCGATGCGGCGGCCCTCGTAGATCTCGTCGAACGGCTGGTGGCCGGAGCCGTGGCCGTGGTGGTCGTGCCCGCCCTCGGCGGCGAGGGCCTGCGCGGCCGGTCCTGCGAGCACGATTCCGGCGGCAGCGGCGGCGGTACGGCCGAGCATGCGGCGGCGGGTGAGGTCGGACACCCGGGTCCCCCTTCAGAAGAAACGTTCCTTCCGACCAGGAGGTCCAGCTCGTCGAGCTCCCCCGACCCCCCGACCGGCGTAGATGATCATGAACGTAACAGATCTTCGGGAAGAGCCGGACATGTGGCGAGATACAGCCAATATGAGGCCGTATTAATAAAAGGGCCTTCCGGAAAGAGGCAGCGCGAACCCCGGCCGCCACGGGAGAACTTCGTGCACGCAGCACGTACCGCCGGAAGATTTCCGGCACAACAGCCAAAGCGTGGCATGCCTCACCAAAAGCCACGAGGCCCTCGCCGACCGGGTCGGCGAGGGCCTCGCAAGAAGAACCTCGTAAGGGACGAGGGAGGAGAGAGGGGCGGAAGGCCTAGAAGACCGACTCCGCCTCGTCCATCCGGTTCGCCGGCACGCGCTTGAGCTCGGTGACGGCGTCGGCGATCGGCACCATCTTGATGTCGGTGCCCTTCAGGGCCGTCATCTTGCCGAAGTCGCCGCGGTGGGCGGCCTCGACGGCGTGCCAGCCGAAGCGGGTGGCGAGGACGCGGTCGTACGCGGTGGGCGTGCCGCCGCGCTGGACGTGGCCGAGGATGACCGGGCGGGCCTCCTTGCCCAGGCGCTTCTCCAGCTCGGCGGCGAGCTTGGTGCCGATGCCGGCGAAGCGCTCGTGGCCGAACTGGTCTATGGCGCCCTTCGCGTAGTCCATCGAGCCCTCGGCGGGGTGCGCGCCCTCGGCGACGCAGATGACGGCGAACTTCTTGCCCCGGGCGAAGCGCTCCTCGACCATCTTCACGAGGTCGTCGACCTCGAAGGCCCGCTCGGGGAGGCAGATGCCGTGGGCGCCGCCGGCCATGCCGGACTCCAGGGCGATCCAGCCCGCGTGGCGGCCCATGACCTCGACGACCATCACCCGCTGGTGGGACTCGGCGGTGGTCTTGAGGCGGTCGATCGCCTCGGTGGCCACGCCGACGGCGGTGTCGAAGCCGAAGGTACGGTCCGTGGAGGAGATGTCGTTGTCGATGGTCTTGGGAACGCCGACGACCGGCAGGCCCGCGTCCGACAGCATCCGGGCCGCGGTCAGCGTGCCCTCGCCGCCGATCGGGATGAGCACGTCGATGCCGTACTCGCGGGCGAGCTCCTTGGAGCTCTCGCAGGCCTCGCGCAGCCGGGCCCGCTCCAGGCGGGAGGAGCCGAGGATGGTGCCGCCGCGGGCGAGGATGCCGCTGACCGCTTCCAGGTCGAGCTTGCGGTGGCGGCCGTCGAGCAGGCCCTTGAAGCCGTCCTCGAAGCCGATGACCTCGTCACCGTGGCCGACGACCGCGCGGTGCACCACCGAGCGGATAACAGCGTTCAGGCCGGGGCAGTCGCCGCCTGCGGTGAGAACTCCGATGCGCATCGCGTGCTGTGTCTCCTGCTCTGGGGTCCCCCCTACCGAAGGTAAGGGGATGGTACATGTGAGCCGGGCCGATTGTTTCACGGTCCGATGGGTACCGGCGCACCCCGGGGCCGCGCCGGTCCGGACCTCCGCCCCTGCGGGCCCTGACGCCTTGCTGACGCGCGCCTTAGCCAGGGGCGCAGGTATTGTCAAGAGGTCAAGCCCACCATAACGGGTAATTTTTAAGCCGAAGCACACGGCGAAGAAACACCGAAGAACCACCGAAGAACACGGCGATGGAGCAAGGAGAGCACGCGTGACGCGCAGCGTGTACGTGACCGGGACCGACCGGGGCGACGGGCGCCAGGTCATCGAGCTGGGAGTCATGGAGCTCCTCACCCGTCAGGTGGACCGGGTGGGCGTGTTCCGCCCGCTCGTCCACGGCGACGGGCCGGACCGCCTCTTCGACCTGCTGCGGTCCCGCTACCGCCTGGGGCAGTCCGCCGGGTCCGGGCACGGCATGAGCTACGAGGAGGCCTCCGCGCTGCAGGCCGAGCGCGGCACGGACGAGCTCGTCTCGCGGCTGGTCGAGCGCTTCCACGCGGTCGCCCGCGACTACGAGTACGTGCTGGTGCTCGGCACCGACTACGTCGGCTCCACGCTCCCCGACGAGCTCGCCCTCAACGCCCGCCTCGCCAACGAGTTCGGCGCCTCGGTGATCACGGTCGTCGGCGGCCAGGACCAGACGGCCGAGTCCGTGCGGGCCGAGGCGCGCAACGCCTACCGCGCCTACGAGGCCCTGGGCTGCGACGTCGTCGCCCTGGTCGTCAACCGGGTGGCCCCGGCCGACCGCGAGGCCGTCGCCGAGCGCCTGTCGGCAAGCCTGCCCGTCCCCTGCTACGCCCTCCCCGAGGAGGCCGGGCTCTCCGCGCCGACCGTGGCGCAGATCGTCCGCAAGCTCAACGCCGAGGTGCTGCTCGGCGACGACGCGGGCCTGGCCCGCGACGCCAAGGACTTCGTCTTCGGCGGCGCCATGCTGCCGGTCTTCCTGCCCGCCCTGACCGAGGGCTGCCTGGTCGTGACCCCCGGCGACCGGGTGGACCTGATCGTCGGCGCCCTCGCCGCGCACAGCGCCGGCGCCCCGCCGATAGCCGGCGTGCTGCTGACCCTGGACGAGAAGCCGGGCCCGGACATCCTGGCGCTGGCCGGCCGGCTGGCCCCGGGCACCCCGGTCGTCTCGGTGCCGGGCGGCTCCTTCCCGACCGCGGCCGAGCTGTTCGCGATCGAGGGCAAGCTGGACGCGTTCTCGCCGCGCAAGGCGGAGACGGCGCTCGGCCTGTTCGAGCGGCACGTGGACACCGCGGAGCTGACGAACCGCATCGCCGTGGCCCGCTCCAGCCGCGTCACCCCGATGATGTTCGAGCACGAGCTGATCGAGCGCTCCCGTTCGGCCCGCCGCCGCATCGTCCTGCCCGAGGGCACGGAGGAGCGCGTGCTGCGCGCCGCGGACGTGGTGCTGCGCCGCGACATCTGCGACCTCACGCTCCTGGGCGAGGAGGGCGCGATCCGCAAGCGCGCGGGCGAGCTGGGCATCGACCTGGCCGCGGCGCAGATCATCGACCCTCAGACCTCCCCGCTGCGCGAGCGCTTCGCGGAGATCTACGCCAAGGCCCGCGCCCACAAGGGCATGACCGTCGAGCTCGCGCACGACGTGGTCACGGACGTCTCCTACTTCGGCACCCTGATGGTCCAGGAGGGCCTGGCCGACGGCATGGTCTCCGGCGCGGTGCACTCCACCGCCGCCACCATCCGCCCGGCCTTCGAGATCATCAAGACCGCGCCGGGCGCGCAGATCGTCTCCTCGGTCTTCTTCATGTGCCTGGCCGACCGGGTGCTGGTCTACGGCGACTGCGCGGTCAACCCCGACCCGAACGCCGAGCAGCTCGCGGACATCGCGATCCAGTCCGCGGCGACCGCCGCCCAGTTCGGCGTAGAGCCGCGGATCGCGATGCTGTCGTACTCCACCGGCACCTCCGGCTCCGGCGCGGACGTCGACAAGGTGCGCAAGGCCACCGAGATCGTCCGCGAGCGCCGGCCGGACCTCAAGGTCGAGGGCCCGATCCAGTACGACGCCGCCGTGGACGCCGCGGTCGCCAAGACCAAGCTGCCCGGCTCGGAGGTCGCGGGCAAGGCCACCGTGCTGATCTTCCCCGACCTCAACACCGGCAACAACACCTACAAGGCCGTCCAGCGCTCGGCCGGCGCCGTGGCCGTCGGCCCGGTCCTGCAGGGCCTGCGCAAGCCCGTCAACGACCTCTCCCGCGGCGCGCTGGTGCAGGACATCGTGACCACGGTCGCGATCTCCGCGATCCAGGCCCAGGGCGAGGCCGGGAACGGAACCGCGCCGGACGCGCCCGCCGTCTGACGCCCGTAGGCCGTACGGGACCGCCGCCCGGTCCCGTACGGCCGGCCCACCGCCCCCCACCCCCGACGTCGAGACCCCCACAACCCGGAAAGCGTTCATGACTGCCAACCCCACCCGAGTCCTCGTCCTCAACTCCGGCTCCTCCTCGGTCAAGTACCAGCTGCTCGACATGGCTGACGGCGCCCGGCTGGCCGTGGGCCTGGTCGAGCGCATCGGCGAGGAGACCTCCCGCCTCGCGCACACCCCGCTCGCCACGGGCGGCGCCAAGCGCGAGCAGGAGGCGCCGATCGCCGACCACGAGGCCGCGCTGCAGGCGGTCGCCGCGGAGCTGGCCGCGGACGGGCTGGGCCTGGACTCGCCGGAGCTCGCCGCGATCGGCCACCGGGTGGTGCACGGCGGTCAGAAGTTCACCGCCCCCACCGTGATCACCGACGAGGTGCTGGCGGAGATCGAGCGGCTCGTGCCGGTCGCCCCGCTGCACAACCCGGCCAACGTCACGGGCATCCGCACGGCGCAGGCGCTGCGCCCCGACCTGCCGCAGGTCGCCGTCTTCGACACCGCCTTCCACACCACGATGCCGGAGGCCGCCGCCCGCTACGCCATCGACGTGGCCACGGCCGACGCCCACATGGTGCGCCGCTACGGCTTCCACGGCACCTCGCACGCCTACGTCTCGCGCGAGACCGCCAAGCTGCTGGGCAAGGACCCCTCCGAGGTCAACGTCATCGTCCTGCACCTGGGCAACGGCGCCTCGGCCTCGGCGGTCGAGCGCGGCAGGTGCGTCGACACCTCCATGGGCCTGACCCCGCTGGAGGGCCTGGTCATGGGCACCCGTTCGGGCGACCTGGACCCGGCGGTCATCCTGCACCTGTCCCGCAACGCCGGGATGTCCACCGACGAGATCGACGCGCTGCTCAACAAGAAGAGCGGCCTGATCGGCCTGTGCGGCGACAACGACATGCGCGAGATCCGCCGCCGCATCGACGAGGGCGACGAGCGGGCGGCGCTCGCGTTCGACATCTACGTGCACCGGCTCAAGAAGTACATCGGCGCCTACTACGCGGTCCTGGGCACGGTCGACGCCGTGGCCTTCACCGCCGGCGTCGGCGAGAACGCGGCGCCCGTGCGCGAGGCCGCCGTGGCCGGCCTGGAGGGGCTGGGCCTGGCCGTGGACGCCGACCGCAACGCCGTCCGGTCCGGCGAGCCGCGCCTGATCTCCCCCGACGGCGCCCGCGTCGCGGTCGCGGTCGTGCCCACCGACGAGGAGCTGGAGATCGCCACCCAGACGTACGACCTGGTCAGCGCTTGATCGCCGGCCATCCCTCGGTCGTTCCCACAGCTCGAATATTCCGCTCCGAAACAAACCGATAGGATCTGCCCCATGCGCCGTTCCAAAATCGTCTGCACCCTGGGCCCCGCCGTCGACTCCTTCGACCAGCTGAAGACGCTGATCGAGGCCGGCATGAACGTGGCCCGCTTCAACATGAGCCACGGGACCCACGCGGAGCACGAGGAGCGGTACCACCGCCTCCGCAAGGCCGCGCAGGAGACCGGCCGCGCGGTCGGCGTCCTCGCCGACCTCCAGGGCCCCAAGATCCGCCTGGAGACGTTCGCGGACGGCCCGGTGGAGCTGGTGCGCGGCGACGAGTTCACCATCACGACCGAGGACGTCCCGGGCGACCGCTCCATCTGCGGCACGACCTACAAGGGCCTGCCGGGCGACGTCTCCAAGGGCGACCAGATCCTCATCAACGACGGCAACGTCGAGCTGCGGGTCACCGAGGTCGAGGGCCCGCGCGTGCGGACCATCGTCATCGAGGGCGGCGTCATCTCCGACCACAAGGGCATCAACCTGCCCGGCGCGGCGGTGAACGTCCCGGCCCTGTCCGAGAAGGACGTCGAGGACCTGAAGTTCGCCCTCGCCATGGGCTGCGACATGGTCGCGCTGTCCTTCGTCCGCGACGCCAAGGACGTCCTCGACGTCCACCGCGTCATGGACGAGGTCGGCCGCCGGGTCCCGGTCATCGCCAAGGTCGAGAAGCCGCAGGCCGTCGCCAACATGCAGGACGTCGTCATGGCGTTCGACGGCGTGATGGTGGCCCGTGGCGACCTCGCGGTGGAGTACCCGCTGGAGAAGGTCCCGATGGTGCAGAAGCGCCTCATCGAGATGTGCCGCCGCAACGCCAAGCCGGTGATCGTCGCGACCCAGATGATGGAGTCGATGATCACCAACTCGCGGCCGACCCGCGCCGAGGCCTCCGACGTCGCCAACGCCATCCTCGACGGCGCCGACGCGGTCATGCTCTCCGCCGAGTCCAGCGTGGGCGCGTACCCGATCGAGACCGTCAAGACGATGTCCCGCATCGTCGAGGCGGCCGAGGAGGAGCTCCTCTCCAAGGGCCTGCAGCCGCTGGTCCCGGGCAAGAAGCCGCGCACCCAGGGCGGCTCGGTCGCCCGCGCGGCCTGCGAGATCGCCGACTTCCTCGGCGCCAAGTCGCTGGTCGCCTTCACCAAGTCCGGTGACACCGCCCGCCGCCTGTCCCGCTACCGCGCGGCGCAGCCGATCCTGGCCTTCACCACGGACGCCTCCACCTGCAACCAGCTCACGCTGAGCTGGGGCGTCGAGACCTTCGTCGTCCCGCACGTGGAGAACACCGACGCCATGGTCGACCTCGTCGACGCCGAGCTGCTGAAGCTCAAGCGCTACAACGACGGCGACACCATGATCATCACGGCGGGCTCCCCGCCCGGCGTCCCCGGCACCACCAACATGGTGCGGGTGCACCACCTCGGCGGCGGCGAGAGCCGCTAGGTCCGCCCCTGCTCACGGCCGTGGCCGCCGTCCCCTTCCGAGGGGACGGCGGCCACGGCCGTTTCAGCTGTGCGGTGCGCGGCGCGCTCCAGGGAGCCCGCGCGCTCTAGGGATACGTTCCGTCAGTCATGTACTGGTGCAGGTTCGGGATGTGCAGCGTGCCCCCGAACTGCCCGCCCTGACGGATCTTGACGTTGGTGTAGAAGACCGGGATCGGCAGCTTCAGCCCGGGTATCAGCGGCGGCGGAACGCTCGGCGAGTGCGTCGCCGGGATGATCCCGAGGAGACTGCCCTTCAGCTCCTCGGTGTACATGGTCACCTTGCCGCCGGTGATGGTGGACTCCGTGCCCATGCCGGCCACGTGGTACTGCTTGCCCCGGCTGTTGACGATCTGGTGCAGGTCCTTGATCGCCAGCGAGTCGGCGGTGAACTTGAGGACGTCTTTCTTCTCCCCGTTCACCATGGTGATCTTCTTGACGCCCTCGTACGTCAGCCCGGTGAGGGTGAGCTTGCTCGCCTCCAGGTACCAGGGCTGGTGGGGGAACGCGTGGTGCTCGTTCTCGTCCACGACGGTGCCCTTGGGGCAGGGCGGCAGCTCGCCGTCGCCCGCCTCCGGGGCGGCCGAGGGGGAAGTCGAGCCGGACGGGGCCGGGCCGGGGGACGTGGACGGACCCGCGGAGGGCCCGCTCTTCTCCTCGCCCTTGTCCTGCCCCTTTTCCTTGTCCTTTTCCTTGTCCTTTTCCTTGTCCTGCTCCCCGGGCTTCTCCGTGGGGCCCTTCCGGGCCGCCTCGCCCGACCGCGCCGAGGGCTTGGGCGCGGGGGCCGGGGACGCCGGGCCGGGGGAAGGCGGCGGGGCCGGCTCCGCACCGGCCTTCTCGCCCGGCTTCGCGCCGCCGGTCAGGATGTCGTGGAGCTTGTCGCCGAGGCCCAGCGGGTCGAGGGGGTTGGCGGGCTTGGCGGCGGAGGGCGAGGAGGAGGGGGAAGGGGACGGCTTCGGGGCCGCCGAGGACGGCGAGCCGGAGGGCGCGCCGGGCTTGGCGGACGCACCCTTCTCAGGAACCGCCGGCTTCTCCGGCTTCTCCGGCTTGTCCGGGCTCTCCGGCTTCTTCCGCTCCCCGGCAGGCGCGGACGACGCCCCCGCACCGGGCGCGGCGCTCGGACCGGCGCCGGGGCCGGCGCTCGGCTTGCCGCTGGGCTTGCCGCTCGGGGCGCCCGACGCGCCGGCGCCCGGGGTCTCCCCCTCGGCAGCCGCGTCCGGGGCCGTGGCGCACGCCCCGTCGAACAGCTTCTTGGGCGCGGGCTTGGCGGACGCCAGCGTGGGGGTCAGCCCCATGCCCATCAGGACGGCGCTCGGCATGGCCGCGAGGGCGACGGCTTTGCCCGCCGGCATGTGCAGCCGGGCGAGCAGCGGCTTTCTGGGCGCGGCGTGGCGCGGCCCCTCACTCGACACCGTGGCCTCCGTCCCGCTCCTTGCTGAGCGACACGGCGGCCGGCGGCTCCGCGGCGGCCGCGGCGGCGGGCCTGCCGGGCGCCCAGGAGACGCCGAGGGCGCCGCCGAGGAGGGCGAGCACGAAACCGATGAGGAACGCGCCGAAGTTGGAGACGACCAGGGAGACCAGCGCGAGCAGGATGGCCGCGACTCCGGCGAAGATCCGGGACTGCTGCTGGAACCAGAGCGTGAGGCCGAGGACGACCAGCAGCACCCCTATGATCAGCGACCCGGCGCCCGCCGTGGTGGCCATCCGGATGTGCAGGTCGCCCAACGTCATGGTCTGGTAAGGGATGTACATGATCGGGATCCCGGACAGCAGGGTCCACAGCCCGCCCCAGAACGGGCGTTGCCACCGCCACTCCCGGAACGAACGGCGGGCGCGGCCGAATGAACCGACCGGGTGGGGTCGCGTGTCGACGCTCATGTCGTACAGCTCCTAGGGAGGGGCATCTTCTTCGGTACGGAGCGGACGCGGTACGGGTACGGGAGCGCGCTTCCCGTCCCGCACCCGCCCGTTCAGCGTGTCAGCCCTGGGGCACCTTGCACTCGGCCTTGCCCCAGCTGATGCCCATGTGCAGACCGGGGAGGGTGAAGGTGCCCGCCGAGGTCGCCCAGGCCTTCTGGTCGACGCTGTCGAACCAGACCTCGTCCGCCTGCTGGGCGAACGAGCCGGGCACGTGCGCGCCTTCGCCGTTCTTGCCCGCTCCCGCGGGGCCCGGCCCCTTGGTGGTGTTGTCCACGGAGACGCCGATGTCGACGTTCTTGAAGGTGGCGTTGGCCTTCATGTCCTCGGCGTCGATGTAGAGCTTCGACGCCGTGACCTGCTTGTCGCCCCCGGCCTCCAGCTTCATCGACACCTCTTTGCCGATGCCGGGGATGGGGATGGTGACCGCCTGGCAGAGGTTGTTGATCTCCGCCGTGTCGATGCCGACCACCGCGACGGGCTTGTTGCCCGCCTTCGTCTGGTCCATGGCTCCGTACTGGACGAACCCCTTGCCGTGCAGCTTCCCGGCGGTCACCTGGAACTGCTGGCCCGACACGCTGAACGACGCCGCCAGCGCGCCCTGGGCGATCGCGACGCCTATCGCGGCCGTCGCCGCGACGCTGGGCACCATGACGACGACGAACCGCCGCCATCTGGTCCCGCCTCGAGTCTGGGACTCCATGACTTGCCTCCTTCTCGGACGTACATCTCCGGCGCGGGCCTCGCGTCGCGAGCCGCGCCCGGGGATGGGAGACGTGCTACGTCCTCGGAAAGGAGAGCGCCGCCGTCCGGCGACGCGAAACGCCTCCGGCAACACCGGCGATCACCCCCGAGCGACAACCACTTGGCCACGCCTTCGCGCAACCGCGGGGACAGGCCCTGCCGGAGTGCGGCGGGGACCCCCCTGTCCCTGAACCGGCCCGCGCGGGGCCGGTCCGCCCGGTGGGGACCCGCTCCCCCGACGCCGGCCGGCTGCCGGGTTGGAGGAATGGACCGAGCTTGGCCGATCGTGGTGCATTCGCGGCTGCCGCACAAGAGGTTCATTACTAGCGAGTAACGAGCCGATAACCGCGGGGCGTCCGGTGTGCATCGACGGGCGCGCGGACGTCGCCGCACCGTGCCCGAAGAGAAGCGGAGGTAACGGAAAAGCCCGGGCGAATGCCCGGGCTTTCCTTACTCGCAGTAACGGCGGGCCCGTTTACCAAGTTTTGGTAAAGCGATGCCGCTGTTTCGTTTGTGTCAGAACAGCGCGCGAGAGAGCGCGGTCCGCGCAGCGCTCACCCGCGGGTCGTCCGCCCCGATCACCTCGAAGAGCTCCAGCAGCCGCACGCGCGCCGCATTGCGGTCCTCGCCCGCGGTGCGCTTGACCGCGTCGATCAGACGGCCGAAAGCGTCCTCCACATGGCCGCCGACCAGGTCGAGATCGGCCGCGGCGATCTGCGCCTGCACATCGCCCGGCCTGTCCGCGGCGGCCTTGCGGACCGCCTGCGGGTCCACGCCCTGGACACGCTGGAGCAGCTCGGCCTGCGCGAGGCCCAGCTTCGCCTCGGGGTTGCCCGGGTCCTCGGCCAGCACGTTCTCGTAAGCCCGGACGGCACCGCCCAGGTCGCCCGCGTCCAGCGCCTGGTGGGCGAGGCTCAGCACGCCGTCGTGCGGACCGGCCGGCGCCTGGGGCTCCGCGGCCCCGGCCTCCTCGCCCGCGTCCGCGGCGAGCGGCGCGCCCACGATGCCGAAGCGCTGCTCGGCCACCTGCACGAGCTGGTCGAGCACCTGGCGGATCTGCGCCTCGGGCGCGGCGCCCTGGAACAGCGGCAGGGCCTGGCCGGCCACCACCGCGAAGACCGCGGGGATCGACTGCACGCCGAACTGCTGGAACAGCAGCTGATTGGCCTCGACGTCGACCTTGGCGAGCACGAAACGGCCCGCGTACTCGCCCGCCAGCCGCTCCAGCAGCGGGCCGAGCTGCTTGCACGGCTCGCACCAGTCGGCCCAGAAGTCGATGACGACGGGCACCTCGGCGGAGCGCTGCAGGACCTGGGCCTCGAAGCCGGCCTCGTCGACGTCGAAGACGAGACGGCCCGCGGCGGCGGGCGGCGTGCCCTTGCGGGCGGCCTCGGCCCGCGCCTGCTCCGCCTTCTGCTTGGCTTCCCCGGCCGCCTTCACCGCGGCGAGGTCGACCACTCCACTCATGGACATGTTCCGTGGCTGCATGGGCCCTATCCTCCCCCCTCGACCCGGTGAACCGGAAAAATAGCGGTGGCGTGCGACGCCGGGTCCCCACCCGGCGTCCGTGGTTGTCGCTCTTACGCTACGAGCCGTAGCGTAACTGCACCCCCCGCCCCCTCCGCAAGCCCCCCTGCCCCGGGGCCTACTCGGCGGTAGGGTCCGGTTCCATGAGCCCCGCCCCCTCCCCCGCGCGCCGCACCGGACGCCCGCGCAGCCCCGAGGCCGACCGCGCGATCCTGGAGGCGACGCGCGCCGCACTGGTCGAGCTGGGCTGGGGAAAGCTGACGATGGGCGACGTGGCCGCCCGCGCGGGGGTGGCGAAGACCACGCTCTACCGGCGCTGGGCGAGCAAGAACGAGCTCGTCGTGGACGCGGTCGCGGCACTCTTCGACGAGCAGCTGGAGCTGCCGGACCTCGGCAGCCTGCAGGCCGACATCGAGGGCGTGGTGCTGCGGTTCGCCGCGCTGCTGGAACGACCGGAGACGAAGACGGCGCTGATGGCGGTGGTCGCGGAGTCGACGCGGGACGATGCTCTGCGCGTACGTATCCGGGGCGCGATCGTGGACCGCCAGAAGCGGCTGGTACTGCTGGGCCGTGAGCGGGCCCAGGAACGCGGGGAACTCCCCTACGAGGAAGATCCGTCGGCCGCGGCCCGCACGGCCGACCTGATCTTCGATGTGATCGCCGGCGCGGTGGTGCACCGCACACTGGTCAGCGCGGAGCGGGTCGACTGCGAATGGGCCCGCGGCTTCGCCGCGCTCCTGATCGGGGGGTTGCGGGCGTAGCCGCGCTACTGCGCGGCGCCCGTATGCCGCCGGACCGGCCCGGACCGGGGTCCGGGGCGGACCGGGGCCCGGGGCGGACCGGGGCCCGGGGCGGACCGGGGCCCGGGGCGGACCCCGGGGGGTCAGAAGCCCGCCGGCTCCACGTAGACGCCCCACTCCTCCCGCAGGACGTCGCAGATCTCTCCCAGCGTGGCCTCGGCCCGCACCGCCTCCAGCATGGGGCCGATCATGTTCGAGCCGTCCCGGGCGGCGGCGAGCATCGCGTCGAGCGAGGCGCGGACCCGCGCGTCGTCCCGCGCGGCCTTGCGCCCGGCGAGGACGCGGACCTGCTCGCGCTCGACCTCGTGGCTGACGCGCAGGATCTCCAGGTCGCCCGTGACCGAGCCGTGGTGGCAGTTGACGCCGACGACGCGCTTGTCGCCCTTCTCCAGGGACTGCTGGTAGCGGAAGGCGCTCTCGGCGATCTCGCCGGTGAACCAGCCGTCCTCGATGCCGCGCAGGATGCCGGAGGTGACGGGCCCGATCGGGTGCTTGCCGTTCGGCACGGCGCGGGTGCCGCGCTCCTTGATCTGCTCGAAGATCTTCTCGGCGTCGGCCTCGATCCGGTCGGTGAGCTGCTCGACGTACCAGGAGCCGCCGAGCGGGTCGGCGACGTTGGCGACGCCGGTCTCCTCCATGAGCACCTGCTGGGTGCGCAGGGCGATCTCGGCGGCCTGCTCGCTGGGCAGGGCGAGGGTCTCGTCGAGGGCGTTGGTGTGCAGGGAGTTGGTGCCGCCCAGGACGGCGGCGAGGGCCTCCACGGCCGTGCGCACGACGTTGTTGTACGGCTGCTGCGCGGTGAGGGAGACGCCCGCGGTCTGGGTGTGGAAGCGCAGCCACTGCGCCTTCTCTGACCGCGCGCCGTAGACCTCCTTCATCCAGCGGGCCCAGATGCGGCGGGCGGCGCGGAACTTGGCGATCTCCTCGAAGAAGTCGACGTGGGCGTCGAAGAAGAAGGACAGGCCGGGCGCGAAGGTGTCGACGTCGAGCCCGCGGCTCAGGCCGAGCTCCACGTACCCGAAGCCGTCGGCGAGGGTGTAGGCGAGCTCCTGCGCGGCCGTGGCCCCGGCCTCGCGGATGTGGTAGCCGGAGACGGACAGGGGCTTGTAGGCGGGGATGGTGCGGGCGCAGTGCTCCATCAGGTCGCCGATCAGGCGCAGGTGGGGCTCGGGCGGGAAGAGCCACTCCTTCTGCGCGATGTACTCCTTGAAGATGTCGGTCTGGAGCGTGCCGTTCAGTACGGCGGGGTCGACACCCTGCCGCTCGGCGGCGACGAGGTACATGCAGAAGACGGGCACGGCGGGACCGCTGATGGTCATGGACGTCGTCACGTCGCCGAGGGGGATGTCCTTGAAGAGGACCTCCATGTCGGCGGCGGAGTCGATGGCGACGCCGCAGTGGCCGACCTCGCCGAGCGAGCGGGGGTCGTCGGAGTCGCGGCCCATGAGGGTGGGCATGTCGAAGGCGACCGAGAGCCCGCCGCCGCCGTTGGCGAGGATCATCTTGTAGCGCTCGTTGGTCTGCTCGGCGTTGCCGAAGCCGGCGAACTGGCGGATGGTCCAGGTGCGGCCGCGGTAGCCGGTGGCGTACAGGCCGCGGGTGAAGGGGTACTCCCCCGGCCAGCCGATGCGCTCGAAGCCCTCGTACGCGTCGCCGGGGCGGGGGCCGTAGACGGGAGCGACCTCGTCACCGGAGAGGGTGGTGAAGTCGGCGTCCCGCTTGCGGGCCGCGTCGAAGCGCTTCTGCCAGCGGCCGCGACCGGCCTCGATGGCTGCTGCATCCATGTGCTCTCGTCCACCTCTCCGCGTCCTGCCCGCTCCGGTCCGGCGCTGGCCCGGCGGGCAATTTACTAGGACGTCCTAGTAAATCGTCGCGCAAGAGCGCCCCGAACACAAGGGGTGTCCGGGGCGGGGTGTCGCGGGGCGACGAGGGGGTGCGGCGGCGGTGGCGTCAGGCGGTGGCCCGGACCGGAGCGTCCGTGATCAGCGGCTCGACCTCGCGGACGACCTTGCGCTCGACGAAGAACGCGGCCGTCGGGATGGTGCCGGAGACCAGCACCCACAGCAGCTTGCCGAACTTCCAGCGCGCCTTGGAGCCGAGGTCGAAGGCGAAGACCAGGTAGACGATGAAGAGCACGCCGTGGATCTGGGAGATCACCAGCGTCGCGTTCGCGCCTGTGTCGAAGCCGTACTTGAGGACCATGCTGGCGCAGAGGACCAGCAGCATCACGGCGGTCGCGTATGCCAGCACGCGGTATCGGGTCAGGACGCTTCGCTTCATGGCATCGAGCGTAACCGCCCGTTCCGGGGCGATCTTCGCCGCCCCGCCCGGCCGCGCTACTCCTGTTCGCCGGACTCCTCGAAATCACCCGCGGCCACCCGCAGCGGCCGCAGCATCGTGAAGATGTCGCCGCACTCGTCCGCCCCGTAGGCCCCGAGGCCGAAGTCCATCGCCATCAGGTCGCGCGTGGCGCCGTCCACCGCCTCGCGGCCCTTGTCGGTGATCGACGCGAGCGTGCCCCGCCCGTCCTTGGGGTTGGGGCGCTTGGCGACGAGGCCGGAGGCGACCAGCCGGTCCACGGTGTTGGTGACCGACGTGGGGTGCACCATCAGCCGCTCGCCGATCTTCGACATCGGCAGTTCCCCGGCCTTGCTGAACGTGAGCAGCACCAGGGCCTCGTAGCGCGCGAACGTCAGCCCGTACGGTTTGACGACCGCGTCGACCTGGCCCAGCAGGATCTGATGGGCGCGCATGATCGAAGTGATCGCGGCCATCGACGGCACGGAACCCCAGCGCTGCTTCCAGAGCTCGTCGGCTCGGGCGATGGGGTCGAAGGGGAGGCTGAGCGGCTTGGGCACGGTCACGAGCCTACAGTTCGGTCATATCCCGGTCGGGCGTATCTCAGATCCCGGACGAATCCGCCGGCACCGCCGCGGCCTCGCGCACCAGCCGCACCGCCGTCGCCAGGCTCAGGCCCCGCTCGGCCTTGCGCAGCGCCCTGATCGCGTGCAGCTCCTGGCTGCGCGCGTCGACGCCCGCCTCGGCGAGGATGCCGCGCACCCACTCGGCCCGCACCTCGCGCTCCGGGCGGGCCGCGTGCTCGGCGACCAGCGCGGCCGCGCGCTCCAGCCCGGGCCGCTCCTCGGCGCCGGCGACGGCCAGCGCCTCGCGTATCGCCTCGGCGACCGCCTGCGTGTCACGCAGCACCACCACCTCGAAGTCGGCTCCGGACTTCTTCGTCCCGCCGGTGAACACGTCGAGCATCACAACTCCCCCTGCAGATCTTGACCGTGGATCACGCCGAGCCTACGACAAGCCGCACGACGCCCCCGACCACCAGGGTGCCGATCGCCCCGGCGCCCACCACGACCCAGTGGACGGGCGCGTACTCGGCCGCCGCCCCGGCCAGCGCCATGCCCAGCCCCTGGATCGTCATCGTGCCCGCCGTCTGCAGGGTCATCGCCCGTCCGCGCAGCTCTTCGGGCACCGCGGCGACGAACCACTGGTCGAGTCCGAGCGTGTACGCCGCGCCCAGACCGGCCAGGGCCACGGCGCCCAGCGCCCAGCCGAGGGAGGGCTTCGCCGCGTAGAGCAGGAAGGGCAGCAGGAGCACGGACGCCGCGGGCAGCGTGATGCGTTCGCGGGCCCGCGGGCCCAGCAGGGATCCGGCCAGCACCTCTCCGGCGATCGTCCCCACCGGCATCCCGCACATCAGCAGCCCCACCCCGACCGTGCCGGCGCCTATCTCGTCGGCGTACGGCGCAGCGAGGGACTCCGGCGCGACGAGGAAGAACGGCGGCAGCCAGGACAGCAGGAGCAGGGCACGGGTGCGGCGGTCGGCGAGGAGCTGCCGGGCGCCGGAGAGCGAGGCCCGCAGCACGTCCGCTCCCCCGGACGCCCGGCCCGGGCGCCGCCGCGTCCCGAAGCGCAGGAGCAGCGCGGAGGCGAGGAAACCGGCCACTGTGGAGAGGAGGGCGGTGCGCGGGGAGACGGCGGTGAGCAGCACCCCGCCCGCGGCGAAGCCTGCGAGCTGCGCGCCCTGGGTGACGATGCGGATCAGGGAGCGGCCGAGGACGAACAGATCGCCTTCGCCGAGGACGTCGCCGAGCGTCGCCGATCTCGTCCCGGCGAGGACCGGCCCGATCAGGGCGCTGAAGGCGCGCAGCGCGAGCAGGGCGGGCACCGGGGTGCCCGGCAGCGCCGTCACCGCCGCGCCCGCGGCGCAGAGCAGGTTGCACACGACGAGCACGCGCCGGGCGGGGTGGCGGTCGGCGACGCCGGCGAGCAGCGTGCCGCCCAGCAGGTAGGGCAGGAACCCGAGCGCGAAGGTCAGGGCCCCGAGCAGTGGTGATCCGGTCACCCGGTACACGAGGACGGACAGGGCGATCTCGCCGACGACGATGCCGAGCAGGGACAGCAGGTGGGCCGCGAACACGGCGCGGAACTCGCGCACGGCGAGGGCGGCGCGGTAGCCGGCGGGGGCGGGCGCGGCGCCCGCGGAGTGGGGGTCTTGTGCCGTTGACATGCGCGGAAGGGTGCGCAGGTGCGGGGCGCGGGCCCTACTCTTTCGGCTCCAGCCGAAAGAGTAGGGCGCCGGCGGGGGCGGCCGGAAAGGTGGCGGGACATGCCGCTGCACATGCGTTTCGAAGCCGGCGACCTGCTGCGCTGCCGGTTCGGGATCTCCCCGCTGTGGGAGACCCACCAGTGCCTCTACACCCTGCTGCGCCCCGAGCGGCACGGCTACCACCTGCCCTGGCTGCGGCGCCGGCGGGAGGCACTCGCCGGGCTCGACCTGACGGCGCTGTCCCTGCTGATGCCGGGCGGGGGCTACCACCCGGACTTCCTGTGCCCGCCGCCGGAGGGGCCGCTCCAGTCCTTCGCGGACGAGCTGGCCCTCGTACGCGCCACGGACACGGCGGTGGCCCGCCGGGAGCTCGCGCGGTCGCTCGCCTGCACGCCCGGGGCGGCCGGATCGCCGGAGGGCAGGGCGATGCTGGCCGACCCGGCGGGCGCCGTGCGGGAGTTGACCGGGCTCCTGGAGCGCGCCTGGCACCTGCTGCTCGCCCCGGAGTGGCCGCGGCTGCGCGCCCTGCTGGAGGCGGACGTGGCCTTCCACGCGCGCCGCCTGGCGGACGGCGGCCTGGAGCGGCTCTTCGCGGGCCTGCACCCGTCGCTGGAGTGGGCGGACGACACCCTGACCGTCCGGCGCCGCAACGACCACACGCGGGCCCTGGGAGGACAGGGCCTGATGCTGGTGCCGAGCGTCTTCGCCTGGCCGGACGTGATCGGCGGCTTCGACGCCCCGTGGCAGGCGACGGTGGTCTACCCGGCGCGCGGGATAGGCGGCCTGTGGGCCGAGCCTGACACGGAGGGCGCGCACGCGCTCGTCCGCCTCCTCGGCCCCAACCGCGCGGCCCTCCTCGCCTCTCTGACGGAACCCGCCTCCACGACGGCCCTCGCCGCCCGCCACGGCCTGGCCCCGTCCTCGGTCTCCGCCCACCTCTCGGTCCTCCGCGCGGCCGGCCTCCTGACCTCCCGCCGCCGAAGCCACCAGGTCCTCTACGAACGCACCCCCCTGGGCATGGCCCTGACCAGCGCGCCCTCCGGCGCCGCGGACCTCGCGGACCCTCGGCCCCCCGCCTCCTCCCGCACGGGCCGCAGCCCGGCCCGGACGCCGCAGTCCGCCACGTCCCTGCACTGCGGCGGTGAACGAGGCGCGCCAGCCGAGCCTCTCGAAACGGCCTCACAGAAGGAGCGGGAAGTGTACAGTTCTGCACATGAGTGACACTCTGCCGATCACCGAAGCGCGCGCCCGCTTCGGAGCTCTGGTCCGACGGGCCTCGCACGCCCGCGAACGCATCACCATCACGGACCACGGCCAGCCCGCGGCCGTGCTCATCAACCCCCAGGAACTCGCGGACATCGAGGACGCCCTCGCGCTCGCCCTCTACCGGGAACGGCAAGCCGCCGACACGGCGGCCGGCATCCCGCACGAGGATGTGCGAACGCGACTCGGCCTGGAGAGTGAGTGACCTTTCAGATCATCTGGGATGAGCCCGCCATCGACGCGGCATCCCGGTTCCTCAAGGACGACCCCGAAGGGCTGCGCCGGCTCTTCGCCGCGGTGGACCTGCTGTCCGACGACCCCCGCCCCACCGGGTCGGCCGAGTACGGCTCGCCCGACCTGCGGAGGATGCACGTAGGCAGGTACCGCGTGCTGTACGAGATCTCCGGGGAGTCCGTCACCATCGTGGTGATCCACGTCGGCCGCATCGGCTGACGCCCCCCGCAACGGCGAACGGCCCGGTCCCGGGAGCGCGTGTGCGCTCGCCGGACCGGGCCGTTCGCCTTGGCCTGGGTCAGCCGTGAGCCGGGGTCGGCCGTTCGGCCGGGGTCAGCCCTCCGAGAGGTACCGCTCGACCGTTTCGACCTTCGACGTCAGGCCGTCCGTCACGCCCGGGCGGATGTCCGCCTTCAGGACGAGGGAGACCCGGCCCGCGCGGGCCTCGACCGCCGCGACGGCTCGTTTGACGACGTCCATGACCTCGTCCCACTCGCCCTCGACCGATGTGAACATCGCGTCCGTACGGTTCGGCAGGCCGGATTCGCGCACCACGCGCACCGCGTCCGCCACGTACTCGCCGACGTCCTCGCCGACGCCCAGCGGCGACACCGAGAAGGCGACGATCATGCGTTGACCACGCCCTCCTTGCGGGCGCGGGCGGCGATCAGGCTCGCCTCGGCCTCGCGGCGCAGCATGCGGTCGGCGAAGAAGCCGCCCGTCGGCAGGACGGAGAGGACGAAGTAGAGGGCGGCGGTCTTCAGGGACCACTTGGTCTTGTTCCAGGCGTCCAGCCAGAAGAGCACGTAGATGACGAAGAGCACGCCGTGCACGGCGCCCATCACCGGTACGGCGTTGAAGTCCGTCGTGCGCTTGAGCACGGAGCAGGCGAGCAGCAGCAGGAAGGAAACGGCCTCCGGGGCGGAGACCAGGCGGAGCCGGCGCAGGGCGGAGGCGGTCTTGATGTCCACGGGGGTACGCACCTTCGTGAGTCAGTGGCTGGACAGTGGCGGGACGACTACAGCTTGTGATGGTATTCACAAGCTGGTCCATTGTCGCAGCCTCGTCCCGGATGCCTGGATCCGGGGTCATTCCGGGACCAAGGCCCTGTCGACCGGCGAGTCCGCCCGCTAGCGTCGTCCCGTGGCACAGTTTCGGCTCCAGGGGAGCAAAGTCCTCGCCGTCGACCTGACGGGCGACGCGGTCAAGGCCAAGAACGGCTCGATGGTCGCGTACGAGGGCGACATGAACTTCAAGAAGATGACCGGCGGCGGGGACGGCCTGCGCGGCATGGTCACCCGCCGGCTCACCGGCGAGCAGATGGAAGTGATGGAGGTGAAAGGACACGGCACCTGCTACTTCGCCGACCGGGCGACCGAGATCAACCTGGTCTCCCTGCGCGGCGAGACGCTCCACGTCGAGGCGAGCAACCTCCTCGCCGCCGACGCGGGCCTGCGCACCGGCACCACCTTCACCGGCCTGCGCGGCGCCTCCCAGGGCAACGGCCTGTTCACCACGACCGTCGAGGGCACGGGCCAGGCGGCGATCATGTCCGACGGCACGGCCGTCGTGCTGCGCGTGACCCCGTCCACGCCGCTGCAGGTCGACCCGGGCGCGTACATCGCCCACACCGGCAGGCTCAAGCAGCACTTCCAGTCCGGGGTCAACTTCCGCACGTTCATCGGCGAGGGCTCCGGCGAGGCGTTCCAGATCCGCTTCGAGGGCGAGGGCCTGGTCTACGTGCAGCCGAGCGAGCGCACCACCTTCGGAGGCGACGTCTGATGCCGTTCCGGACTCTGAACTCCCGCATGGTCGAGGCGCAGATCGTGCCCGGCCGGCGCCTCTTCAGCCAGCGGGGCGCCATGCTCGCCTACAAGGGCGACGTCTCCTTCACTCCCAGCATCACCGGTGGCCAGGGCGGCGTGATGGGCATGATCGGCCGCCGCATCGCCAACGAGGCCACTCCGCTGATGACCGTGGAGGGCAGCGGCACGGTGATGTTCGGCCACGGCGGCCACCACGTGCAGGTGATCGAGCTCTCGGGCGAGACCCTCTACGTCGAGGCGGACCGGCTGCTCGCCTTCGACGGCACCCTGCAGCAGGGCACGATGTTCATGGGCTCGCAGGGCGGCGTCATGGGCATGGTCCGCGGCCAGGTCACCGGTCAGGGCCTGTTCACCACGACGCTCAAGGGCCAGGGCGCGGTCGCCGTGATGGCCCACGGCGGCGTCATCGAGCTGCCGATCCGGTCCGGGCGGCCCGTCCACGTCGACCCGCAGGCCTATGTCGCCCACCGCGGCGACGTCCGCAGCAAGCTCTCCACCGCCATCGGCTGGCGCGAGATGGTGGGGCGCGGCTCCGGGGAGGCGTTCCAGCTCGAACTGTCCGGCGAGGGCACGGTCTACGTACAGGCGTCGGAGGAGAAGCTGTGAGCACTGCCAACGGTCCGGTCGTCTTCGACGCGCACACCCTTCCGTCCGACGACAACGTCAACCCGTACGCCTTCAGCGTGGACCTCGACGGCCAGTGGTTCCTGCAGAAGGGGAAGATGATCGCCTACTACGGCAGCATCGACTTCCACGGCATCGGGCACGGCCGCCTCGACCGCCTCATCGCCCACAGCTTCCACTCGCCGCTGCACGCCGCGGACTGGGTGGTCGCCGAGGGCAAGGGCAAGATGGTCCTCGCGGACCGCAGCTTCGACGTCAACTCCTACGACCTGGAGGACGGCAATCTGACGGTGCGGTCGGGCAATCTGCTCGCCTTCCAGCCGTCGCTCTCGCTCAAGCAGTCGATCGTCCCCGGCTTCCTCACGCTCATCGGCACGGGCAAGTTCGTGGCGGCCTCCAATGGCCCCGTGGTCTTCGTGGAGCCACCCGTCCGGGTGGACCCCCAGGCCCTCGTCGGCTGGGCCGACTGCCCCTCCCCCTGTCACCACTACGACCACCAGTACCTGCGCGGGGTGCTCGGCGGCGTGCGCGCCTTCACGGGTCTGGGCGGCACCTCGGGCGAGGAGCACCAGTTCGAGTTCGTGGGCGCCGGTACGGTGCTGCTGCAGTCCACGGAGCAGCTGATGGCCGGGATCCCGACCGGTGAGACACCGCAGCAGGAGGGGGTCCCGCACGCAAGCCCGTCGAATCAGCCAACCACGCCCCGTATGCCGGGCCAGCTCGGAGACCTCCAGCGCCGCTTCGGGCTGTGAGCGGTACTCTGCAGAGTGTGACGTCGAACGTGTGACCTCACACTCCGCACCACAACTAGTTAATCTTTCAACTTTCTTAGGTAGAATTCCTCTATGTCTATGGACACCGAGAACGGCACCCGCTGGCTCAGCGAAGAGGAACAGCGCGCCTGGCGCGCCCACCTGGACGTCAGCCGTCTGCTGATGCACCAGCTCGAACGGGACCTGCAGCCGTTCGGCCTCACCAACAACGACTACGAGATCCTGGTCAACCTCTCGGAGTCCGAGGACCACCGCATGCGGATGAGCGACCTCGCGACCGCCACGCTGCAGTCCAAGAGCCGCCTCTCGCACCAGATCACCCGCATGGAGAACGCGGGCCTGGTCCGGCGCGAGAACTGCGAGTCGGACCGCCGGGGCCTGTACGCCGTCCTCACGGAGCACGGCTGGGACACCATGCGGCAGGTCGCCCCGCACCACGTGGCCTCCGTGCGCGAGCACTTCATCGACCTGCTGGGCGAGGCGGACCTCAAGGCCCTCTACGCCTCCCTGGCCCCGGTCGCCCAGCACCTGCGCTCCCTGCGGGGCCGCGCCTGAGTCCGGCCCGCGGCCGCACCCGGGCTGCGGCCCGCGCCGCACGCGCTCAGGGGCGGGCCGTGCCCGTGTAGTCCGCCCAGATGCGGGCCGGGAAGGCGTTGCCCCGCCGCCCCTCCTCGCCGCCCAGGTCCGCCAACGGCAGGAGCGGGCCGCCCTCGGGCTTCGTGCGGAACACCGTCACGGCCGTGGACAGGTTCCCGGACCAGCCGGTGAACCAGGCCGAGTTCAGGCGGTCCTGGTCGCCGGTCCGCCCGGCCGACCAGGAGCCGCCGTCGGCGTCGCGCAGGGCGCGCGCCACTTCGCCCGCCGTGTCCTTGTCCAGGGCCCGCCGCGCCTTGGCCCGGCTCTCGAAGCCGCCCACCGACGTGCCGCCCTTGACGACCTTGGTGACGGAGTAGGGGTCGTTCTGCAGGCCCTCGTTGGCGAAGGTGCCGTACGCCGCGGCCATGCGGATCGCGCTCGGCGTGGACGTGCCGATGGGGAAGGCCTGTTCCAGCTCGGCCATGCTGCTCTTCAGCAGGCCGGCCCGGACGGCCGTGTCCCGCACCTTCTTCAGGCCCACCTCCTTGCCCAGGCGCACGTACGTCGCGTTGCCGCCGCTCGTCAGGGCCTGGCGGAGGGTGGGGTGGTTCTCGTCGGGGCCGGAGTCCTCGGCCGGCTGGAGCTTGCCGTTGTCGTCGTAGTAGCTGCCGGGGTCCACGCCCTCCTGCAGGGCGGCGGCCAGGACGAAGGGCTTGAAGGCGGAGCCCGCCGGGACGCCTGACGTGTCGGCGTTGTTGGCGAAGTGCTTCGTGGCGTCGGGCCCGCCGTACAGGGCGAGGACGGCGCCGTCCGAGGGCCGTACGGAGGCGGCACCCACCTGGACGTCCGTGTCGGAGTCCGGCCGCTTGCCCGGGTCGGCGTCCTTGGCGAGGACGCCGTCGACGGCCTTCTTCAGCCGCTCCATGCGGCTCTTGTCGAAGGTGGTGTGGATCCGGTAGCCGCCGTGGGCCAGGTCCTGCTCGGTGAGCATGGCCCGCTGCCTGATGTCCTTGTTGGCGACGTCGACCAGATAGCCGGCCTGGCCGCCGAGACCCGTGGACACGGACTGCTTACGCGGTTCGGGGAAGGTGCGGTAAGTGTCGCGCTGCTCCTGGGACATGCGGCCGGTCTTCACCTCCCGGTCCAGGATCCACTTCCAGCGGTCCTCCGCCCGCGCGTGGTTGCTCCGGCCGACCGAGGGGTCGTAGAGCTCGGCCCCCTTCAACAGGGCGGCGAGCATGGCCCCTTGGCTCGGGTCGAGCTTCTTCGCGGGGATGCCGTAGTACGCCTGCGCGGCGGCCTCGATCCCGTACGCCCCGCGCCCGAACCAGCTGGTGTTGAGGTAACCCTGCAGGACCTCCTGCTTGCTCTTCGTCCGGTCCACCTTCAGCGAGATGACGAACTCCTTGACCTTCCGCGTGGCGGTCTGCTCCTGCGAGAGGTAGGTGTTCTTCACGTACTGCTGGGTGATGGTGGAGCCGCCCTGCGTCTCCTCGCCGCCCGCCGTGCTGGCGAAGGCCCGCAGGATGCCCTTGAACGACACTCCCCGGTCACGGTAGAAGCTCTCGTTCTCGGCGGCTATCACCGCGTTCTGCGTGGACTCCGGCACGTCGGACAGCCGGACGATGGTGCGGTTGACCTCGCCGACGCTCGCCAGCCGCGAACCGTCCGACCAGTAGTACGTGTTGGCCTCCTGGCGGGCCGCGGCGTTCTCGTCGGGGATGTCGACGCTCGCGTAGACGCAGGCGAACAGCCCGGCCGCGCCGCCCAGGCCGAGCAGGAAGGTGCCTCCCGTCAGCCGCCACGACGGCAGCCAGCGGCGCACGCCGCGCCTGCCCTGACGGGGGTAGTCGATGAAGCGCTTGCGGGCTGCCGACGCCTCTGTCCTGCGGCGGCGGGGACGCAGCTTGTGCCGGTTCTTACTCAAGGGCTGATCGCTCTCGACGGAAACGGGGGACGTCTGTGAAGACGCCCCCCGACCAAGATCCGTTTCGGCGATTCGTATGAGCGTTCCATGACGGCGCACGGCTGCCGGGCCGTGCGCCCGGCCGCTATCCCCGTTCCGTCAGGCCCGCGACCAGCTCGTCCGCGGCCGCGTACGGGTCCAGCGAGCCGCCGACGATGCGCTCCGCCAGGGCGGTCAGGCGGCGGTCGCCGTGGAGGTCGGCGATGCGTTCGCGCAGGGCCGTGACGGCGATGGTCTCGACCTCGCGGGCCGCCCGGGCGGTGCGGCGGTCCGCCAGGACGCCCCGCTCCTCCATCCAGGCCCGGTGCTTCTCCAGGGCCTCGACCAGCTCGTCCGTGCCCTCGCCGCGCGCGGCCACCGTCTTGACGATCGGGGGCCGCCAGTCGCCCGGGCCCCTGGCCTCGCCCAGCCCCAGCATGTGGTTGAGCTCGCGGGCCGTGGCGTCGGCGCCGTCGCGGTCGGCCTTGTTGACGACGTAGACGTCGCCGATCTCCAGGATGCCCGCCTTCGCGGCCTGGATGCCGTCGCCCATGCCCGGGGCGAGGAGCACCACGCTCGTGTCGGCCTGGGAGGCGATCTCCACCTCGGACTGGCCGACGCCGACGGTCTCGACGAGGATCACGTCGCAGCCGGCCGCGTCCAGGACGCGGATGGCCTGCGGGGCGGCCCAGGCCAGGCCGCCCAGATGGCCGCGCGTGGCCATGGAACGGATGTACACCCCCGGGTCGGAGGCGTGGTCGGACATCCGTACGCGGTCGCCGAGCAGGGCGCCGCCGGAGAACGGCGAGGACGGGTCGACGGCCAGCACCCCGACCCGCCTGCCCGCCCGCCGGTAGGCGCTGACCAGCGCCGACGTCGACGTCGACTTGCCGACGCCGGGCGAGCCCGTCAGGCCCACGACGTACGCGCCGCCGGTCAGCGGCGCCAGGGCGGCCATGACGTCGCGCAGTTGCGGGGACGCCCCCTCCACCAGGGAGATCAGCCGGGCCACGGCGCGCGGCCGGCCTTCGCGGGCCTGCTCCACCAGTGCGGGGACGTCCACCATCAGTGCTCCGTTCTGGGAAACCTCGGGGGGCGTGAGGTCACTTGCCGGGGACGCGGATGATCAGGGCGTCGCCCTGGCCGCCGCCGCCGCACAGGGCCGCCGCGCCGACGCCGCCGCCGCGCCGCTTGAGCTCCAGCGCGAGGTGCAGGACGGTGCGGGCGCCGGACATGCCGATCGGGTGACCGAGCGCGATGGCACCGCCGTTGACGTTCACCTTTTCCGGGGACACGCCGAGGTCCTTGATTGACTGCACGAGGACGGCGGCGAACGCCTCGTTGATCTCGATGAGATCGAGGTCCTCCACGGTCAGGCCCTCGCGGCGCAGCGCGTGCCGGATCGCGTTGGAGGGCTGGGAGTGCAGGGAGTTGTCGGGACCGGCGACGTTGCCGTGGGCGCCGATCTCGGCGATCCACTCCAGGCCCAGCTCCTCGGCCTTGGCCTTGCTCATCACCACGACGGCGGCGGCGCCGTCGGAGATCTGCGAGGAGGTGCCGGCGGTGATCGTGCCGTCCTTGCGGAAGGACGGGCGCAGCTTGCCGAGGACCTCGACGGTGGTGTCGCCGCGGACGCCCTCGTCGTGGGCGAAGACCACCGGGTCGCCCTTGCGCTGCGGGACCTCCACGGGGGTGATCTCGGCCTCGAAGATGCCGTTCTTCTGGGCGGCGGCGGCGCGCTGGTGGGAGCGGGCGCCGATCTCGTCCTGGGCGGCGCGGCCGATGCCGAGGCGGGTGTTGTGGTTCTCGGTGGAGGCGCCCATGGCGATGGACTCGAAGGAGTCGGTGAGGCCGTCGTGGTCCATCGAGTCGAGCATCTCGATCGCGCCGTACTTGTAGCCCTCACGGGACTTGGGCAGCAGGTGCGGGGCGTTGGTCATGGACTCCTGGCCGCCGGCCACCACGATGTCGAACTCGCCCGCGCGGATGAGCTGGTCGGCCAGCGCGATGGCGTCCAGGCCGGAGAGGCAGACCTTGTTGACGGTCAGCGCGGGGACGTGCATGGGGATGCCGCCCTTGACCGCCGCCTGGCGGGCCGGGATCTGCCCGGCGCCGGCCTGCAGCACCTGACCCATGATCACGTACTGCACCTGGTCCCCGCCGATGCCGGCCCGGTCGAGGGCCGCCTTGATGGCGAAGCCGCCCAGCTCGGCCGCGGAGAAGCTGCGCAGGGAGCCGAGCAGCTTGCCCATGGGCGTACGGGCGCCCGCGACGATCACGGAGGTGGTGCTGGTCGAACCGTTCGTACCAGACATGAGGCGCGGCCCCTTCGAGTCGACTTCGAGCGGAGGTTAACGATGGTTTCCGTCAATGTACTGAGCGGTACCCGCGGGGTCACCGGGCAGCGGGTGTGATCGCAAGCACGTTGCGTACACGTTGCGTGACCAAGCCGTACGGCGGTGCACTGGTTCCATGCTGACGCGCATCGACCACATCGGGATCGCCTGCTTCGACCTCGACCGGACTGTCGAGTTCTACCGTGCCACGTACGGCTTCGAGGTGTTCCACACCGAAGTCAACGAGGAGCAGGGCGTCCGCGAGGCCATGCTCAAAATCAATGAGACGTCCGACGGCGGGGCCTCCTACCTGCAGCTGCTGGAGCCGACGCGGGAGGACTCCGCGGTCGGCAAGTGGCTGGCGAAGAACGGCGAGGGGGTCCATCACATCGCCTTCGGCACGGCGGACGTGGACGGGGACGCGGCGGCCGTCCGCGACAAGGGCGTGCGGGTGCTCTACGACGAGCCGCGGATCGGCTCGATGGGCTCGCGGATCACCTTCCTGCACCCCAAGGACTGCCACGGCGTGCTGACCGAACTGGTCACCTCGGCGCCCCCGGCGGACCGGGAGCACTGACCCTCACCTCCCCCGGCCGGTAGAGTGCGGGTTCGGCCGGGGTCCTGGGGGTGGGGGCCCGGACCGGGCTGTACCGATGATCTGACACCATTTCTTCGGAAGGGCGGGCTCCGGATTCCAACCGATACACGCGGGAACGAGCCGGCCGCCAAGGCGACCAGGGGACGGATGGGACCGCGCAGTGCGGGGCAACGACCGCTACGAGGCTGACGACCACCTCTCGCAATTCGAAGCCGAGATGGAGCGGCTGAAGAAGGAGCGGGAGAAGGCGGTCCAGCACGCCGACGACCTCGGCTACCAGGTCGAGGTGCTGCGCGCCAAGCTCCACGAGGCGCGCCGCAATCTCGCCCACCGCCCGGCGTACGACACCGCCGACATGGGTTACCAGGCGGAGCAGTTGCTCCGCAATGCCCAGATTCAGGCGGATCAGATGCGTACGGACGCCGAGCGCGAGCTGCGCGAGGCCCGGGCGCAGACGCAGCGTCTGCTGCAGGAGCAGGCCGAGCGCCAGGCGCGGATGGAGGCCGAGCTCCACGCGGAGGCCGTCGCGCGCCGCCAGCGTCTGGACGAGGAGCTCAACGAGCGCCGCCAGACCGTCGAGTCGCACGTCAACGAGAACGTGGCCTGGGCCGAGCAGCTGCGTGCGCGCACGGAGTCCCAGGCCCGGCGGCTGCTGGAGGAGTCCCGGGCGGAGGCCGAGCAGGCACTGGCCACGGCCCGTGCCGAGGCCCAGCGCCTGGCCGAGCAGGCCCGCGCCCGCCTCAGCTCCGCGGCCGACGAGGCCCGCGCCGAGGCCGAGGCCCTGCTGCGCCGTGCCCGTACGGACGCCGAGCGGCTGCTGACCGCCGCGTCCGGGCAGGCCCAGGAGGCCACCGACCACGCCGAGCGGCTGCGCGCGTCCGCGAGCACGGAGAGCGACCAGGCCCGTACGGCCGCGGCCGAGCTCACCCGTACCGCCGAGGCCCGCCTGCAGGAGGCCGACGCGGCGCTGCGCGAGGCGCGCGCCGAGGCCGAGAAGCTGGTCGCCGAGGCGAAGGAGAGCGCCGAGCGCCGCCTGTCCGGCGCCGAGTCGGAGAACGAGCAGCGCACCCGCACCGCCCGGGCCGAGGTCGCCCGGCTGGTCAGCGAGGCCACCAAGGACGCCGAGGCGCTGAAGGCCGAGGCCGAGCAGCTGCGCGCGGACGCCGCCGCGGAGGCCGAGCGGCTCGTCGCCGAGGCCGCCGAGAAGGCCCGCAGCGCCGCCGCGGAGGACTCCGCGGCCCAGCTGTCCAAGGCCGCCCGGACGGCCGAGGAGGTCCTGACCAAGGCCTCCGAGGACGCCCGCGCCACCACGAAGGCCGCGGCCGCCGAGGCGGAGCGGATCCGCAAGGAGGCCGAGGCCGAGGCCGAGCGGCTGCGCGCGCAGGCCGCGGACACCGCCGAGCAGCTCAAGGGCGCGGCGAAGGACGACACCAAGGAGTACCGCGCCAAGACCGTCGAGCTCCAGGAGGAGGCGCGGCGGCTGCGCGGCGAGGCCGAGCAGCTGCGGGCCGACGCCGTCGCCGAGGGCGAGCGGATCCGCGGCGAGGCCCGGCGCGAGGCGCTGCAGCAGATCGAGGAGGCGGCCGGTACCGCCGAGGAGCTGCTGGCCAAGGCCAAGGCCGACGCGGAGGAGACGCGCAGCGGCGCGGCCGCCGAGAGCGAGCGGGTCCGGTCGGAGGCCGCCGAGCGGGCCGCCTCCCTGCGCAAGCAGGCCGAGGAGGCCCTGGAGCGGGCGCGCACCGAGGCCGAGGAGATGGCCGAGGAGGCCGAGGACCACGCCGAGCGCACCCGGAGCGAGGCCGACGAGGCCGCGCGCAAGCTGCGCGAGGAGGCCGAGAAGGCCGCGCAGGCGCGCCGCGAGGAGGCCGACGCCGAGCTGACCCGGCTGCACGCCGAGGCCGAGCAGCGCGTGGAGTCCGCCGAGGAGGCGCTGCGCGACGCCCGTACGGAGGCGGAGCGGCTGCGCCGCGAGGCCGCCGAGGAGACCGAGCGTCAGCGCACGGAGACCGCGGAGCGGGTGCGCGCGCTGCAGGCGCAGGCCGAGACCGAGGCGGAGCGGCTGCGCGCCGAGGCCGCCGAGGAGGCCGCCGCCGCCCGCAGCGAGGGCGAGTCGGCGGGCGCGCGGCTGCGCGCCGAGGCCAATGCCGAGGCGGAGCGGCTGCGCAGCGAGGCGCAGGAGACCGCCGACCGGGTGCGGGCCGAGGCGAACGCCGCGGCCGAGCGCACGGCCGCCGAGGCCGCCGAGGCCCTCGCGGCCGCGCAGGAGGAGGCCGCCCGCCGCCGGCGCGAGGCCGAGGAGCTGCTCGGCGACGCCCGTACGGAGGCGCAGGCCGAGCGCGAGGCGGCGCGCGAGCAGAGCGAGGAGCTGCTGGCTTCGGCGCGCAAGCGGGTCGCGGAGGCGCAGGAGGAGGCCCAGCGCCTGGTCGAGGAGGCCGAGGCGCGCGCCGCCGAGCTGGTGTCGGCCGCCGAGGCGACCGCCCAGCAGGTGCGCGACGCGGTCGCCGGGCTGCACGAGCAGGCCGAGGAGGAGATCGCCGGGCTGCGCTCGGCCGCCGAGCACAACGCGGAGCGCACGCTCACCGAGGCCCAGGAGGAGGCCGACCGGGTCCGGACCGACGCGTACGCCGAGCGCGAGCGCGCCGGTGAGGACGCGGCCCGGATCCGCGCCGAGGCGCAGGCCGCGGCGGAGGCCGCCGAGGCGCTCGCCGAGCGGAAGGTCGCCGAGGCGATCACGGAGGGTCAGCGCCTGGAGGCGGAGGCCGCCCGCACGCTGGAGGACGCCACCGACAGCGCCCACGCCAAGCTCGCCGAGGCGGGCGTGCAGGCCGACGAGCTGCTCTCCGAGGCCATGGCCGAGGCGGAGAAGCTGATCGCGGAGGCCGAGGAGACGGTCGAGAAGGCCCAGCAGGACGCCGCGGCCACGGCCGACGAGGCGCGGGCCGCGGCCGCGGCGCGCCGCTCCGAGGCCGCCGAGCAGGCCGACGCGCTGATGGCGGAGGCCACGTCGGAGGCAGAGCGGCTCGTCGCCGAGGCCACGTCCGTCCTGGAGGAGGCCCGCGAGTCGGCGGAGGCGCAGCAGGCGGAGGCGGCCGAGGAGGCCGCCCGGCTGCGCGCCGAGGCCGAGCGGACGGTCACGGAGGCCCGCGAGGAGGCCGAGAAGCACCGCGGCGAGGCCGAGGAGGCCGCCCGTGCGCTCCTCGCCAAGACGAAGGCCGACGCGGAGCGCACGGTCGCGGAGGCGTCCGCCCGCTCCAAGCAGATGCGCACCGACGCGTCCGACGCCCTGGCGTCGGCCGAGCAGGACGCGGCGCGGGCGCGCGCCGAGGCCCGCGAGGACGCGAACCGGATGCGCTCCGAGGGCCACGCCGAGGCCGAGCGGATCATCCGCGAGGCCGAGGAGCTCACCTCCGGGGCGCAGGCCGAGGCGGACCGCATCGTCGACGAGGCCCGCGAGGCCGCGGGCCGGCGCCGTACGGAGGCGGCCGCCCAGGCCGACGAGCTGATCGCCGAGGCCACGGCCGAGGCGGAGAAGCTGCGGGCCGAGGCCGCCGAGACGGTGGAGACCGCGCGCCGCGAGGCGGCCCGTACGGGCGAGGAGGCCCGCGAGGCCGCCGAGGCCGTCCGCACGGAGGCCGCCGGGAAGGCCGAGCGCACGCTCGCCGAGGCGGACGCCGAGTCCGAGCGGCTGCGCACCGACGCCGCCCGGGTCCTCGACGAGGCCCGGGAGGCGGCGAACGCCCGCCGCACGGAGGCCGCCGAGCAGGCCGACACCCTCGTGGCCGAGGCGACGGCGGAGGCCGAGCGGATGGCCCTGGAGGCCTCCGAGGCGCTGGCCGCCGCGCAGGAGAACGCCAACAGCACGCGCGCGGACTCCGCGCGCATCAAGGCCGACGCCGTCCAGGAGGCGGAGCGGCTGCGCGCCGAGGCGCGTGCCGAGGGCGAGCAGACCGTCGACGACGCCCGCGATGCCGCCGCCAAGCGGCTGGCCGACGCGGGCGAGCAGGCGGACGCCCTGATCGCCAAGGCGCAGGAGGAGGCGCTGCGCACGGCCGCGGCCGCCGAGGAGCAGGCCGACACGATGGTGGGCGTGGCCCGCCGCGAGGCCGAGCGGATCGTCACGGAGGCCACCGGCGAGGGCAACGCCCTGGTCGAGCAGGCCCGTACGGACGCGGACACGCTGCTCGCCGAGGCCCGCGGGGACGCCACCGCGATAAGGGAGCGGGCCGACGAGCTGCGCTCGCGCGTCGAGAGCGAGGTCGAGGAGCTGCACGGCCGGGCGCGCCGCGAGGCCGCCGAGGCGATGCAGTCGGCGGGCGAGCGCTGCGACAAGCTCGTCGCGGCCGCGACCGAGCAGCTCGAGGAGGCCGAGGAGAAGGCGAAGAAGCTGCTGTCCGACGCGAGCAGCGAGGCCAGCAAGGTGCGGATCGCCGCGGTGAAGAAGGTGGAGGGGCTGCTCAAGGAGGCCGAGCAGAAGAAGGCCGCCGCCGTACGGGAGTCGGAGCGCCTGCGCACCGAGGGTGCGAAGGAGGCCGAGCGCCTTGTCGAGGAGGGAAAGCGGGAGTTGGAGGTCCTGGTGCGCCGTCGCGAGGACATTCAGGCCGAGATTTCCCGTGTCCAGGACGTGTTGGAGGCGTTGGAATCTTTTGAGGCCCCGGGGGCCGGAAGCGCCAAGGATGGCGGGGTGAAGGCAGCGGCGGGTGCCGGTGCTACTCGTTCGGGTGGCAAGCAGTCACAGAAGTAGCCACTCAAACGGGGGGACATTCTCCAGATCTGCCAACCATTCACCTGATGACACGCCGCTCGCACCCCTAGGATTCCCTCTATCACCTCACCGGTCTCTTATGACAGGAACCCCATGAGTGACACTTCCTCCCCCTTCGGCTTCGAGCTTGTGCGGCGTGGATACGACCGCGGCCAGGTGGACGACCGCATTACCAAGCTCGTCGCCGACCGAGACAGCGCACTGGCACGCATCACCTCTCTGGAAAAGCGCATCGAGGAGCTGCACCTCGAGACGCAGAATGCTCAGGCCCAGGTCAATGACGCCGAGCCGTCCTATGCGGGTCTGGGGGCGAGGGTCGAGAAGATCCTTCGGCTGGCCGAGGAAGAGGCCAAGGATCTGCGTGAGGAGGCCCGGCGCGCCGCCGAGCAGCACCGCGAGCTTGCCGAGTCCGCCGCCCAGCAGGTGCGCAACGACGCCGAGTCGTTCGCCGCCGACCGCAAGGCGAAGGCGGAGGACGAGGGCGCGCGCATCGTCGAGAAGGCCAAGGGCGACTCCGCCCAGCTGCGGGCCGAGGCCCAGAAGGACGCCCAGTCCAAGCGCGAGGAGGCGGACGCCCTCTTCGAGGAGACCCGCGCCAAGGCGGCCCAGGCCGCCGCCGACTTCGAGACCAACCTGGCCAAGCGGCGCGAGCAGTCCGAGCGCGACCTGGCCTCCCGCCAGGCCAAGGCGGAGAAGCGGCTGGCGGAGATCGAGCACCGCGCGGAGCAGCTGCGCCTGGAGGCGGAGAAGCTGCGCACGGACGCCGAGCGCCGCGCCCGCCAGACGGTGGAGACCGCCCAGCGCCAGGCCGAGGACATCGTGGCCGACGCCAACGCCAAGGCGGACCGCATCCGCAGCGAGTCCGAGCGCGAGCTCGCCGCGCTCACCAACCGCCGCGACAGCATCAACGCCCAGCTGACCAACGTCCGCGAGATGCTGGCCACGCTGACCGGCGCCGCCGTCGCCGCGGCCGGCGTCCCCGGTGACGACGAGCCGATCTCCCGCGGCGTCCCGGCCCAGCAGAGCCGCTGAGCCCAGGGCCGCTGACCTTCCGGGACGCTCGTCCTGCCCTGTGCGCCGCTTGAGCGGGCGCACGGGGCAGCGGTCGCCCTCCCGGCGCCCCGGGCCGCTCCCCCGGACGGCCCGCTACCGCTGGCGGGGTGTGCGGGCCCCCCTTACCGTGGCTGAATGATCGAGCTGCAGGGCCTGACCAAGCGCTACGGCGAGAAGCTCGCCGTCGACGGCCTCACCTGCACCGTCCGCCCCGGGATCGTCACCGGCTTCCTGGGCCCCAACGGCGCGGGCAAGTCCACGACGATGCGGATGATGCTCGACCTGGACAGCCCCACCGCCGGCACGGTCCTCATCGACGGGCAGCACTACCGGCAGCTGAGGGATCCGCTGCGGACCGTCGGCGCCCTGCTGGACGCCAAGGCCATGCACGGCGGCCGCAGCGCCTACAACCACCTGCTGTGCCTGGCGCAGAGCAACGGCATCCCGCGCTCCCGCGTGCGCGAGGTTCTGGACACGGTCGGCCTGACCTCGGTGGCCGGAAAGCGCTCCAAGGGCTTCTCGCTCGGCATGGGGCAGCGCCTGGGCATCGCCGCCGCACTGCTCGGCGACCCGCAGATCCTGATGTTCGACGAACCCGTCAACGGGCTGGACCCCGAGGGCATCCACTGGATCCGCAATCTGATGAAGAACCTCGCCTCCCAGGGGCGTACGGTCTTCGTCTCCTCGCACCTGATGAGCGAGATGGCGCTGACCGCCGAGCACCTGATCGTCATCGGCCAGGGCAGGCTGCTCGCCGACACCTCGATGGCGGAGTTCATCGCCCGCAACTCGCGGTCGTACGTGCGGCTGCGCTCCCCCGAGACCGAGCGGCTGCTGGACGTGCTGGCCGGCGCCGGGGTCGCGGCGGTGACCACGCAGGACGGCCATCTGGAGGTCGACGGCACGGAGGCGGCCCGGCTGGGCGAGCTCGCCGCGCGGCACCGGCTCGTCCTGCACGAGCTGAGCCCCCAGCGGGCGTCCCTGGAGGAGGCCTTCATGCAGCTGACCGCGGAGTCGGTGGAGTACCACGCGCACAGCGCGCCGGTCGCGGACGCGGGCGAGGGCGCCGTGCCGGGCGGCGGCACGGGGCCGCCCGGCGGCGGGTGGGGAGCCGGCTGGCGGAAGAAGGGGTCCTGACGATGGCGGTGGTGGGGCAGGTCCTGCAATCGGAATGGACGAAGATCAAATCCGTCCGCTCCACGGTGTGGACGCTCGGTCTCGCGCTGGTGGTCACCGTTGCGCTCGGCGCGCTGATCAGCGCCTTCTCCAGCAGTAACTTCGAGCGCATGCCGGTGCAGGAGCGGGTGAATTTCGACCCGACCTTTACGAGTTTCGCGGGAATGGGACTCGGCCAGCTCGCCATGATCGTTTTCGGGGTGCTGGTGGTGTCCAATGAATACAGCACGGGAATGATCCGCACTTCGCTGGCGGCGGTTCCGCAGCGGGGCACGTTCCTCTTCTGCAAGATCGTGGTCGCCACACTGATCGCGTTCGTCATCGCGATGCTGACCAGCTTTGTCTCCTTCTTCGTCGGCCAGTCGATGCTCGGCAGTCACCGGACGTCGATCGGCGCTGCGGGAGTCCTGCGGGCGGTGATCGGCGGCGGCCTCTATATGACGCTGATCGCGGTGTTCTCCATGGGGATCGCGGCGATGCTGCGCAGCCCCATGCTCTCGCTCGGCATTCTGATGCCGTTCTTCTTCATCATCTCCAGCATTCTGGGCGCGGTGGAGGCGACGAAGAAGGTCGGGCAATACCTGCCCGACCAGGCCGGTCACAAGGTCATGCAGGTGGTGTCGTTCGACGACGCCCCGTACGGGCCGTGGGGCGGCTTCACGATCATGGTGCTGTGGGTGGTGGCGGCGCTGGCCGGCGGGTACGTCGTACTGAAGCGGCGGGACGCGTAGCGCCTCGCCGGCGGATCACGGCGGGGCCGCCGCCCCGGTGACCGTGTCGTCCGGGAGGAGCCGCCTTGGCCGATCGGAGTCTGCGGGCCCTCGGGCTCGACGGTGCCCCCGCCGAACTGCCGCTGACGTATCCCGGGCGCCCGGTCGGGGAGCCGGCCCTGCTGACGGGCGGCGAGCTGCTGCCGCTGCGGCCGCAGGCGGGGCCGCCCGGCGAGTGGCGGGTGGTGACGGGGATGGGAGGGGCGGAGCCGGTCCTCGACGTCTTCCTCGACCGGATGAGCGCGGCACGCGTCCGGTCGCGGCACCCCGTGCTCGCCGTGGGGTCCAACGCCTCCCCCGCCCAGCTGCACCACAAGCTCACCCGGAGCGGCCCGGGGGCCACGGTCCCGATGGCGCCCGTGGAGGTGCACGGCATCGGGGTCGGGTGCTCCGCGCACATCGGGCGGCACGGCTACGTGGCCGCGGCGCCCTACGCCGACCCGGCCGCCCGGCGCACCCTCGTGGCCGGCTGGCTGGACGACGCGCAGCTGGCCGTCGTCGACGAGACCGAATTCAACTACCGGCGGGTGTGGGTGCCGGGCGGGGACTTCCCGATGACGCTGCCCTCCGGACACCGGCTCGGCGGCGCGCATCTCTACGTGAGCCTGCACGGCGTCCTGGCCGACCCGGGCGGCGGCGGGCCCCGCGCGGGCGGGGGCGACCAGCGCGGGCTGCTGAGCGCGCTGCTGGCCGCCTCGCAGGCCCTGCGCGCGCTGCTCGGGCCGGGCCCGGAGGACTGGGTCACCCGGGCTCGGGCGGACGAGGCGGTGCGGGCCGAGGGGCGGGCGGTCTTCCGGAGGGAGGGCTGGGTGCTCCCCGAGGGCCTGCCGCCGGGCGAGGGCGGGAGCGGGGGCCGGACAGGCGACCGGCCCGGCGACCAGCCGGGCGATCGGACCGGCGACCGGGCCGGTGATCAGGCCGGTGATCAGCCCGGCGACCGCCCCCACCAGGCACTCCCCACCCCGCGCAGCTAATCGCGGGTAACGGGAACCGTCAGCTCCTCGTTATGCTCCTAACCCTTACGGGGCCTTACGCCCAAACGAGCTCGCGAGGGGCGGAGAATGATCGAGGCAGTCGGTCTGACAAAGCGCTACGGCGCCAAGACGGCCGTACACAATCTGTCGTTCCAGGTGCGGCCCGGGGCCGTCACCGGCTTCCTGGGTCCGAACGGATCAGGCAAGTCCACGACCATGCGCATGATCCTGGGACTGGACCAGCCCACGTCCGGGCGCGTGACCATCGGCGGCCACCCCTTCCGCAGCCTCCCCAACGCTCCGCGCCAGGTCGGCGCGCTGCTCGACGCGAAGGCCGTGCACGGCGGGCGCAGCGCCTACCACCATCTGCTCTCCCTCGCGCAGCTCGGCGGCATCCCGGCCCGCCGGGTGGACGAGGTCCTCGGCGTCGTCGGCCTGCAGGACGTCGCCAAGCGGCGCTCCAAGGGCTTCTCGCTCGGCATGGGCCAGCGCCTCGGCATCGCCGCCGCACTGCTCGGCGACCCGCAGGTGCTGCTCTTCGACGAGCCGGTCAACGGCCTCGACCCCGAGGGCATCCTCTGGGTCCGCAATCTGATGAAGCAGCTCGCGGCCGAGGGCCGGACGGTCTTCGTCTCCTCGCACCTGATGAGCGAGATGGCGCTGACCGCCGACCACCTGATCGTCATCGGGCGCGGCCAGCTCATGGCCGACATGAGCGTCAAGGACTTCATATCCGCGAACTCCGCGGACTTCGCGCGCGTGCGCACGCCGGAGACGGAGCCGGCGAGCCGCGAGAAGCTCACGGCCGCCCTCGTCGAGGCCGGCGGCCAGGTGCTGGCCGAGCCGGACGGCGGCCTGCGCGTCACCGGTCTGCCGCTGCCGCGGATCAGCGACGTCGCTCACGGGGCGGACGTCCGCCTCTGGGAGCTCTCGCCGCACCAGGCCTCGCTGGAGGAGGCGTACATGCGGATGACGCAGGGCGCCGTCGACTACCGCTCGACGGCCGACCAGCTCGCCGCCCTCGCCCCGCCGCCCCCGGGCCCCGGCTACGGCCACCCCGGCGCCCCCGCCCCGCATCAGGGCTGGGCCCCGCCGGAGGGCAACCCCTACCCCGTGCTCCCGGGCGAGCAGCCCAACCCGTACGCGCAGGCCCCGGCCGGCGCCCCGCAGCCGCCGCAGGCCGCCCACCCGGCGGCTCCGCAGGCCCCCGCGGGCCCGCCGCCCGCCGCCGCTCCCGCCCCTGCCCCCGCCGACCTCACCAAGCGCGACAGCGAGGACGCCCGATGACCACCCCCCAGCCCCAGGCGGCCCACCCGGCGACTCCGCAGGCCGCCCCGGCCCCGCAGGCCCCGCCGCACGCCGCGCCCGGCTACTGGCCCGGCACCGCGCCCGCGGGCGGTGTCTCCGGCTACGTGTCGCCGATCCCGGTCCGCAAGGCGACCCTCATGGACGCCGTCGCGGCCGAGTGGACCAAGATCCGCTCCGTGCGCTCCACGATCTGGACGCTGAGCATCATGGTGGGGATCATCGTCGGCATCGGGCTGCTGATCGCGGCGGCCGTCAACGCCGCCGGCAGCTCCATGAACGGCACGAACGCCCTGGCCGCCGGCTTCTTCAGCGTGATGCTGGGCATGATCTGCGTGCTCACGCTCGGCGTGCTGACGATCTCCTCGGAGTACGGCACGGGCATGATCCGCACGACGCTGACGGCCTGCCCCGACCGCGCCCGGGTGCTCACCGCGAAGGCGATCGTCTTCTTCGCCCTGACATTCGTGATCACCCTCGCCAGCACGGCGCTGGTCGGGATCATCGACGTCGGACTGCTGGAGGACCAGGCCGAGTTCGCCTCCACCGGCGGCGAGTGGCTCCGGGCGACGGTCGGCACCAGCCTCTTCATCGGCCTGCTCGGGCTGGTCTCGCTCGCCATGGGCACGCTGCTGCGGCACTCCGCGGGAGCGATCACGGTGATGCTGGGCGTGGTGCTGCTGCCGCTGGTCGTGGCGATGTTCATGTTCACGGAGAGCCTGTCGGACCTGCGCAAGGCGCTGTTCGAGTACTCGATCCCCATGCAGCTGTCGGTCTTCTACGGCGCCTCGGGCGAGGATTCGGCCACCAGCCTCAGCGGCTGGGACCCGCTGTGGGTCATGGCGATCGCCGCGGCCGTCGCGCTCGGCGGCGCCTACGCCTCGCTGCTCAAGCGCGACGCGTGACCGCACACCGCTGACAAACCCTCAGTAACGAGGGGCATGACGGGACCGCTGGAGCCGCGCGCTCCGGCGGTCCCTCGCGTTCCAGCAGGACTTGTGCCAGTGCCGCCGGTCGTCGACGCCGGCCCCGTACTGCGGCCAGGCCACCAAGTGCGGCACTCCCGGCGGGATCTCCTGGTCGCACCCGGGGCAGCGGTAGTGCTTCGTGGCCGCGCCGCCGCCGATCGTGCGCACCGCCCACTCCTCGCCCTGCCAGTCCTCGGTGCGCTCCAGGCCGTAGCGGTCGCCGCCCTCGCCGCGGGGAGCGTCGGACTGCTTGTCTGCGCCGCCTCGCGGGCGGTTTCGGCGCGGAGACACGGGGCACCTCGGTTGGTCTGGGGAGCTACGGGCCGTGACCAGATTACGCGCCAGAGTCACCGTGGTGGGCAGGCGTCCCCCCGGGCACCGCGGCGACACTCCCCCGATCATCATGAAAACTTAACGCCGAGCCGTGCCCATGGCACGTGTCAGCCGTTATTTCCGGTGGGGGGATGCCGCGTCGGTCGCTAGGAGGAGCAAGAGCGATGCGCGTTGGAGCATTCGTCCTGGCCGCCCAGTTCCCCGGGCAGGGGCATGCGGAGGCCCTGCACCGGGCCGTGCGGACGGCAGTGGTCGCCGAGGAGGCGGGGCTGGACGCGGTCTGGTTCGCCGAGCACCACTTCATGCCGTACGGGGTCTGCCCCTCGGCGGTGACGCTCGCGGCACTGGCCCTGGGGCGCACCCGCAGGATCCGCGTGGGCACGGCCGTCAGCGTCCTGCCCACCACCCACCCCGTGGCCCTCGGCGAGCAGGCCGCCATGCTGCACCTGGCCTCCGAGGGCCGCTTCACCCTCGGGGTGGGCCGCGGCGGCCCCTGGGTGGACCTGGAGGTCTTCAACTCCGGTCTGGCGGCGTACGAGGAGGGCTATCCCGAGTCCCTCGCGCTGCTGATGCGCTGGCTGCGCGAGCCCCGGGTGGGCGCCTCGGGGCCCCGCTTCCGCTTCCGCGAAGTGCCGGTCGTGCCGCGCCCGGACGATCTGGAGGATCGTTCCGGCCCGCCCGTCCTCATGGCGTGCACCTCGCCGTCGAGCGTCCGTCTCGCGGCCGGGCACGGCCTGCCCATGCTGCTGGGGATGCACAGCGGGGACGAGGAGAAGGCGGAGATGGTGGCCCTGTGGCGCAAGTGCTCGCTGGAGGCGGGGCGTTCGCCCGGGGAGGTCGCCGCGGCCGCCCACGTCTCCGCCGGGGTCGTCCAGGTCGGGGACCGCCGGCAGGAGGCCGCCGAGACCCTGACGAAGGCCATGCCGGGCTGGCTGCACCAGGGCCTCTCGGCGTACGTGACGGTCGACGGCCGGGCGCGCACGATGCGCGATCCGCTGGAGTACACCAAGCTGCTGTGCGAGCTCCATCCGGTCGGCCCGCCGCGGCTGTGCGCCGACCGCCTCGCGGCCACCGCGGAGCGCACGGGCATCACGCGCTTCGCGCTGCTGACCGAGGGCTCCGGCGACCTCGCCGCCACCGAGGACAACCTCCGCCGGCTCGGCGCCGAGGTGCTGCCGCTCCTCTCCTGACCTTCCCCTCCGCCCCTGCGGCCGCCCGCTCGCCCGCCGCCGGCCGCCCCCGGGGCCGCTGCCGCTCCCGCACTGATCGACACCTCCCGCGTGCGGAGCGGCAGCGCCAGCGCCTCAGCAGTCCCGCAGCTCCGGCGACTGGTTCAGCAGCTGGCCCCGGATCGACGTGAAACGGGCCAGGCGCTCGTCCGCCTGCGGGGCAAGCGGGAACACCGCCACCCGATGGCAGTTCTGGAAGGCCAGGCGCACTCCGAAGTGCCGCTCCAGGGCACCTCGGATGGCATCACTCGCCAGGGCGCGCAGCAGCTGTCCACGGGCCTGCTCGTCCGGCGGAGGCGTCTGGTTGTCGGCGAACTCGCCACCGTCGATCCTGAGCCGGGCCACCAGGGAGCCGATCATCTCCCACGCGTACGGCAGGGAGGTCCGGACGCAGTCGACGAATTCCGCTTCATCGACCTCGCCTCGCTCGGCCTGTTCGAGGAGGGCCGGTGAGACGTCGAGCGACATGGGGTTCTCCTCTCGCGACCCCGCGAGCAGGGTCTCAGGGGTGGGCGAGCGGACGACGACGCCCCGTGCCCGTACGACGACCGCCCGCTTCAACGGTAATTCGGCCACTGCGGGCGCACCAGGAGAACGCACCGACAACCAGCCACAGCCAAAGGGCCCATCGGGGGCGAATCGCGTCGGGGGGCAGGAGTCGAGTAGCGTTGCGCACCATGCGTCTCGTCATCGCCCGTTGCTCCGTGGACTACGCGGGCCGGCTCACCGCCCACCTCCCCTCCGCCCCGCGGCTGATCCTCGTCAAGGCGGACGGCAGCGTCTCGATCCATGCGGACGACCGCGCCTACAAACCGCTCAACTGGATGTCCCCGCCGTGCACCCTCAAGGAGGGCGACGGGGACGTATGGACCGTGGTCAACAAGGCGGGCGAGAAGCTGATCATCACGATGGAGGAAGTGCTGCACGACTCCTCCCACGAGCTCGGCGTGGACCCCGGCCTCATCAAGGACGGCGTGGAAGCACACCTTCAGGAGCTCCTCGCGGACCGCATCGAGACGCTCGGCGAGGGCTACTCCCTGATCCGCCGCGAGTACCCCACGGCGATCGGCCCGGTGGACATCCTGTGCCGTGACGCCGACGGCGCGACGGTGGCCGTGGAGATCAAGCGGCGTGGCGAGATCGATGGTGTGGAGCAGCTCACACGCTATCTGGAGCTCCTCAACCGCGACCCGCACCTGGCGCCCGTGCGCGGCGTCTTCGCGGCCCAGGAGATCAAGCCCCAGGCGCGCGTGCTCGCCACGGACCGCGGCATCGGCTGCGTCGTCCTGGACTACGACGCGATGCGCGGCATCGAGGACGACAAGCTGCGGCTCTTCTGACGCGCACCGCGTGCGGGAGCTTCACCACGCCGGACGGGCCGACCAGGCCCGTCCGGCGTTTACGTTCACGCCCCGGCGGACGAGGGGCTGCTGCTGCCGTCGGCCGGCTTGCTGCCCGACGTGCCGCTCGCGGCGGACTGGCTGCCGCCGCTGACGGGGCCGCTCGCCGAGCTCGACCCGCCGCCGGCCGGCGAGGACGGCTGGGAAGGCAAGGAGGGCTGGGAGGACGAGGGCTTCGACGATGGCTCGGTGCCGCCGCTGCTGCTCCTGCTCGGCGCCGGCGACTGCGACGACTGGCCGCCGCCCTGCGAGCGCGACGGGCTCGGCGACGTCCCGCCCGAGGAGGGGCGGCCCGACGGCTCGCCGCTGCCGCTGGGGGCGCCGCTCGGCGACGTGCTGCCGGAGGCGCCCGGCGAGGCCGAGCCCGAGCCGCCCGCGCCGGGCGAGTGGTTCGGCTTCCCCGGCTTGCCCGGCACCTGGGCGTGCCCGGCCTCACCGGGGCCCGGCTGGTCGGCGGTGAGGCTGTTGTCACCGTCCTGCTGGGACGCGGACTGCCCGGGCTTCACCCGTTCGGGCGACTTTCCGTCCTGACCGCCGGAGGTCACCCCCAGGGTGACGACCGTGCCGAGGACGGCGGCGAGCAGGGCGCCCGCACCGGCCGCGACGAGGTTGCGCCGGGCGCCGCCCATCATCATCTTCCGGGCCCACGGCTGCCGCGCGGGGCCCCGCTGCCGCTGGGCGCGCTCGGCCGCGAGGCGGGCGATGACCGTCGTGGCGACCTGGTCCGGGTCGGCGCCGGGGGCCGCCGGGGAGGCGGCGGAGGGCACGGAGGGCGGCACGGCGGACTGCTCGCTGCGGGCGGCCGGGATCTCCTCGCCGGCGGGCGTACGGCCCGCGGACCCGCCTGCGGGCCGGGACACGGGCGGCTGCGGCACGGGCGGCACCGGGGCGGCACCGCCGGCGCCGGGCGCGGCTGCGGGCGGGCCGCCCGCGGGGCCGCCCGCCGCGAACCCGGAGCGGTCGGCGACCAGCGCCAGCGCCCGCCGTCCCGCTATGGCGCCGCGCTTGTCCGCCATCACGCCGCGCATGCCGACGGACGCCTCTAGCTCGGCGCGGGCCCGCTGCAGATTGCCGGTGCACAGCGCCAGCACACCCAACTCGTGGTGGAAGTAGGCCTCTTCGCCCACCTCTCCGGCGCGCCGGGCGGCCTCCTGCCCGTAGCGCAGGACGCGCTCCCAGGCGCTCCAGTGCAGGGCGGCGGCGAAGGCGGGCGCGGCGGCGCGGGCGAGCTGGACGGCCGCGGCGCGGTGCCCGGGGTCGCCGTCGGCCGCGAGGGCCGCGAGCGCGGCGAGGATCGCGTCGGCCTCGGCGGCGGCCCGCTCGGGCGCGACGGAGGGGTGGCCCGCCCACCAGGCGTAGTGCTGGGCGGCGGAGTGGGCGCGCTCGGCGGCGCCCGCGGCGTAGCCCTCGGCGGTGAGCAGGGCGGCGACGCCCGCGGCGAGCCGGTAGTGCCCGGCGACGGCGGTGATCAGACCGGCGGCGAGCAGTTCGCCGACGGCCGCGTCGGCGTGGGTGTCGCCGACGAGCGCGGGCAGGTGGGCCTGGTGCGGGACCTCGCCGCCCAGGGCGACGGCGAAGCGCAGGGTCTCGCGGGCGGCCTCGTCGAGGCGGGAGGCGAGCGGCACGGCCGGGCGGGACGCCTCGGCGAGCGGGGGCAGCGGCGCGCCCTCGGCGGCGCCGGTGCCGGCCTCGGCCTCGGCCCCGGCGGCGGCCACGTAGGGCCGCTCGGCGAAGACGCCGAACTCGTCGGCGGCGGCGGGGTCGGCGCCGGCGGCGTCCCGCGCCCGGCCGTCCGCCCCGGCCGCGGCCGGGGGCGTCCCCAGCCGCAGCAGCGCCCCGGCCTGGACGAAGCGCAGCGGCAGGCCCTCGGACTCGAACCACAGGTCCGCCGCCCAGTCCGCCTCCTCGTCCGTCAGCGGACGGTCGACGCAGAGCTCCAGGAGCTCCAGGCAGGCGGTGCGGTCGAGGCCGCCGAGGAAGACCTCTTCGACGTGCGAGTCGGGAGAGGGCGCGGCGACGTCGGGGGTGGCCGCGAAGAGGAAGGCGCACTCGGGGGTGGCGTCGAGGAGCTCGTCCAGCGCGGCGCCGCCGAATTCGAGGTCGTCCAGGACGACGACGGCGCCGATGTCGCGCACGAGGGAGAGCAGCCCGGCCCGGTCGGGGCGGTGCAGCGGCGCGTGGTGAACGGCGGCGAAGAGGTCGTAGAGGACGTCGGTGACGGTGCGGTGGTGGCCGGTGAGGCGGACGACGCCGTCGGGGGCGAGGCGGGCGCAGTCGTCGGCGACGGCGTCCAGCAGGGCGCTGCGGCCGGAGCCCGAGGGGCCGGTCAGCCGGACGGAGCGGCCGCGCGAGAGCAGCCGGGAGAGGCGTTCGCGCTCCTCCTGGCGGTGCAGCAGGGGCAGCTCGGGGCCGGCCTGGCGGGCGGGCGGCGGGGGCGCGGCGGCGCGGAGCAGCTCGGCGCGCTCCTCGGGGGTGTGTCTGCCGGGGGGCGGGGGCACCTCGGCGGGCAGGCAGGGTTCGATCTCGCTGCCGTCGACGGGGTTGACGGTGAGGGCGTAGTCACCCGCGACGAGCCGGACGACGCGGGCGAGCCCGGGGGCCTGCTCCCCGGCCTCGGCGCCCGGGAGGTCGCGCGGGCCGCCGCCCTCGGCGGGCTCGTGTGCGCCCTCGCCGAATTCCTCGGGTCGGTTCGTCGGGTCCATGGTGAAAGCCCCCCAAATGCGTGGCGTGCCGTCCTGCCCTTCCGGCCTGCCGCACTCCTCAACCCACGGCCGGGCATACCGGCCGGCGCTTCATCGGTGCCCGCCGTGGGCTCTGTTATGCGGCCTTTCGCGGCGGGAAAACCGAACCTCAGACCTGGGCACAGTATCCATGAAGCGACGGGGGCCCCGCTGCCCGGGGCATGTCACAGTCTCATGAGAATCGGAAAGAAGGGGACGCATGCGGACGCGGGTGCCTCTATGGCAACTCCGTTCACACGCGGGGAAGGGACTCGCCCGCCTCGACGCCGATTCCGCCCTCGATGGCGAGGATGCGGTGCAGCCGGGTGGCGACGAGCAGCCGCTGCATCCGGTCGGGCACGCCGCGCAGGACGAGGCGGCGGCCGGAGCGGCCGGCGCGGCGGTGGGCGCCCATGATGACGCCGAGGCCGGTGGCGTCCCAGGAGTCCAGCTCGGTGAGGTCGAGGACGAGGTCGCCGCGGCCGGAGTCGAGGGCGGAGTGCAGGACCGTACGGGCGTCCGCCGCGCTGCGGACGTCGAGGCGGCCCCCGACGACCAGTTCGGCGTGGTCGCCCCTGATGTGCATATGCGCTCCCGGAGTGATGCCCGATGGTGCGTGATGACGGTGTGGCTCTGCAGCCCCGTGCGGTTCTCAAGGCTCTGTGGTTACAAAGAACTGACTGCCTCTCACACGACAAGGTTGCCGCCTGTTGGCGAACCGATACCTAATTCACCCTGGAGGGTGAATTAGGTATCGGTTACCCGGCCGGAGCCGATTCAGTGCTGGTAAAAGCCCTGACCGCTCTTACGGCCCAGGTCGCCCGCGTCGACCATGCGGCGCATGATCTCCGGCGGCGCGAACTTCTCGTCCTGGCACTCGGTGTAGATGTTCCCCGTGGCGTGCATCAGGATGTCGATGCCCGTCAGGTCGGCCGTGGCCAGCGGGCCCATCGCGTGGCCGAAGCCCAGCTTGCAGGCGATGTCGATGTCCTCGGCGGTGGCCACGCCCGACTCGTACAGCTTGGCGGCCTCGACGACGAGGGCCGAGATCAGCCGGGTGGTGACGAAGCCGGCGACGTCGCGGTTGACGACGATGCAGGTCTTGCCGACGCCCTCGGCGAACTCACGAGCCTTGGCCAGCGTCTCGTCGCTGGTCTTGTAGCCGCGGACCAGCTCGCACAGCTGCATCATCGGCACCGGCGAGAAGAAGTGGGCGCCGACGACGCGCTCGGGGCGCTGCGTGGCCGCCGCGATCTTGGTGATCGGGATGGCGGAGGTGTTGGAGGCGAGGACGGTCTCGTCCTTCACCAGACCGTCCAGGGTGCGGAAGATGTCCCGCTTGGTGTCGATGTCCTCGAAGACGGCCTCGACGACGATGTCCGCGTCGGCGGCCGCGTCCAGGTCCGTCGTGGTGGTGATGCGGGCGAGGGCCGCCTCGGCCGCGGCGGCCTCCAGCTTGCCCTTGGAGACGAACTTGTCGTACGAGGCCTTGATGCCGTCCGTGCCGCGCTGCAGCGCCGCGTCGGTGACGTCCCGCAGCACGACGTCCCACCCGGCCTGGGCGGAGACCTGCGCGATACCGGACCCCATCAGTCCGGCCCCGATGACGGCGAGCTTCTTGGCCACGGCTGTCCCCTTACTCCCTGTGCACATAGCTGTTCTCAACGCACTCTCCGCCGGACCTTAGCGCCCGTCGCGGCGCGGTTGGGCGGTTAGAGATGCGCGTCACGTCCCACATGACGGACATCACATCGAGACGCCCACTGGCCGGTTCCCACACTGCAGTTGGGCCCCTCCAGCCTCAGACGTCACAGGGGTGGCGCGGTGCGCGTCGGCCTCGGCAGGCCCCCGCCGCGTGGCTAGGCTCGTACCCATGGTCAACCTGACGCGCATTTACACCCGCACCGGTGATAAGGGCACCACCGCCCTCGGCGACATGAGCCGCACCGTGAAGACCGACACCCGCATCGCCGCCTACGCCGACGCCAACGAGGCCAACGCCGCGATCGGGGTGGCGATCGCGCTCGGGCAGCTGCCCGAGGAGATCGTGAAGGTGCTCGTCCGCATCCAGAACGACCTCTTCGACGTCGGTGCCGACCTGGCCACGCCCGTCGCCGAGAACCCCAAGTACCCGCCGCTGCGCGTGGAGCAGTCCTACGTCGACAAGCTGGAGGCGGACTGCGACCGCTTCCTGGAGGACCTGGAGAAGCTCCGCAGCTTCATCCTGCCGGGCGGCACGCCCGGGGCGGCGCTGCTGCACCAAGCCTGCACGGTCGTGCGCCGCGCGGAGCGCTCCACCTGGGCGGCGATGGAACTCCACGCGGACATCATGAACCCCCTGACAGCCACCTACCTCAACCGCCTCTCCGACCTCTTGTTCATTCTCGCGAGGACGGCGAACAAGGAGGTCGGGGACGTGCTGTGGGTCCCGGGCGAGAACCGCTGACACGCGGCGGGCCCGGGACCCGGGGAGGCGTCAGCGCTTCAGTTCCTCCGGGCTCGGGGTCTGCTTCGGCTCCTCCGCGGCCGGCGCCTGCTTCGGCCAGAGGGTGTAGCTCGCCGCGATGGCCAGGTTGATTCCGGCCACGATCAGCATCTTCGTCTGCCATGCCCGCAGCGAGCTGGTGTCGCCCGCGTCCCCGACGTACCAGACCGCCGCCTGCAGCAGGCCGAGCGCGACCGCGCAGGACAGGATCCAGCGGGCGGCGGTCTTCCACTCGTGGGCGGTGCGGGCGGCGCCGTACTTCGGCGGCTTCACCGGCGGCGGGCCGCCCGCGAAGCGGTGGGCGAAGCGGACGTCGACCCACTTGATCGTGGCGTGGCCGAGGCCGACGGAGTAGCCGATGTAGACGGCGGCCAGACCGTGCCTCATGCCCGCCTGCGCACCGTTCTTCAGGTCGACCGCGGTCGCGATGAGCAGGACCAGCTCCAGCACGGGCTCCAGCAGCAGCACGGCGATCCCCGCCCGCGGCATCTTCGCCAGGTACCGCAGGCTCAGGCCGCCGGCCAGCAGCACCCAGAAGCCGACCTCGCAGACGACGATCAGCGTGACGATCACGGTTCTCTCCCTTCCCTCCCTTCCAGACTCCCTGCCGTGACCAGCGGATTCGTCGTCACGCGTGACGATTCGGGACTGCATCCTTCGATGTAGTGCGCGGCCCGCCGCACCCTCCCGCAGCGCGTCCCGGCGGCTCCCGCCGCATGCTGTGATGTACACATGCCCGACCGCCCCCTGCGCCTGCCCCGCCGTCCCGACCGCGACGCCGTCCTGATCGCGGCCACCGGCCTGCTGGGCGGCCTGGCGCTGTGGCTGCTGGACCTGCACAACAACCCGCCGCTGGCCGCGCTGCCCGGCTGGCTGTCGCTGGTCGCGCTGGGCGTCATGTGCTGCGCCGAGCTGCTGCGGCGCAGCGCCCCGCTGACGGCGCTCACCGTGGGCACGCTCACGCTCGCCCTCGACATCTGTACGGGCTCGCTCGTCGCGACGATCGCGATGTACACGGACGTCGTCTACGCGGCGGTGCTCTACGGCCGCCCGTCCGTCGCCTGGCGCATCCCCCGCGTCACCGAGGTGCTGACGGTGCTGGGGACGCTGCTGGCCGTGGCGCTGATCCGCACACCGGAGGCGCTGCTGATCGGCTTCGGCTTCGGGGTGCTGATCATCGCGCCGGCGTGGACCGGCGCGGGCATCCGCCGGCACCGCGACGACGCTCGCGCGGCCCGCCTGGAGGCCGAGCGGACGGCGCTGCTGGCGGAGCTGGACCGCCGCGAGGCGGTGGGCGCCGAGCGCGCCCGGATGGCGCGCGAGCTGCACGACATGGTCGCGGGCCACTTGTCGGCGATCGCGATCCACTCCACGGCGGCGCTGTCGATCGGGGAGGCGAAGGCGTCGGAGGAGGCGCTCGCCGTGATCCGGGAGAACAGCGTGCAGGGCCTGGCCGAAATGCGCCGGCTCATCGGGCTGCTGCGGCAGGCGGGCGGCGAGGAGGAGCCGGCGGCCTCGCCCCGTCTCGACGGTGTGGACGCGCTCCTCGCCCACGCCCGCAAGGCCGTCCGCGACGACCGCTTCCGCTTCGTCCTGGACGACGGGCGGGGGCCGGTGCCGCTCCCGGCGCCGACGGAGCTCGCGGCGTACCGCATCGTCCAGGAGTCGCTGACCAACGCGGTCAAGCACGCGGCGCCGGGCGAGGTGACGGTGCGTCTGGCGCGCGAGGACCGCGGATGGCTGGCGGTGGAGGTGACGAGCGCCTACGGCGCGGGGCCGGGGCCGCGGGCGCCGGGTTCGGGGGCGGGGCTGGTCGGCATGGGCGAGCGGGTGGCCCTGCTGGACGGGGAGTTCGAGGCGGGCCCGGTGGCGGGCCCGGACGGCAAGTGCTGGCGCGTGCGGGCGGTGCTGCCCGTACCGGAGGAAGGAACACCGTGACCACCACATCCCCCGCGGACGCCCCCGGGATCCGCGTCCTGGTCGCCGAGGACCAGGCGTCCGTACGCTCCGGGCTGGTGCTGATCCTGCGTTCGGCGCCGGGCGTCGAGGTCGTCGGGGAGGCGGCCGACGGCGAGGAGGCCGTCCGGCTGGCCCGCGAGCTGCGCCCGGACCTGGTGCTGATGGACGTGCAGATGCCGCGCCTGGACGGTGTTTCGGCCACCCGGCAGGTGGTCGCCGAGCAGCTCGCCGACGTCCTGGTGCTGACCACGTTCGACCTGGACGAGTACGTCTTCGGGGCGCTGCGCGCGGGCGCGGCGGGCTTCCTGCTCAAGGACAGCGACGCCGCCGGTCTCATCGCGGCGGTGCGGACGGTGGCGGCCGGCGAGGGGCTGATCTCCCCGGCGGTGACGCGCCGCCTGATCGCGGAGTTCGCGCGCCCGGCGCAGGGCCGGATGCCGGGCGCCGAGGAGCCCGCGGCGCTGGAGACGCTGACCCGTCGTGAGCGCGAGGTGCTGGCGGCGCTGGGCGAGGGGCTGTCGAACGCGGAGATCGCGGGCCGTCTGGGCATGGCGGAGGCGACGGTGAAGACGCACGTCAGCAGGTTGCTGAACAAGCTGGAGCTGCGCAGCAGGGTGCAAGCGGCGGTGCTGGCCCGGGAGTTGGGATTGGTCCAGTCCTCTTGACCATTGGTACGGACCTTCTTACGCTCCCCGAGCAGCTGTGCACCCCCCACCTGTCCGCACCTCTCTGCGAGGAGCACCCCCTTGAGCACAGGAACCTCAGGAAGCATCGGCCGCACCTTACGAAGAGCGGTGGCCGCCCTGGCCACGCTCGCACTGCCCGCCACCGCGCTCGTCGGCCTGACGGCCGCCCCGGCCCACGCGGCACCCTCCGCGACGGCGACATTCGTCAAGACCTCCGACTGGGGAACGGGCTTCCAGGCGGAGTGGACGGTCAAGAACACCGGCACCACGGCCATCACCGCCTGGACCGTCGAGTGGGACTTCCCCTCCACCACCACGGTCGGGGCCTACTGGGACGCCCTGCTCACGAGCTCGGGCTCCCACCACACCGCCAAGAACCGCGAGTACAACGGCACCATCGCCCCCGGCGCGAGCGTCACCTTCGGCTTCGTCGGCTCCGGTGACGGCGCCCCCACGGGCTGCCGGCTCGACGGCGGTCCCTGCGACGGCTCCTCCGCCGACACCCCGCCCAGCGCCCCCGGGCAGCCCTCCTCCACCGGCGTCACGGCCGACAGCATCGCGCTGACGTGGGCCGCCGCCACGGACGACAAGGCCGTCAAGAACTACGACGTCTACCGCGGCGACAGCGTCGTCGGCACGGTCTCCGGCACCGCCTTCACCGACACCGGACTCAGCGCCGACACCGACTACACGTACAAGGTCGTCGCCCGCGACTCGGCCGGCCAGACCGGCCCGGCGAGCCCGCCCGCCACCCTGCGCACGGGCAGCGGCGGCGGCACCGACAAGCCGCCCTCCGCCCCCGGCACCCCGCAGGCGACCGCGGTCACCGACACCTCCGTCGCCCTGAAGTGGCCCGCCGCCACCGACGACAAGGGCATCAAGAACTACGACGTCTACCGCGGCACCGCGAAGGTCGCCACGGTCGGCAAGCTCGCCCACACCGACACCGGCCTCACCACGGGCACCGACTACACCTACACCGTGGTCGCCCGGGACTCCGCGGGCCAGACCGGCAAGGCCAGCGCGCCGCTGACCGTGCGCACCACGGGCGGCGGCGGGCCGCAGCCCGGCGCGGGCTACGCCAAGGTCGGCTACTTCGTGCAGTGGGGCATCTACGGCCGCGGCTACACCGTGAAGTCCCTGGAGACCACGGGCGCCGCCGCCAAGCTCACCCACATCAACTACTCCTTCTCCAATATCCACCCCACCGACCTCACGTGTCTCAATGGGGTCACCAAGGCCACCACGCCCAACCCCCAGGACCCCAGCCAGGGCGACGGCGCGGGCGACTCCTGGGCCGATTACGAGAAGGGCTTCGGCGCGGGCGAATCCGTCGACGGCGTCGGCGACACCTGGGACCAGAAGCTGGCCGGCAACTTCAACCAGCTGAAGAAGCTCAAGGCCAAGCACCCCAGCCTCAAGATCAATATGTCCATCGGCGGCTGGACCTACAGCAAGTACTTCTCGGACGTCGCCAAGACGGACGCCTCCCGGCAGAAGTTCGTCAAGTCCTGCATCGACATGTACATCAAGGGCGACCTGCCGGTCACCAACGGGCGCGGCGGCCCGGGCGTCGCCGCCGGGATCTTCGACGGCTTCGACATCGACTGGGAGTGGCCCGGCGCCGAGGGCCACGCCGGCAACCACGTCTCCAAGGACGACAAGGCCAACAACACCCTGCTCTTCGCCGAGTTCCGCCGCCAGCTCGACGCCCTGAGCTCGACGACCGGCAGGAAGTACCTGCTCACGGCCTTCACCCCGGCCGACCCGGCGAAGATCGACGCGGGCTGGGACATCACCACCAAGGACGGCACGCCCGGCGTCTTCGACTACATGGACTTCGCCAACGTCCAGGGCTACGACTTCCACGGCTCCGGCAGCGACAACAGCTGGGAACCCAAGCGCACCGGCCACCAGGGGAACCTCTACCAGGACGCCAAGGACCCGTACACGACGAAGTTCAGCGTCGAGAAGACCGTCCAGACCTACCTCGACGCCGGGGTCGACCCCAAGAAGGTCGTGCTCGGGCTGGCCTTCTACGGGCGCGGCTGGCAGCAGGTCGCCGACGGCGGCGAGCGCGGCGTCTGGCAGACGGCGAACGGGGCGGCACCCGGCCAGTTCCCGGAGGAGTCGGGGACGCGCGGCTACGACAACCTGATCGCGTCCGTCGCGGGCCTCACCGTCCACCACGACGAGCAGTCGGTCGCCACGTACGGCTACACCGGCAACAACGGGCAGTGGTGGACGTTCGACGACGTCTGGTCGATCAGCAAGAAGACGTCCTGGCTCAAGCCGAAGGGCCTGGGCGGCGTGATGATCTGGGAGATGTCGGGTGACAGCGGAACGCTGATGACGGCCGTGGACAACGGCTTGCGTTCCTGACGGGCAAAATCGCCGGCCGGGCTTGATATGTCAAGCCCGGCCGGCGATCGAGGCCACAGGAAGCTAAGCCACGTTCACCCGCTGGCCGGGAGGGGCGGCCTCCAGCCAGGCGAGAAAACCGGTGAGGGCGTCCTCGCTCATCGCCAGCTCCAGGCGCGTCCCCTGGTGCACACAGATCAGCACGACCGCGTCGGACAGCAGCGCGAGCTCCTCGTCGCCGAGGGGCGACCGCCGCTCCAGCACCTCGATGGAAGCGCGCTCCAGCAGCCTCCGGGGCCGCGGCGCGTACGAGAAGACCCGGAACCACTCGATCCGGTCACTGTTGTAGCGGGCGACGCCGTACACCCAGCCCTTGCCGTCCGGCGTGGGGTCCTTCTCCGGGACGTTCCAGCGCAGACTGCAGTCGAACGTACCGCCGGAGCGCTGGATCAGGCGCCTCCGCAGCCCGAAGACGAAGAGCCCCACCAGCACCAGCAGGACGACGACGCCGCTCACGAGCAGAGCGAGGACCATCTCCACCGACCTCCTCGCAACATCTAGAGCAACGGGCTTGTATTGCCTCAGCCGCGGACCGCCCTGGAGTGTTCCAGTGCGGTCCGCGGCTGAGGGACGAACTCAGTGGGCCGTGGGCTAGTGAACGCCCGCGACCGCACGCAGCCGGACGTCGGCGCGCCGCTCGGCGGCGGCGTCCGCCGCCGACTTGGCGCGCTCGAGCGCCCGCTCCGCACGCTTGACGTCGATCTCGTCGGCAAGCTCCGCGATCTCGGCGAGCAGCGAGAGCTTGTCGTCCGCGAACGAGATGAACCCACCGTGCACCGCGGCGACGACGTTGCCGTCGGCGGTCCTGATGGTCACCGGGCCGGACTCCAGCACACCGAGCAGCGGCTGGTGGCCGGGCATGACGCCGATGTCGCCCGATGTGGTACGCGCGATGACCAGAGTGGCCTCGCCGGACCAGACGCTTCGGTCCGCCGCGACCAGCTCGACGTGCAGCTCAGCAGCCAACGTGGCTCCTCGGGTCTTCACCTGCCGGGCACGGCAGGTGTTGGGTCAAAGAATAGGGGACGTGGCTGCCGGGGGCGGGAGCGCCCCGCCCCCGGCAGCTGGTGAGCACGAGGCTCAGGAGACGCCCAGCTCCTTGGCGTTCTTCTTCAGGTCCTCGAGACCACCGCACATGAAGAAGGCCTGCTCGGGGAAGTGGTCGTACTCACCGTCGCAGATGGCGTTGAACGCCGCGATGGACTCGTCCAGCGGGACGTCGGAGCCGTCGACACCGGTGAACTGCTTCGCCGCGTGGGTGTTCTGCGACAGGAAGCGCTCGACACGGCGGGCGCGGTGGACAACGAGCTTGTCCTCCTCGCCGAGCTCGTCGATACCGAGGATCGCGATGATGTCCTGGAGGTCCTTGTACTTCTGCAGGATCCCCTTGACCCGCGAGGCGGTGTCGTAGTGGTCCTGCGCGATGTAGCGCGGGTCCAGGATGCGGGACGTCGAGTCCAGCGGGTCCACCGCCGGGTAGATGCCCTTCTCCGAGATCGGACGCGACAGAACGGTCGTGGCGTCCAGGTGGGCGAAGGTCGTCGCCGGGGCCGGGTCGGTCAGGTCGTCCGCGGGGACGTAGATCGCCTGCATCGAGGTGATCGAGTGACCACGGGTCGAGGTGATGCGCTCCTGCAGGATGCCCATCTCGTCCGCGAGGTTCGGCTGGTAACCCACCGCGGAGGGCATGCGGCCCAGCAGGGTGGAGACCTCGGAACCGGCCTGGGTGAAGCGGAAGATGTTGTCGATGAAGAACAGCACGTCCTGCTTCTGCACATCGCGGAAGTACTCCGCCATGGTCAGACCGGCCAGGGCGACGCGCAGACGGGTGCCCGGGGGCTCGTCCATCTGACCGAAGACCAGCGCGGTCTTGTCGAGAACGCCGGCCTCCTCCATCTCGACCATGAGGTCGTTGCCCTCACGGGTGCGCTCACCGACACCGGCGAAGACGGAAACGCCCTCGTGCAGCTTGGCCACACGCATGATCATTTCCTGGATCAGCACGGTCTTGCCGACACCGGCACCACCGAACAGACCGATCTTGCCGCCCTTGACGTACGGGGTCAGCAGGTCGACGACCTTCAGGCCGGTCTCGAACATCTCGGTCTTGGACTCGAGCTGGTCGAAGGCCGGGGCCTTGCGGTGGATGGACCAGCGCTCGGCGTCGGCGACCGTGGACGGGTCCTCGTTGAGGACCTGGCCCAGGGTGTTGAACACCTTGCCCTTGGTCACGTCACCGACGGGGACGGTGATGCCCGTGCCGGTGTTGGTCACCGGGGCCTGGCGGACCAGACCGTCGGTGGGCTGCATCGAGATGGAGCGGACCAGGCCCTCGCCCAGGTGCTGGGCGACCTCGAGGGTCAGGGTCTTGCGACCGCCCTCCTCGGCCGGGTCGTCGACCTCGACGTGCAGAGCGTTGTAGATCTCCGGCATCGCGTCGACGGGGAACTCCACGTCGACGACGGGGCCGATGACCCGCGCGACGCGGCCCGTGGCGGCGGCCGTCTCAACAGTGGTCGTCATTAGTTGTCACTCCCCGCGGTCGCGTCGGCCAGGGCGCTGGCGCCACCGACGATCTCGCTGATTTCCTGGGTGATGTCGGCCTGTCGGGCCGCATTGGCAAGCCGCGTGAGCGACTTGATGAGCTCTTCTGCGTTGTCGGTGGCGGACTTCATCGCACGACGACGGGCGGCGTGCTCGGAAGCCGCTGCCTGCAGCAGCGCGTTGTAGATCCGGGACTCCACGTACCGCGGCAGCAGTGCGTCGAGGACCCCTTCGGCCGACGGCTCGAAGTCGAACAGCGGCAGGATCCGGCCCGGCGCGGCAGCCTCCTGCTCCGCCGGGGCCTTCTCCAGGCTCAGCGGCAGCAGGCGGTTGTCGACCGGCGTCTGCGTCATCATCGAGACGAACTCGGTGAAGACGATGTGCAGCTCGTCCACGCCGCCCTCGGCCGTGTCCTGCTGAACGGCCTCGATCAGCGGACCCGCGATGCGCTTGGCGTCGGCGTAGGTCGGGCTGTCGGTGAAGCCGGTCCAGGACTCCGCCACCGGGCGCTCGCGGAAGCCGTAGTACGCGACGCCCTTGCGGCCGACGATGTACGTGACGACGTCCTTGCCCTCGGCCTTGAGCCGCTCGGTGAGCCGCTCCGCCGCCTTGATGGCGTTGGAGGAGTAGCCGCCGGCCAGACCGCGGTCGCTCGTGACGAGCAGCACCGCGGCCCGGACCGGGTTCTCCGCCTCGGTGGTCAGGGCGTGCTTGGTGGTGGAGCCGGTGGCAACCGCGGTCACTGCCCGGGTGAGCTCACTGGCGTACGGAGTGGATGCGGCCACCTGGCGCTGTGCCTTGACGATGCGCGAGGCGGCGATCATCTCCATCGCCTTGGTGATCTTCTTGGTCGCGGAGACGGACTTGATCCGCCTCTTGTAGACCCGGAGCTGGGCACCCATGCTCAGCCCTCGCCCAGCAGCTTGCCGTCCGAGGTCTCGAACTGCTGCTTGAAGGACGCGATCGCGTCGCCCACGGCCTGCAGCGTGTCGTCGGACATCTTGCCGCCCTCGACGATGCTGGTCATCAGGCCCTTGTGCTCGCGGTGCAGGAAGTCCAGCAGCTCGCGCTCGAAGCGGCGGATGTCCTCGACCGGGACGTCGTCCATCTTGCCGGTGGTGCCGGCCCAGATGGAGACGACCTGGTCCTCGGTGGAGTACGGGGCGTACTGGGCCTGCTTCAGCAGCTCGACCATGCGCTTGCCGCGCTCCAGCGAGGCCTTCGACGCGGCGTCCAGGTCGGAGCCGAAGGCGGCGAACGCCTCCAGCTCACGGAACTGGGCGAGGTCCACGCGGAGGCGGCCGGAGACCTGCTTCATGGCCTTGTGCTGGGCGGAGCCACCGACACGGGAGACCGAGATACCGACGTTCAGGGCCGGGCGCTGGCCGGCGTTGAACAGGTCGGACTCCAGGAAGCACTGGCCGTCGGTGATGGAGATGACGTTGGTCGGGATGAACGCCGAGACGTCGTTGGCCTTGGTCTCGACGATCGGCAGACCGGTCATGGAACCGGAACCCATCTCGTCGGAGAGCTTGGCGCAGCGCTCCAGCAGACGCGAGTGCAGGTAGAAGACGTCACCCGGGTAGGCCTCACGGCCCGGCGGGCGGCGCAGCAGCAGGGACACGGCGCGGTAGGCGTCGGCCTGCTTCGACAGGTCGTCGAAGACGATCAGGACGTGCTTGCCCTGGTACATCCAGTGCTGACCGATGGCCGAGCCGGTGTAGGGGGCGAGGAACTTGAAGCCCGCCGGGTCGGACGCGGGGGCCGCGACGATCGTCGTGTACTCCAGCGCACCGGCCTCCTCCAGCGCCGCGCGCACGGAGGCGATGGTCGAGCCCTTCTGGCCGATGGCGACGTAGATGCAGCGGACCTGCTTCTTCGGGTCGCCGGTGCGCCAGTTGTCGCGCTGGTTGATGATCGTGTCGACGGCCAGCGCGGTCTTGCCGGTCTGGCGGTCACCGATGATCAGCTGACGCTGACCGCGGCCGACCGGGGTCATCGCGTCGACGGCCTTGTAGCCGGTCTCCATCGGCTCGTGGACCGACTTGCGCTGCATGACCGTGGGGGCCTGCAGCTCAAGGGCGCGCCGGCCCTCGGTCGCGATCTCGCCGAGGCCGTCGATCGGGTTGCCCAGCGGGTCGACGACGCGGCCGAGGTAGCCCTCGCCGACCGCGACGGAGAGCACCTCACCGGTGCGCTGCACCGGCTGGCCCTCCTCGATGCCGCTGAACTCGCCGAGGACGACCGCACCGATCTCGCGCTCCTCGAGGTTGAGGGCGAGACCGAGGGTTCCGTCCTCGAACCGCAGCAGCTCGTTCGCCATGGCCGAGGGAAGGCCCTCGACCTTAGCGATGCCGTCGCCGGCAACGCTGACCGTACCGACCTCCTCGCGCGAGGCCGCGTCCGGCTTGTACGCCTGGACAAAGTTCTCCAGCGCGTCCCGGATCTCCTCCGGCCGGATCGTGAGCTCCGCCATCTGGGTTCCCTGCTCTCCTTGTTGGGCCCGAAGTATTTCTTCTCCGGAGGCTGGGTTCCGCAGCGGTGCTGCGGGCCCCCGGAGGACACCGTCGGCCCAACTCGGGCCGTCAGTCATGCTCTTGAGTTGGTGGCTGTCAGCCGGCCGTCATCCGACGGTCCGCCTCGGCGAGACGGTCCGCGATGCTGCCGTTGATGACCTCGTCGCCGATCCGCACCTGCACACCGCCGATGATCTCGGGGTCGATGTCCAGGTTGAGGTGGACACGGCGCCCGTACAGCTTGGCGAGCGCGTCACCGAGGCGCTGCTTCTGGGCATCGCTCATCGGCACCGCGGAGGTGACCACTGCGACCACACGGTCCCGGCGGTCCGCGGCCAGCTTGGAGAGGGCGTTGAGCCCCGCCTCCAGGCTACGGCCCCGCGGCTGTGCCACAAGACGGACAACGAGACGCTCGGTGACCGGATTGGCCCGGCCCCCCAGCAGCTCGCTCACCAGGCCGGCCTTGGCCGAGCGGTTCGCGACCTTGTCCGTCAGCGCGGCCCGCAGCTCGGAGCTGGAGGCGACGATGCGGCCGAAGCGGAACAGCTCGTCCTCGACGTCGTCCAGGACACCGGCGCGGTCGGCGGCGATGAACTCGGCGCCGGAGGCCAGCTCCTCGATCGCGTCCACCAGGTCGCGCGAGCGCGACCAGCGGGACCGGACCATCCCGGAGACCAGGTCGGCGCACTCGCCGCCCACCTGGCCGCCGAGCAGACGCCCGGCCAGCTGGGACTTGGCCTCGCCCGCCTGGGCGGGGTCGGTCAGGACCCGGCGCAGCGAGACCTCGCGGTCCAGCAGCGCGGTGACCGCGGCGAGGTCGTCGGCGAGCTTCACCGCATCCACGGAGGTGTTGTCCGCCAGCGCGTCGAGGCGCTCACGTGCGGAGGCCTGCGCCTCCCGGCTCGCTCCACTCATCGGTTCGCCTCTGCCTTCGTCGCACCGGCCGCCGCCTTGGCCTCGAGGTCGTCGAGGAAGCGGTCGATGGTCCGGCTCTGCCGGGCCGCGTCCGCGAGGGACTCGCCGACGATCCGGCCGGCCAGGTCGCCGGCGAGCTTGCCCACGTCCTGGCGGAGCGAGGCCGAAGCGGCCTTGCGGTCGGCCTCGATCTGGGCGTGCCCGGCAGCGATGATCTCCTCGCGCTGACGCTCACCCTCGGACCGCATCTCTACGATCATCGACGCGCCCTGCTCCTGCGCCTCCTGGCGCATGCGGGCGGCCTCATGGCGGGCGTCGGCGAGCTGGGCCCGGTAGTCCTCGAGCACCTGCTGGGCCTCGGCCTGGGCGGCCTCGGCCTTCTCCATGCCGCCTTCGATGGCCTCGCGGCGCTCGTCCAGAGTCGAGTTGATCTTCGGGAGGAGCTTCTTGCCGAGGAAGATGAAGACGATGGCGAAGGCGATCAGGCCGATGACGAGCTCTGGGAGCGGGGGCAGGAGCGGGCTTTCCAGCTCCCCCTCACTCGCCAGGACTGCCAGGGGATTCACATCAATGCCTTCCGTCGAAAACAGTGGTCGTCAGACGGTGATCAGGAGGACGGGTAGACGAACGGCATGACCAGACCGATCAGGGCGAGCGCCTCACAGAAGGCGAAGCCGAGGATCTGGTTGGCGCGGATCAGGCCGGCGGCCTCGGGCTGGCGGGCCAGGGCCTGGGTGCCGTTACCGAAGACGATGCCGACGCCGACGCCGGGGCCGATCGCGGCGAGGCCGTAGCCGATCGAGCCGAGGTTGCCCTTGATCTCGACACCAGCGGCGATGGTCTGGAGAGCAGCAGACATGCTCGTTCTTCCTTCTCTTTCACGAACCGGTGGGGGTTGGCCACCGGACGACTGTTGGTCTGGGGAGCGGGGGTGCTCAGTGGTGCTCTGCGAGCGCGCCCTGGACGTAGTTGGTGGCCAGCAGCACGAAGACGTACGCCTGGACGGCCTGGATGAACAGCTCGAAGGCGGTCATCACGATGGTCATCACGAAGGAGACACCGGCGTAGGCGATGCCGATCCCGTTCAGCAGGTACCAGCTGGCGATGGTGAACATCAGGATCAGCAGGTGACCGGCGAACATGTTGGCGAAGAGCCGCACCGCGTGGGTGAAGGGCCGGATGATCACGTTCGAGAAGAACTCGAGGACCACGGCGAGCGGGAGGATCGGGCCGAGCGACTTGTCGTAGCCGACGATGTTCTTCAGGCCGCCGACGAAGCCGTGCTTCTTGAACGTCAGGTACATCCACAGGACGTAGACGATCAGGGCGAGCGCCGCCGGGAAGGCGATGATCGACGTCACCGGGAACTGGGCGACCGGAATGATCGACCAGAGGTTCATGATCCAGACGAAGAAGAACAGCGAGACCATGAAGGGGACGTACTTCTCGCCCTCCTTCTTGCCGAGCGAGTCGTAGACGATGCCGCGGCGCACGAAGTCGTAGCCCGCCTCACCGACCATCTGCAGCTTGCCGGGGACCACCTTGGCCCGGCCGAAGGCCGCCCAGAAGAAGCCGATGACGATGACCGTCGTCAGCACGGCCAGCAGCATGGGCTTGTTGAACTCGATGCCGCCGACGGTGAAGAGCGGCTCGAACAGGAACGAGTGGAGGCCCGGGGCTGGGAAGCCGCACCCATCGAAGATGTGGCAATCGGTCTCGAAGGCGAGCATCTGGTCAGCACTCACCGCGAGCTCCTTCAGCGTGGCGCATAGGTACGGCAACCTCGTTGTGTCGGCGCGGCGCACAGCCGCGGAACGGCACTGGACTGGTCTTGCGGATGGGGGGGCGGGTGATCGGCGCGGGGCCGGTCGCGGGCATCAGCTGCATGGACTGCCGATTCCGTCCCGGGAAACTCGGGTGTTCAGCTGCCTGCGCCCACTGTGCCTCAGATGGCACCGGACGATAGCAGGTGAGCGTCGGCACCTTTATCGCGGCCCTACCGGTCACGTCGGAGACCCGGCGGGCGCGGACTTCTTCGCCTCGACGGATTCCGGATCGACATAAAGGATCTTGGCCTTCAGATACGCCCGGGTCTGCGCGGCAGTCCACACGAGGACCGCGCCGAGCAGCGCGAAGGCGAACGCCCGGGTGTTGAACAGCGACGTGTCCCGGAAGGCCGCGAGAACGACCGCGGAGATCAGGAACTGTGTCACATAGAGCACCAGACCCATGGCCTGGAACAGGTGCGGGAAGGACTTCGCCGTGCGCTGGAGAACGAACAGGCCCATGGCCATCACGCCGCCCGCCACGAGGGTGCCGACGACGGCGCCGACCGCACCCTTGCCGCCGGCGAGCACACCGCTCACGGCGGCGGCGACGATGCCGGCCACGGCGGTCGGGACGGCGCACTGGAAGAGTGTTCGGGCGTCGTTGGACTGCATGAAGGGTTTCTCCGGCGATGAGGTCGGAAGCAACGATTCGTCGTGGACGAGCGTATCCCCGGAAATGCTCGCGACTTGCGACGGAGGACCGCCGCACTACGGTCCTTCGGCTCCAGCACCGGGTTTCGTGAACGGTATCACAAACTATTTGATGAGGTCTTTACCTACATCGTGTGCCCGACGTCACACGCAAGGGTCACGTCGCTGGTCATAGCGCTGACGAGGCGAAAGATCTCTGATAGAGACACCGACTCGCATTTTCGCCCGGATGCCTCCCCCGAACCCCGGAATGGATGCCTCCGGATGGTGTCAGCCGTTGCTGCTGATCCTCCGGGCGTGCGCGAAGCGCGAACGGTCGCCGATGGCCGTGGCCCCGTGCACCCCGGCCGGCACGGGCTCGCGCTCCTCCCCCGGCTCCGCGGGCTCCGCACCGGCCGGCACGGCCTCCGCCGCGGGCTCCGCGGCGGCCGCCTCCGGCTCCGCGGCGGTCACCTTGCGGCGGCGGTAGCGCGGCGGCACGAACGCCTCGGCCCAGCGGGGGGCGCGCGGCTTGAAGCGCGGCAGCAGCAGGAGGACGAGACCGGCCGCGCTGAGCGCGACGATCAGCAGCAGGATCCAGGTGCTCGCCGAGTGCACGGAATAGGCGACCGTGCCGAAGGCGATGAGCCCCGACCAGAAATACATGATCAGAACCGCACGGCTGTGCGAATGGCCGATTTCCAGCAGCCGGTGGTGCAGGTGACCGCGGTCCGCGGCGAACGGCGACTGCCCGTTCCAGGTGCGCCGCACGATGGCGAGCAGAAGATCCGCGACGGGCACCGCGATCACCGTCAGCGGCAGCAGCAGCGGGATGTAGACCGGCACCGTGGCGTGCACGACCGCGCGCTCCGAACCGCCCGTGAATGCATTGAGCACATCGGGGTCGACCTGGCCGGTGATGGAGATGGCGCCCGCCGCGAGCACGAGGCCGATGAGCATCGAGCCCGAATCGCCCATAAAGATACGTGCAGGGTGCATATTGTGCGGGAGGAATCCCAGGCACATGCCCATCAGGATCGCGGCGAACAGCGTCGCGGGCGCGGCCGCCTCCACGTTGTGGCCGAACCACAGGCGGTAGGCGTACAGGAAGAACGCGGCGGCGGCGATGCACACCATTCCGGAGGCCAGGCCGTCCAGGCCGTCGACGAAATTGACCGCGTTGATGGTGATGACCACGAGGGCGACCGTCAGCAGCGTGCCCTGCATGGGGGTGAGCCCGACCGTGCCCACGCCGGGCACCGGGATCCACAGGATCGTCAGGCCCTGGAGCACCATCACACCGGCGGCGATCATCTGGCCGCCCAGCTTGACCAGGGCGTCCACGCCCCACTTGTCGTCCAGCACGCCGAGGATCCAGATCAGCCCGGCGCCCGACAGCAGCGCCCGCGGCTCGCTGTGCAGCTCGAAGACCTTGCCCAGGTTCGACAGGTGGGCCGCCACCAGCAGGCCCGCGCACAGGCCGCCGAACATCGCGATACCGCCGAGCCGCGGCGTCGGTTCCCGGTGCACGTCGCGGGCGCGGATCTCCGGCATCGCGCCGGCCACGATCGCGAACTTCCGCACCGGTCCCGTCAGCAGATAGGTGACTGCCGCGGTGACGCACAGCGTCAGCAGGTATTCACGCACGGGCTGCCCCAGAGGTCGCGCTGGACATCACAGCCCCACACCATATTCGCGTCCGCCCCCGATCCGTGAATACAGCTGTAGACGTACGGCCACCCGCGATGGTTGCAGCCGTCAGATGTGCGCGGGATAAGGAGCGTAGAGCGGGAAGCCCGCCGCGAGCCGGGCGACCTCCCCGCGCAGGCCCCCGCCCTGCCCCGCGCCCCGCAGCGCCGCCCCGATCAGCGCGCCGATCCGGGCCATCTCCGGCTCCCGCATGCCCTGCGTCGTCACGGCGGCGGTGCCCAGCCGCAGGCCGTGCGCCGCGCCGTGGGGCAGTCCGCAGACGTCCAGGACGATGCCCGCGGCGGCGAGCCGGCCGCGGGCCGTGGCGGCCTCCTGGGCGAGCCCGGAGACGTCGGCGGTGATGATGTGCGTATCGGTGCCGCCCGTGGCCACAGCGAGGCCCTCAGAGGCCAGGACGGCGGCAAGGGCGCGAGCGTTGGCCACCACCTGATGGGCGTACGCGGTGAAGGCCGGCGTCGCCGCCTCCCCGAAGGCCACCGCCTTCGCCGCGACGGTGTGCATCTGCGCGCCGCCCTGGGAGAACGGGAAGACCGCGCGGTCGACCCGGCCCGCGAGCTCCGCACGGCAGAGGATCATGCCGCCGCGCGGGCCGCGCAGCACCTTGTGGGTGGTCGCGCACACCACGTCGGCGTACGGCACGGGGTTCGGCGCCGCTCCCCCGGCGACCAGCCCGATGGGGTGGGCTGCGTCCACGATCAGGTACGCGCCCGTCTCGTCGGCGATCTCCCGGAAGGCCGCGTAGTCGGGGTGGCGCGGGTAGGAGATCGAGCCGCAGACGATCGCCCGGGGCCGGTGCTCGCGGGCCAGCGCCCGGACCTCGTCGTAGTCGATCAGGCCGGTGTCGCGGCGCACGCCGTAGCCGGTGAAGTCGAACCAGCGGCCGGAGAAGTTCGCGGGCGAGCCGTGCGTGAGGTGCCCGCCGTGCCGCAGGCCCATGGCCAGCACCTTGTCGCCCGGGCGCAGCAGGGCGGCGTAGCCGGCGAGCACCGCGGCGGAGCCGGAGTGGGGCTGGACGTTGGCGTGCTCGGCGCCGAAGAGGGCCTTGGCGCGGTCGGCGGCGATGCGCTCGGCGAGGTCGACCAGCTCGCAGCCGCCGTGGTGGCGGGCGCCGGGATAGCCCTCGGCGTACTTGTTGGCGAGCGGGGAGCCGAGGGCCGCGAGGACGGCGGGCGAGGTGAAGTTCTCGGCGGCGATCAGCTGGAGGCCCGTGGACTGCCGCTCGATCTCGGCGAGCACCAGGCCCGCCAGCTCCGGGTCCTGGCGGCGCAGCGCGTCGAAGTCGGGACTCCAGTGGGTGTGGGGTGCTGCTGCGGTGACCGGCATGGCGCGCGCTCCGGACCTCGGTGGTGCACGGGGCATCGGAAGATGCGGTTGTGCCACCCAATGTAGGCCCGCGCCCGCGCCGGCGCAGGCGGTCAGGACCGGGCGGAGCGCCCGGTGAGTGCGGTGAGGACCGGGTCGAGGGCCTGGTTGATCTCGTCGCCGATGGAGCGGAAGAAGGTGATGGGGGCGCCGTAGGGGTCGTGGACCTCGTCGGCCTCCGCGTTCGGGGCGAGGAGCCAGCCGCGCAGGGCGGCGGCAGCCTGCACCAGGGCGCGGGCCCGCTCGACCACGCCGCCGGCCCGCTCGGGGTCCGGGAGGGTCGCGGGGTCTATGGCCCGCACCAGCCGGGTGAACTCCTTCAGCGTGAAGGTGCGCAGCCCGGCCGAGTGGCCCATGGAGATGACCTGGGCGCGGTGGTCGCGGGTGGCGGTCAGGACCAGGTCGGCGCGGATGACGTGCTCGTCGAGCAGCTCGCGGCCGGTGAATCCGTCCGGGTCGGCGCCGAGGTCGGCGAGGACCGTGGCGGCGTGCGCCTCCATCGGCGCCCCCTCGTGGCCCCAGGTGCCGGCGCTCTCCACGACCAGGCCGCCCGCGAAGGGGTCGCCGAGCCGGTCGGTGAGGGCATGGCGGGTCAGCCGCTCGGTGATGGGCGAGCGGCAGACGTTGCCGGTGCTGACGTGGAGGATGCGGAAGGTGTCGGCCTTGGCCGCCGTGTCCGGTCCCGCTATGCCACGCCCCTGCGGGGCGATCAATTCGCCACCTCGAGGTCGGGTACCACCTCGCGCAGCTGCTCGGCGCTGATCGCACCGGCGCGCAGCAGCACGGGGACCTTGCCGGTGACGTCCACGATGGAGGACGGCACGTCGGCGGGGGTGGGGCCGCCGTCGAGGTAGACGGAGACGGAGTCGCCGAGCATCTCCTGGGCGGCGTCGCAGTCCTGCGGCGCCGGGTGGCCGGTGAGGTTGGCGCTGGAGACGGCCATCGGGCCGAACTCGGTGAGCAGCTCGATGGCGACCGGGTGCAGCGGCATCCGGACGGCGACGGTGCCGCGGGTCTCGCCCAGGTCCCAGGTCAGGGACGGCTGGTGGTTGGCGACGAGGGTGAGCGCGCCGGGCCAGAAGGCGTCGACGAGCTCCCAGGCCTGCTCGGAGAAGTCCGTGACGAGGCCGTGCAGGGTGTTCGGGGAGCCGACGAGGACGGGCGAGGGCATGCCGCGGCCGCGGCCCTTGGCCTGCAGGAGATCGCCGACGGCCTCGCGGCTGAAGGCGTCCGCACCGATGCCGTACACGGTGTCGGTGGGCAGCACGACCAGCTCACCGCGGCGCACCGCGGCGACGGCCTCGCGCAGGCCGGTCTTGCGGTCGGTCGCGTCGCTGCAGTCGTATCGCCGTGCCATTAACGGACCTCCTCGTACGGGGTGAACAGGGCAGATGTCAGGGGTGCCGTCGTCACGGCATCGCCTTCCGCGCGGTGGCGAAGCGGGGGCGGTTGTTCAGGTCGGGGTGGTCGGCGGCGTCGGCCCAGCCGCGCTCCTCCGTGAAGATCCACGGGACCTGGCCGCCCTGGGTGTCGGCGTGCTCGATGACGACGACGCCGCCCGGGCGCAGCAGCCGGTGGGCGGTGCGCTCGATGCCGCGGATGGTGTCGAGGCCGTCCTCGCCGGAGAACAGGGCGAGCTGCGGGTCGTGGTCGCGGGCCTCGGGGGCGACGTACTCCCATTCGGTGAGCGGGATGTACGGCGGGTTGCTGACGACGAGGTCGACCTGGCCGTCGAGCTCGGGCAGCGCGGTGAGGGCGTCGCCGTGGTGGAGGGTCACGCGGGAGCCCTCGACGTTCTTGCGGGCCCAGCCGAGGGCGGTCTCGTCCAGCTCGACGGCGTGCACGCGCGAGCGGGGCACCTCCTGGGCGAGGGCGAGGGCGATGGCGCCCGAGCCCGTGCACAGGTCGACGATCAGGGGCTCGACGACGTCCATGGCCCGTACGGCGTCTATGGCCCAGCCGACGACCGACTCGGTCTCGGGGCGGGGGACGAAGACGCCGGGGCCGACCTGGAGCTCCAGGTAGCGGAAGAAGGCGCGGCCGGTGATGTGCTGGAGCGGCTCCCGGGCCTCGCGGCGGGCGACGGCCTCCCAGTAGCGGGCGTCGAAGTCGGCGTCCGCGACCTGGTGCAGCTCACCCCGCTTGACGCCGTGCACGAAGGCGGCGAGCTCCTCCGCGTCGAAGCGCGGAGAAGGTACGCCGGCGTCGGCCAGCCGCTGAGTGGCTTGCGCCACTTCGGCGAGCAGCAGATTCACAGTGGTCCTCTCGCGTCTTCGTATCGTCGTCCCCGGCCTGGGGACGGCCCCGGGGCGGGGCCGTTCCTGCGGTCGCGGACGGGCTTGCGGTCTGCGTCAGCCCGCGGCGGCGAGCTTGGCGGCGGAGTCGGCGTCCACGCACGCCTGGATCATCGGGTCCAGCTCGCCGTCGAGCACCTGGTCCAAGTTGTACGCCTTGAAGCCGACGCGGTGGTCCGAGATGCGGTTTTCCGGGAAGTTGTACGTCCGGATCTTCTCGGAGCGGTCGACGGTGCGCACCTGGCTGCGGCGGGCGTCGGCGGCCTCGGCCTCGGCCTTCTCCTGGGCCGCGGCGAGCAGCCGCGAGCGCAGGATGCGCAGGGCCTGCTCCTTGTTCTGGAGCTGGCTCTTCTCGTTCTGGCAGGAGGCGACGACGCCGGTCGGCAGGTGGGTGATGCGGACCGCGGAGTCGGTGGTGTTGACGGACTGGCCGCCGGGGCCGGAGGAGCGGTAGACGTCGATGCGCAGATCGTTCATGTTGATCTCGACGTCGACCTCCTCGGCCTCGGGCGTGACGAGCACGCCGGCGGCGGAGGTGTGGATGCGGCCCTGGGACTCGGTGGCCGGCACGCGCTGGACGCGGTGGACGCCGCCCTCGTACTTCAGCCGGGCCCACACGCCCTGGCCGGGCTCGGTGGCGCCGTTGCCGCCCTTGGTCTTCACCGCGACCTGGACGTCCTTGTAGCCGCCGAGCTCGGACTCGGTGGAGTCGATGATCTCGGTCTTCCAGCCGACGCGCTCGGCGTAGCGCAGGTACATGCGCAGCAGGTCGCCGGCGAACAGCGCGGACTCGTCGCCACCCGCACCGGCCTTGATCTCGAGGATGACGTCCTTGTCGTCGCTGGGGTCGCGCGGGACGAGGAGCAGGCGGAGCTTCTCGGTGAGCTCCTCGCGCTGCTTCTCCAGGTCCTTGACCTCGGCGGCGAAGTCGGGGTCGTCGGCGGCGAACTCGCGAGCGGTCTCGATGTCGTCCCCGGCCTGCTTCCAGGAGCGGTAGGTCCCGACGATCGGCGTCAGCTCGGCGTAGCGCTTGTTGAGCTTGCGGGCGTTGGCCTGGTCCGCGTGCACGGCGGGGTCGGCGAGCCGCTTCTCGAGGTCGGCGTGCTCGCCGATCAGTTCCTCGACTGCCTCGAACATGGGGTTTCCCTAGCTGCTGGAAGTGACGGGCCTGCTGGACGACAAAGCGCCGGTCCGGTCGCCCTCGCATACGGGAGGGCGGCCGAGGACCGGCGCCTGCGGGTCGCTACTTCTTGGCAGCGGCGGCCTTGCCGAAGCGGGCCTCGAAGCGGGCCACGCGGCCACCGGTGTCGAGGATCTTCTGCTTGCCCGTGTAGAACGGGTGGCACTCGGAGCACACGTCGGCACGGATGGTGCCGTCGTTGACGGTGCTACGCGTGGTGAACGAGGCGCCACAGGTGCAGCTGACCTGGGTCTCGACGTACTCCGGGTGGATGTCGCGCTTCAAGGGGTTCTCCTAGGTTCGGGAGGGCTCCGGGTCGTAGAGGCGGGATTGCCTTACGTGAACCGGGGCCGACGGACCAGTTTGCCAGTACTGGCCGCATCCCCCAAAACGGGAGGTCGCGGCCCGTTATTCCCAAGGGGTCCGGTGCCTGGTCAGCGGGGGTGCGGCGGCCGTCCGGCGGAGTGCCGTCCGGCGCCGAGGATCACTTGACGACGTCCTCGGCGCCCGTCTTGGCGCCCGCGCCGTCCTGGACGGCCGACTCCGGAATGGGCCGGTCCGCGCGGAGCGCGGTCCAGATCTGCTCGCTCGCCTCCGTCAGCGGGATCACCCGGTTGCGGTCGGCGGGGTCGTCGCCCACCGGCAGCGTCACCATGTGCATGTCGCCGGAGCCGATGCCCTTGAGGCCGTTGGCGAAGGAGTACAGCTTGTCGACCGAGGCCAGCTCGCGGTCGGTGGTGAGCGCCTTGGTGGCGGTGTCGGCGATCCCGTAGAGCTTGGTGGGGCTGGTGAACAGGCCGACCTGCTTGACCTGGTCCAGCAGCGCCTTGATGAACGCCTGCTGGAGCTTGATCCGGCCGAGGTCGCTGCCGTCGCCGACGGCCTTGCGGGTGCGGACGAGGCCCAGGGACTGCTCGCCGTTGAGCTTGTGGGTGCCGGCCTCGAGGTCGAGGTGGCTCGACTTGTCGTGGATGGCCTTGGTGGTGGTGACCTCCACGCCGCCCAGCTTGTCGATGAGCTTCCGGAAGCCGGCGAAGTCGACCTCCAGGTAGTGGTCCATGCGGATCCGCGTCATCGCCTCGACGGTCTTGACCGCGCAGACCGCGCCCCCGATGGAGTACGCCTCGTTGAACTGCCCGCGCTTGACCGCGGGGCTCGTCTTCCCCTCGGGGGTCCTGCACTCGGGGCGGGCGACGATGGTGTCGCGCGGGATCGAGACGATGCTGGCCTTCTTGTGACCCGCGTAGACGTGCACGATCATCGCCGTGTCGGAGCGGGAGCTGCCCTCGTCCCTGCCGTACTTGCCGTTGTCGCCGGCCCGGGAGTCGGAGCCGAGGACGAGGATGTCCTGCGAGCCGTTGTCGACGTCGTCCGGCCGGTTCTTGCCCAGGGCCGCGTTGATGTCGACGCTGCTGAGGTTCCCGTTGAACTTGTAGTAGAGGAACCCCGCCCCGGCGCCGCCCGCGAGGACCACACCGGCGGTCGTCCAGGCGGCTATTCGCCAGCCCTTGCGGCGGGGACGGGCCTTGCGGCGCCGGCCACGGGTCCCGCCGGCACGGCGGCGGTGCGAACCCGCTGCCGTGCCCATGCTCTCGTCGGCCATGCGCTCCTCAGTCCTCCACGGTCCCCGGGCGTCGCCCCGGCTTGTCCCCCCTGCGCTGATTGACGGGGAAGTCTGCGACAGGGTTGCACAGCGTTTTCTGAGGACTGTCTTAGAAATGCTCCTCCGGGCGGAGCGGCCGGCGATCACTACTACCCCTCGCCACCTGCGATTTCGGACAAATATGAGGCAATGATTCCGGCCGGCGGGAAGCCGCGCGCCTGTGGCGCAGATCTCAGAATGTCACGGGAAGATCACGACGGAGGCCCCCCGCCACCGAGGTGACGAGGGGCCTCCGGGAGCCGCGGACGCGGATCAGTCGTTGCCGTTGCCCGAGGAGGGCGTGGTCTTCGCGATCTGCATCAGGAACTCGGCGTTCGACTTGGTCTGCTTCATCTTGTCGAGGAGCAGCTCGATGGCCTGCTGCGAGTCGAGCGCGTGCAGCACCCGGCGCAGCTTCCAGACGATCGCCAGCTCCTCGCCGCCGAGGAGGATCTCCTCCTTGCGCGTACCCGAGGGGTCCACGTCGACGGCGGGGAAGATGCGCTTGTCGGCGAGCTTCCGGTCGAGCTTGAGCTCCATGTTGCCGGTGCCCTTGAACTCCTCGAAGATCACCTCGTCCATGCGCGAGCCGGTCTCGACCAGCGCGGTGGCCAGGATGGTCAGCGAGCCGCCGTCCTCGATGTTGCGCGCGGCACCGAAGAACTTCTTCGGCGGGTAGAGCGCGGTCGAGTCGACACCACCGGACAGGATGCGGCCCGAGGCCGGGGCGGCCAGGTTGTAGGCGCGGCCCAGACGGGTGATCGAGTCCAGCAGGACGACCACGTCGTGACCCAGCTCCACGAGGCGCTTGGCGCGCTCGATGGCCAGCTCGGCGACGGTGGTGTGGTCCTCGGCCGGGCGGTCGAAGGTCGAGGAGATGACCTCGCCCTTGACCGACCGCTGCATGTCGGTGACCTCTTCCGGACGCTCGTCGACCAGGACGACCATCAGGTGGCACTCGGGGTTGTTGGTGGTGATCGCGTTGGCGATCGCCTGCATGATCATGGTCTTACCGGTCTTCGGCGGGGCCACGATCAGACCGCGCTGGCCCTTGCCGATGGGGGCGACCAGATCGATGATCCGGGTCGTCAGCACGCCCGGGTCGGTCTCCAACCGCAGGCGGTCCTGCGGGTAGAGGGGGGTGAGCTTGTTGAACTCGGGGCGCCCGCGGCCGGATTCGGCCGACATGCCGTTGGCCGAGTCAAGGCGGACAAGGGCGTTGAACTTCTCGCGCCGCTCGCCGTCCTTCGGCTGCCGCACCGCACCGGTGACGTGGTCACCCTTGCGCAGGCCGTTCTTGCGGACCTGGGCGAGGGAGACGTAGACGTCGTTCGGGCCCGGCAGGTAACCGGAGGTACGGATGAACGCGTAGTTGTCGAGGATGTCGAGGATGCCCGCGACGGGGATCAGGACGTCGTCCTCGGAGACCTGCGGCTCGTTGCCGAAGTCGTCGCGGCCACGGCGGCCACGGCGGTCGCGGTAGCGGCCGCGGCGGCCGCGGCGGCCACCCTCGAAGTCGTCCTCGTCCTGCGGGCCGCCCTGGGCGCCCTGGGGCGCGCCGCGGCCGTCGCGCTGCTGGCGGCCGGCGCCCTGCTGGGCGTCGTCGCCGCGGTTGCCGCGCTCACGGCGGTCGCGCTGGCCGCGCTCGCCGCGGTCCTGGCGGTCGCCGCGCTCGCCGCGCTCACGGCGGTCGCCCTTCTGGCCGCGCTCGCCGCGGTCCTGGCGGTCGCCCTTGGCGGCCTTGCCCTCGACAGTGTCCAGCGCGGTCTCGGCCTTGGCCTCGGTGCGCTCCTCGGCGCGGGCCTCGGTCTTGACCTCGGTGCCCTCGGGGCTGCCGGCGGGCGCGGTGGCCCGGCGGCGGCGGCGCTCGGCGGCCGGCTGCTCGTCGCTGCCCGGCTGGCCCGGGATCTCGATCTGCTGCTGCGCGGCGACCGCCTTCTCGGCGGGCTTGGCCTCGGCCTTCTCGGCCGCCTCACCCGTACGGGCCTTGGAGGTGGCGCGGCGCTTCGGCTTGGTCTCGGCGGCCTCGGCCGCCTCGGCCTTGGCGGGCGCGGCGGAGGAGCCGGCCTGCCTCTCCTTGATGACCTCGATCAGCTGGCCTTTACGCATCCGCGCGGTGCCCTTGATGCCGAGGCTCGAGGCGAGCTGCTGGAGCTCGGCCAGGACCATGGCGTCGAGGCCCGTGCCCGAGCGGCGCCGCTTGGGGGCGGTGGCAGCACCGGTGGCAGGCGCGGCGGGAGCGTCCGTGGCGGGCGCGGAGGCATTGCCGGTGGCGCCGGCGTTCACGCCCATCAGATCGGTGGTGTCGCTCACGAAGGGGTCCTTCCCTGGAGCGGGCGTCGGCCTGTCTGGCTCGGCGACCGGTTGTGCTGTCCGGCTACGGTCTGGCGGTTTGCGGACCGGGCCGGGGCGGTGGTCCGCCGGTACGGCTGGTACGGCGGAAGAATCAGTTCATTGGTCCGGCGTGAAGAATGAGGTGAAGACATGGAGTATCGGCTTCACTCATGTCACCCACGCCGATTCCGGAGCGTGCTCGAAGCTGCTCAGGCAGGCTGCTCAGGCAGTTTGGGAGGCTCCCGGAAGAAAAGCGGCCCCTGATCGGGACACAGAGCACCGAGCCGATGTGGCGTCGAGTGCAGACTTGAGGTTAACACTACCGGATCCCACAAACATTCCCCCTCTCCAAGACCGGCAACCGCTATTTTTCGCGGGGCCGGATTTCGCCCGGATTTCCGCTGTCAGGCGAGCGGCAGCACGCTCGTCCCCCCGGCGTCGAGAGCCAGCCGGTTGGCCGCCCACCCCTCGCCCGCCAGTCGTGCGACCTTGTCGGCCGCACTGCTCTCGACCAGCGCGAGGACCGTGGGTCCCGCGCCGGAGATGACCGCGGGGACGCCGTCCGCGCGCAGTCGGTTGACCAGGGCCACGCTCTCCGGCATCGCCGGGGCGCGGTACTCCTGGTGGAGCCGGTCCTCCGTGGCCGCCAGCAGCAGCTCGGGGCGCCTGGTCAGCGCCTCGACCAGCAGGGCGGCCCGGCCGGCGTTGGCCGCTGCGTCCACATGGGGGACGCTGCGCGGCAGCAGCCCGCGTGCGGTCTCGGTCAGCACCGGCCGGGACGGCACGAAGACCACCGGAACGATGGAATCCGCAGGGTCCATCCGAATGGCCCGCGCCACTCCGGCGTCCATCCACGCCAGGGTGAAACCGCCCATCAGGCACGCGGCGACGTTGTCGGGGTGTCCCTCGATCTCGGTGGCCAGCTCGAGCAGCGCCGCGTCGTCGAGCTTCTCGGCCCCGCCTATGGTCACGGCGCGGGCCGCGACTATCCCCGCGCAGATGGCGGCCGAGGAGGAGCCCAGGCCGCGGCCGTGCGGGATGCGGTTGGCGCAGACGACCTCCAGGCCGCGCGGCTGGCCGCCGAGCAGGTCGAAGGCCGTGCGCAGGGCCCTTACGAGGAGATGGCTCTCGTCGCGCGGGAGGGTGTCGGCGCCCTCCCCGGCGATGTCGATGTGCAGCCCGGATTCGGCCACCCGGACCACGACGTCGTCGTAGAGCCCCAGCGCAAGACCCAGGGCGTCGAAGCCGGGGCCGAGGTTTGCGCTGGTGGCAGGGGTGCGCACGCGGACAGCGGCGGCGCGGAACGCGGGACCGGCCATCGCTCGATGACTCTCCTTGGTCTGGCCTTGGTGGGGCGTGCAACGTCCGCAAGGGCCGCGACGGCGATGCCGTGGGTCACGGCGGCGGTCTGCGACGGGGCGGAGTGAGTACAGCCTATCGAAGGAAGGTTCTGCGGCGACATAGGGCGCACGGGAGGCGCACGATGCGTGTCGCCTGCGGCGGGCTTGCCATCGTCCCGCACACGGTTGTGGGCAATCGTCCCGCGGGGCGGGACAGGTGGGCACGACCTGACGGTGTGCCCCCACCCGTCCCGCCCCACTGGCGGGCATCCGGAACGGTCAGGCGAGCCCGAGCTGCTGCGCGGCCGCGACAGCGTCCACCGGAACGGTGACCGGCTGGGGCGCACCCGCCACCGCCCAGTCCGGGTCCTTGAGGCCGTTGCCGGTGACCGTGCAGACGATGCGCTGCCCGGGGTCGACCAGGCCGAGTTCGGTGGCCTTGAGGAGGCCGGCCACGCTCGCGGCCGAGGCGGGCTCGACGAAGACGCCCTCCTGCGAGGCCAACAGGCGGTACGCGGCGAGGATCTGGCGGTCGGTCACCTCGTCGATGAGGCCGCCCGATTCGTCGCGCGCCTGCTCGGCGAACTGCCACGAGGCGGGGTTGCCGATGCGGATGGCGGTGGCGATGGTGTGCGGGTCCTTGACCGGCTCGCCGCGCACGATCGGCGCCGAACCGGAAGCCTGGAAGCCCCACATGCGGGGGGTGCGGGAGGCGATCCCGTCACCGGCGTACTCCCGGTAGCCGCGCCAGTAGGCGGTGATGTTGCCGGCGTTGCCGACGGGGAGGACGTGGATGTCGGGCGCGTCGCCGAGCGCGTCGACGATCTCGAACGCGGCGGTCTTCTGGCCCTCGATGCGCACCGGGTTGACCGAGTTGACCAGCGCCACGGGGTACTGCTCGGACAGGCCGCGGGCCAGCGTCAGGCAGTCGTCGAAGTTGCCGTCGACCTGCAGGATGCGGGCGCCGTGGACCAGGGCCTGGCCCATCTTGCCGAGTGCGATCTTGCCCTGCGGGACCAGCACGGCGCAGACCATGCCGGCGCGCACGGCGTAGGCCGCGGCGGAGGCGGAGGTGTTGCCGGTGGAGGCGCAGATGACGGCCTTGGCGCCCTCCTCCTTCGCCCGGGTGATGGCCATGGTCATGCCACGGTCCTTGAAGGAGCCGGTGGGGTTCGCGCCCTCGACCTTGAGGTGGACCTCACAGCCCGTGCGCTCGGAGAGCACCTGTGCGGGGACGAGCGGCGTACCGCCCTCGCGAAGGGTGACCACCGGGGTGTCCGCGGTGACCGGGAGCCGGTCGCGGTACTCCTCGATGATGCCGCGCCACTGGTGGGTACGGGAGGCCGGACGGCCGTTGTTGTCGGACATTGCTTTTGTTACTCCCCTTCAACCCGCATGATGCTCGCGACACCGCGGACCGTATCCAGCTTGCGCAGCGCCTCGACCGTCGCCGTGAGGGCGGCGTCGGGGGCGCGGTGGGTGACCACGACGAGGGAGGCCTCGCCGTCCTTGCCCGTCTGGCGGACGGTGTCGATCGACACCCCGTGCGCGGCGAAGACGGTGGCGACCTGGGCGAGGACACCCGGCTTGTCGGCCACGTCGAGGCTGATGTGGTAGCGCGTGACCACCTCGCCCATGGGGCTCACGGGCAGCCGCGTGTAGGCGGACTCACCGGGGCCGGTGGACCCGGCGAGCTTGTTGCGGCAGACGGCGACGAGGTCGCCGAGGACCGCCGAGGCGGTGGGCGAGCCGCCCGCGCCGGGCCCGTAGAACATCAGCTGGCCGGCCGCCTCGGCCTCCACGAAGACCGCGTTGTACGCCTCGCGCACCGAGGCCAGCGGGTGGCTGAGCGGGATCATCGCCGGGTGCACCCGGGCGGTGACCGACCGCCCGTCGGCGGCCCGCTCGCAGATGGCCAGCAGCTTGATCGTGCAGCCCATCTGTTTTGCGGAAGCAAAGTCCGCGGCGGTGACCTCCGTCATGCCCTCGCGATAGACGTCGTCGAGGCGTACGCGGGTGTGGAAGGCGATGCCGGCGAGGATCGCGGCCTTCGCCGCGGCGTCGAAGCCCTCGACGTCGGCCGTCGGGTCCGCCTCGGCGTAGCCCAGCGCGGTGGCCTCGTCCAGCGCCTCGGAGTAGCCGGCGCCGCTGGTGTCCATCTTGTCGAGGATGAAGTTGGTCGTGCCGTTGACGATGCCGAGCACCCGGTTGACCTTGTCGCCGGCGAGCGACTCGCGCAGCGGCCGGACCAGCGGGATGGCACCGGCGACGGCGGCCTCGTAGTAGAGGTCCGCGCCGTACTTCTCGGCGGCGGCGTGCAGGGCCGCGCCGTCGTCCGCGAGCAGCGCCTTGTTGGCCGACACGACGCTCGCGCCGTTCTCGAAGGCCTTGGTGATCAGGGAGCGGGCGGGCTCGATGCCGCCGATGACCTCGATGACCACGTCGATGTCGCCGCGCTCGACCAGGGCCGTGGCGTCGGTGGTGATGAGCTCCTCGGGCACCCCCGCGCGGACCCGGCCGGGCCGGCGGACGGCGATGCCGGCGATCTCGACGGGCGCACCGATGCGGGCCGTGAGGTCGTCGGCGTGCGTCGTCATGATGCGCGTCACCTCAGAGCCGACGACTCCACAGCCCAGCAGCGCCACCTTCAGCGGACGCGTACGCATCATCCGACCTCGTTTCCTATACATCTTGGGTAGTGCACCAGTCTCACTCACCGGACGGGGGTTTCCTGCCCCCGTCCAGTATCCGAGATCTTTGTTTCCGTCAGCCGACGTCGAGACGAAGAAGGTCCTCTTCGGTCTCGCGCCGGACGATCACACGGGCCGCGCCGTCGGCCACCGCCACCACCGGCGGCCGCAGCGCGTGGTTGTAGTTGCTGGCCATCGAGCGGCAGTAGGCGCCGGTGGCGGGGACCGCGAGCAGGTCGCCCGGCGCCACGTCGGCGGGGAGGAAGGCGTCCCGGACGACGATGTCGCCGGACTCGCAGTGCTTGCCGACCACGCGCGAGAGCATCGGCGCGGCGGTGGACGTCCGGGAGACCAGCGCGACGGTGTACTCGGCGTCGTAGAGGGCGGTGCGGATGTTGTCCGACATGCCGCCGTCGACGCTGACGTACGTGCGCAGGCCCGGCAGCTCCTTGACCGTGCCCACCTCGTAGAGGGTGAAGGCGGTCGGGCCGACGATGGCGCGCCCCGGCTCCACGGAGATGCGCGGCACGGCGAGACCGGCGGAGGCGCACTCGCGCGTGACGATCTCGCGCAGGGCCGTGGCGATCTCCTGCGGCTCGCGCGGGTCGTCGTCGGCGGTGTAGGCGATGCCGAGGCCGCCGCCGAGGTCGATCTCGGGCAGTTCCACGCCGTGCTCGTCGCGGACCTCCTTGAGCAGGCCGACCACGCGGTGGGCGGCGACCTCGAAGCCGGAGGTGTCGAAGATCTGCGAACCGATGTGGGAGTGGATGCCGACCAGCTCCAGGCCGTCGAGCTTCAGCGCCCGGCGGACGGCCTCGGCGGCCTGCCCGCCGGCGAGCGCGAGGCCGAACTTCTGGTCCTCGTGCGCGGTGGCGATGAACTCGTGGGTGTGGGCCTCGACGCCGACGGTGACCCGGATCTGGACGCGCTGGCGCTTGCCGAGCCGCTCGGCGACGTGCGCGACGCGCACGATCTCCTGGAAGGAGTCGAGGACGATGCGCCCGACGCCGGCCTCGACGGCGCGGGTGATCTCCTCGGTGGACTTGTTGTTGCCGTGCAGGGCGATGCGCTCGGCGGGCATCCCGGCGGCCAGCGCGGTGGTGAGCTCGCCGGCGGAGCAGACGTCGAGGTTCAGCCCCTCTTCGTGGAGCCAGCGCACGACGGCCCGCGAGAGGAACGCCTTCCCCGCGTAGAAGACGTCGGCGTCGGACCCGAAGGCGTCGCGCCAGGCGCGGCAGCGGGCCCGGAAGTCGCTCTCGTCGAGGAAGTAGGCGGGGGTGCCGAACTCCTCGGCGAGGCGGGTGACGGGGATGCCGCCGACGGTGACGACCCCGTCCTCGCCGCGGCCGACCGTGCGCGACCACACCTTCGGTTCGAGGGCGTTGAGGTCGGACGGCGGCGGGGTGTAGTGCCCCTCGGGAAGGACGTCGGCGTAGCGGGGCCCGGCGGGGTGGGCGGAACGGCTCATGGTCTCTGATCCCCTCAGAGGTGTGCGGGTGCGGTGATGCCGAGCTGGTGAAGGCCGTCGGCCAGCACGTTGCCCGTGGCCTCGGCGAGGGCCAGGCGGGCGCCGTGGACGGCCGAGGGTTTCTCGTCACCGCGGGGCAGGACGGCGCAGCCGGTCTGCCACGTCAGGAAGGCGCCGGCGATCCGGTCGAGGTGCCGGGCGAGGCGCTCGGGGTCGCGGGCGGCGGTGATGCGGGCGTGGTCGGCGAGGGCGGCGAGGAGCGGCGCGGCGGAGTCGCCGTCGCCCTCAGCGGGCGCGGACGCGAACCCGAGGTCCCGGGCATTGCGGAGCAGCCCCTGCGTACGGGCGTGGGCGTAGCGCACGCGGAAGAGGGGGTTGCTGTCGCGCTGGACGAGGAGCCCGGCCCGGTCGAAGCCGGCGGGCCACAGCAGGCTCCAGCGGGCGGCGTCGGAGCCGAGGCGGGCGACGAGCCCGGGTGCGGGGGCGGGCAGCGGGAGCGGCTCGGCGGCGGGCGGCGCGTGCAGCAGGTCCCGCACGAGCTGTGTGTAAGAGGTTCCCTCAAGGGTGATGTTGAGGAACCCCGGCCCGGCGATGTCGACCCGGGCGACCCCCGGCTCCGCGGCCAGCCGCTTGCGCAGCACCTCGGCGACCTCGCGGGCGGGCCGGCCGGTGTCCTGGGCCACGCGCAGGGCGACGTTGGTGGCGTAGTCACCGCACCCCGGGCGGGGCGGGACCCGCACGGTGACCCGCGTGGGCACGGCGGCGGGCAGCTCGTCGGCCTCGACGGCGCAGTGCACGGCGTGCAGCACGGTGCGGGAGAGATCGGCCGGGGTCACGGGGCCAAGCCTAGGGGAGAGAGGTGGGGCAGGGGCGAATGGGTTTCGCCGACCGAGACGGCGCGGCGCGACCGGAACCCCGATGCGGCCCGGGTGAAGAGGCTCCGTGCCTCACGAAAACGAGACGGGGGAGGCGGATCGGGAGAAGCGGCTGGGGGGCGGACTACTCACGCCCCCGGAACGCCTCCGCCCCGCAGACGGACTGGACCCCGCGCACGGCTCCCGCATCCCCGGGGGCCGACGCCCCCGGAACCCCGTCGCCCCGCTCCCCCGTGCGGCGCCGCAGGAGCCTGCGCACGAGCCGCACCATCTCGACCGGCTCGAACGGCTTCGCCAGAAAGGCGTCGACCCCGGCGGTACGACCGCCCTCGACCTCCAGCTGGGTGCAGGCGCTGATGATCGCGATCGGTATGTCGTGCGTACGGGCGTCGGCGCGGAGCCGGGCGGCCGTGTTCAGCCCGTCGAGCCGGGGCATGACGACATCCAGCGTCACCACATCAGGACGCACGCGGTGCACGATCTCCAGACACTCGGCACCATCGGCCGCGGTCACGACCTCGAAGCCTTCGAGCTCGAGGTTGACCCTGATCAACTGCCGGATGACCTTGTTGTCGTCGACGACAAGGACCCGGCCGGACAAGCCAGGCACACCCCGAGAGTAAGCGCGCCCCCCGCGCTGCGTCCGGGTTTTCCCCACTTCCACCCCGTGCGGGCGAGCTTTCCCCGACCGCCCCGCACTCCCCCACCCCGTCCGCTACCCCTCACCCGGCCCCGGCCCCCGAACCCCGCCGAACGACGTTGCGGATCACCCTCCGGAAGCTGGTAATGTTCTACCCGTCACCGCACCACGCGGACGACACGCCCCCGTAGCTCAGGGGATAGAGCAACGGCCTCCGGAGCCGTGTGCGCAGGTTCGAATCCTGCCGGGGGCACTCGCCTGGTTCGTCGGAAGACGGTGCAGGTGGATGCCTTGGAAGAAGGCCCGGACTCAGCGACGCTGAGTCCGGGCCTTCTTCGTTGTGGGCACCATTGGCCTCAACCGTTACGGCCTCATGCGGCGGCGCCCCGGGGTAGTGTGCGCCCCCGGGGACCGGGGTGGTGGTCCTGGCCCCGTTCCAAGTTTTCCTGTAACACGCCTACTTGACGCATCTTCAGGGAAGCGGGGCGGATGAGATTTCGCCGGGGTGCCGGGCAGGGGCTGGATCTGCATCAGGCCCGGGACGACCTGCCGTTACGGGCCGTGCTGGAGGACGCCGCCATGGGGCGGTGGGAAGGGCCGCGGGATCTGCTCGCGGCCACCGGGGCGGACTGGGACCGGCGGATCTTCCGGCTGCAGGTGCTGGCGCGGGCCGGGGCGCGGCTGCGGTTCGCCGATACGTGGGCGCGGGCGGAGCCGCGGTCGGGTGACGCCCTGGCGCTGCTCGCGCACGTGCAGGCCGTGCGGTCGATGATCAGCGGGGCCGGGGCGGGGCGGGCCGAGATGGAGGCCTCCTGGGCGACCTGTCTGGCGGCCGCCGAGGCCACGCCGGCCGACCCCTCGCCGTGGGTGGTGATGCTCGCGCTCCTGCGGGTCCACGCACCCGGCCGGGACGTGCTGGAGCAGGTGTGGGCCGAGGTCGTGCGGCGCGATCCGTACAACCGCGAGGCCCACCACGAACTGCTCACCTATCTCTTCCCCCGCAACCACGGCTCGGGGGCGGAGATGTTCCACTGGGCCCAGGAGCAGGCCGACACCGCTCCCCGGGGGCTGCCGATCGCCGTGCTGCCGCTGGTGGCGCTCGCCGAGTCGCACCGGCACCGGATGGAGACCGACGCCGGCAGCTACGGCAGTTACGGGCTGAGCATCCACCCCTGGATCGACTGCCCGCACATCGACCCCGTGCTGGACGGCTGGTGGCGGCACCGTTCCCCGCGGCCCCACGCCCAGTTCCTGGACGACGCCAATTACCTGGCCCACGCGCTCGCCTTCGCCGGGCGGCACGCCGAGGCGTACGAGGTGTTCCGGGCCGTCGGGCCGTACGCCTCCGAGGTGCCCTGGTCCTACTGCGGCGACGCCCGGGAGCTCTTCCTCCGGCACCGGGAGTGGGCCGTGCGGGCCGTCCGGGACGGGCGGCGACCGCCCCGCGCCCGTAGGCGGTGACGACGACCGATTACTTCCACCACCGAGCCCGCACCAGCACCAGCACCAGCACCCAGAAACACGCACATTTCTTGACCGTTCCCCACGAGAGAGAGAATCGCGTGCCACTCGATGTCCCCGGCTCCCCCGGCGTCTCCGGCGTCTCCGACGAGGAGCGCCTCCGCCAGCTCGGCTACACCCAGGTCCTCGCCCGTCACATGTCGGGGTTCGCCAACTTCGCCGTCTCGTTCACGATCATCTCCGTCCTCTCCGGCTGCATGACGCTCTACGGCTTCGGCATGCACACCGGCGGGCCCGCCATGCTCACCTGGGGCTGGATCGGCGTCGGGGCGATGTCGCTGGTCGTGGGGCTGGCGATGGCCGAGGTGTGTTCCTCGTACCCGACGTCGGCCGGGCTGTACTTCTGGGCGCACCGGATGGCCCCGGAGAAGTCGCGGGCGGCGTGGGCCTGGTTCACCGGCTGGTTCAACGTGCTGGGGCAGGTCGCGGCGACGGCGGGCATCGACTTCGGTGCGGCGTCGTTCCTGAACGCCTACCTTGATCTGCAGTTCGGGTTCGCGGCCACGCCGGGGCACACGATCCTGCTGTTCGGCGCGGTGCTCCTGCTGCACGCGGTGCTGAACACCTTCGGCGTGCGGCTGGTGGCCTTCCTCAATTCGGTGAGCGTGTGGTGGCACCTGCTGGGCGTGCTGCTGATCGTGGGCGCGCTCGCCGTCGTGCCGGACCACCACCGGCCGGCGTCGTTCGTCTTCACGCACTTCGTCAACGACACCGGCTGGGGCTCGGGCCTCTACGTGGGGTTGCTCTCGCTCCTCGTCGCGCAGTACACGTTCACCGGCTACGACGCCTCCGCCCATATGACCGAGGAGACGAACGACGCGGCGGTGGCCGGGCCACGCGGCATCGTCCGGTCGATCTGGGCGTCCTGGATCGCCGGGTTCGTGCTGCTGGCGGGCCTGACGTACGCGATCCAGGACTGGGACGGCGCGGCGGGCACCGCGACGGGGGTCCCGCCCGCGCAGATCTTCATGGACGCGCTCGGCGCGGCCGCCGGGAAGCTGCTGCTGCTCGTCGTGATCGTCGCGCAGCTGTTCTGCGGCATGGCCTCCGTGACGGCCAACTCGCGGATGATCTACGCCTTCTCGCGCGACGGCGCGCTGCCCTTCTCCCGCGTCTGGCACCGGATCAACCCGCAGACGCGCACGCCCACCAACGCCGTGTGGCTGGCCGCCGCGGGGGCGTTCGCGCTGGGGCTGCCGTATCTGATCAACTCCACGGCCTACGCGGCCGTGACCTCGATCGCCACCATCGGCCTGTACCTCGCCTACGCCGCGCCGACCCTGCTGCGGCTGCGCAAGGGCGACGCCTTCGAGCGCGGGCCCTGGCACCTGGGCCGCTGGTCGAAGCCGGTCGGGGTGGTGGCGATCGGCTGGGTCGCCGTGATCACCGTGCTGTTCATGCTGCCGCAGGCGAGCCCCGTCACCGTCGACACGTTCAACTACGCGCCCATCGCGGTCGCCGCCGTCCTGGGTTTCGCCGGTGTCTGGTGGCTCGCCTCGGCCCGCAGGTGGTTCCTCGATCCGCACCACCCGCGCAACGCCGCCTCCGTCCGTGAGCCGGCCGCCCCGCCTCAGGAGACCGACGTCTTCCGCTGGTAGTCAGGACCGTCCACCGGCAGTCCCGACCGTCCACCGGTAGTCCGGACCGTCCGCCGGAGCGCGGCCGGCGGCTCAGACCTTCGGGTACGCGAACGCGTACCCCTGCTCCTTGAACCACGGCAGGAGCTGTTCCAGGGCGGCGACCGTCTGGCCGCGGTTGCCGCCGCCGTCGTGGAAGAGGACCACGGGCCCCTCCTTCATGCCCTTCTTGACCGCGTCGACGATGTGGCCGACGCCGGGGTTGCGCCAGTCGTGGGTGTCGACGCTCCAGCCGAGGGGGCGCATGCCGTGCGAGGCGGCGACCTCCCGGCTGTACGGGGTGAACGCGCCGCCGGGGGCCCGGTAGTAGTACACCCGGACGCCGGGGCCGGCGGCCTTCTCGATCATCGTGCGGGCGTCCAGGACCTGGCGCTCCTGGTAGGACTCGGGGCGCTTGTCCATGGCGGTGTTGTGGTCGACGGAGTGGTTGCAGAGCCGGTGGCCGGCCTCGACGACCTTCTTCACGAGGTCGGGGTACTCCTGGGCCCGCGACCCGATGATGCAGAAGGTCGCCTTGGCGTCGTACTTCTTGAGCAGGTCGAGGACCTTGACCGTCCAGCCCGGCTCGGGTCCGTCGTCGATCGTCAGGTTGACCGTTTTTCCTGGGTCCTCGCTCTCGTGCGAGATCTCGGCCGGGACCCGGGCCGGCGGCGTGCTCGTGCCGCTGCCGGGCCCGCCCGGGGACGAGGCCCCGCCCCGCCCCTTGCCGTCGTCACTGCCCCGGCCCGTGCCCGGTGTGCCCGTCGTTCCCGGGTCCTCCGTGGCCATGGCCACGCAACCGGATATCGTGGCGAAGAACGTCAGTGCCGACGCCGTCGCGATCAGGAGATGCCGGCTCCTCCGAGCGGTCGTTCGTGCCATGAGCGTCCCCTCCCTCGGTGTGTGCTCCCGGTGCCCCACCCGCCCACGGGTCCGCCGGGCCCGGCGGCCCGGGCCGCCGGCCCACCCGTAGGTGCACCCGAAGACGCCCATACCGAAAGGAAGGTTCCAGCAGGGCGCAAGTCACTCAAGCCACTCAAGTGCCCCTGTCGGCCCTACGTTTCAGGTGTCCCGGAATCCCCTCCCGCACCCCGCGCGATCGCCTCCGCGACCTCGGCCCGGCGCTCCTTCTCCTCCTCCGCGAAGCGCTCCGCGTCCAGCTGCTCGGCGATCTCCTCGTCCTGGGCCATGAGCAGGTCCAGGCTCGCGTCGCCCAGCTCCAGCACGCCCATGTCGACGTACGCGCGCTGCAGCCGCTCGCCCCACAGGCCGATGTCCTTGACGCACGGCACGATGCGCGAGAAAAGCAACTTCCGGAAGACGCGCATGTATTCGGACTGGTCGCTGAGTTCGAGGGCCTCGGCCTCCGGAATGCCGAAGTCCGTGAGCACCACCTCGCCGCGCAGCCGGTCGCGCATCAAATAGCAGCCCTCGATGACGAATTCCTCGCGCTCGCGCAGTTCGGCGTGCGACAACTGGCGGTAGTAGTCGCGCAGGGCCATGCGGCCGAAGGCGACGTGCCGGGCCTCGTCCTGCATGACGTAGGCGAGGATCTGTTTGGGCAGCGGTTTGTCGGTGACGTCGCGGAGCATGCCGAAGGCGGCGAGGGCCAGGCCTTCGATGAGCACCTGCATGCCGAGGTAGGGCATGTCCCAGCGGGAGTCGCGCAGGGTGTCCCCCAGCAGGGACTGGAGGTTGTCGTCGATGGGATAGACCAGGCCAATCTTCTCCTGGAGGAAGCGGCCGTAGAGCTCGGCGTGGCGGGCCTCGTCCATGGTCTGGGTGGCGGAGTAGAACTTCGCGTCGAGGTCCGGGACGGATTCCACGATGCGTGCCGCGCAGACCATGGCGCCCTGCTCGCCGTGCAGGAACTGACTGAATTGCCAGGCGGCGTAATTGCGCCGCAGCTCGCTCTTGTCCTTCCCGCTCATCTTTCCCCAGTAAGGGGTGTCGTACACGGGCATGTTGTCGTCGGGCAGGCCCAGCGGATCGTACGGATCGACGGGAAGGGACCAGTCGATGCGCTTCTCGGCGTCCCACTGCTTGTCCTTGCCCTTTTGGTAAAGGGCAAGCAGCCGGTCGCGGCCGTCATCGTATTCCCAGCTGAAGCGGGCCGCTCCGGTCGCGGGCACCGTCCATCCGGGGTCGCCGGAGTCGTGTGCGTAGAGGTTGCGCGTCGTCATCGACGTCTCCTGTCCTCTCCCGTTCTCGTTGGCAGGCTCACACGCCGGTTACCGCCGGGTCAACGACCCTTCATCAACTCACCCCGAAGGATTGACGCCCTTGCTGACAGGCAGTCTCATAAGGGTGTGACCCCAAGTAACCCTGTAGCAAGCCCCCTCCGGGACGCCCTCGGGCCGCTCAAGGACCGCGAACAGGTCGCGCTGCGGCTGCTGGAGTCCTCCGCCAGACACTCCTTCGACCCGGACACGGAACTCGACTGGGAGGCGCCCCTCGAGGACGGCAAGTGGTTCTGGCCGCCCGAGCTGCTCTCCCTCTACGACACCCCGCTGTGGCGCACGATGTCCGAGGAGCAGCGCCTCGAACTCTCCCGGCACGAGGCCGCCTCGCTCGCCTCGCTCGGCATCTGGTTCGAGCTCATCCTGATGCAGCTGCTGGTCCGGCACGTCTACGACAAGCCCCTGACCAGCTCCCACGTCCGCTACGCGCTCACCGAGATCGCCGACGAATGCCGGCACTCGAAGATGTTCGCCCGGCTGATCGAGCGCGGCGGCGCCCCCGCCTACCCCGTGACGCCCTTGCACCACAACCTGGCCCGCATCCTCAAGACGGTGTCCACCACGCCCGGTTCCTTCGCCTGCACGCTGCTGGGCGAGGAGATCCTCGACCACATGCAGCGCCTGACCTTCCCCGACGAGCGGGTGCAGACGCTCGTGCGCGGCGTCACGCGCATCCACGTCGTGGAGGAGGCGCGCCACGTGCGGTACGCCCGCGAGGAGCTGCGCCGCCAGATGGTGGGCTGCCCGCGCTGGGAGGCCGGTCTGACCCGGCTCAGCTGCGGCGAGGCGGCCCGCGTCTTCTCGGTCGCCTTCGTCAACCCGGCCGTCTACACGAACGTGGGCCTGGACCGGCGCGAGGCCGTCGCCCAGGTGCGGGCCAGCGGCCACCGGCGCGAGGTGATGCAGGCGGGCGCAAAGCGGCTCACCGACTTCCTGGACGACATCGGCGTGATGCGGGGCGTGGGCCGCCGGCTGTGGCGCGCCTCCGGGCTCCTGGCCTGACCCCGCCGGAGGCCGCCCGCGCTCCCGGCCCGACCCTTCGCGGACAGGCCCGGCCCGGCCGGCGGGGGCGGAGCACCCGCGGCCGCACCGTTACGCTGCCCTGCATGAACGGCAGCGGAACCGCCCCGGCAGCACCGACTCCGTCCGCCCGCCCCGCCTACCGCAGACTCAGCGTCGAGGAACGCCGCACCCAGCTGATCGCCGCCGCCCTCGTGCTCTTCGCCCACCGCGCCCCGGAGGACGTCTCCCTGGACGACGTGGCGGCGGCCGCCAAGGTGTCGAGGCCCCTGGTGTACCGCTACTTCCCCGGCGGCAAGCCCCAGCTGTACGAGACGGCGCTGCGCAGCGCCGCCGACGACCTGGAGCTGTGCTTCGCCGAGCCGCAGACCGGCCCCCTCACCGGCCGCCTGGCCGCCGTCCTCGACCGCTACCTGGCGTTCGTGGACGAGCACGACGCCGGGTTCGGCGCGCTGCTGCAGGGCGGCAGCGTCGCCGAGACCTCCCGCACGGGCGCGATCGTGGACGGGGTGCGCCGGGCCGCCGCCGCGCAGATCCTCAAGCACCTGCAGGTGCCGGAGCCCGGCCCCCGGCTGCGCATGATGGTCCGCACCTGGATCACGGCCGTGGAGGCGGCCTCCCTGATCTGGCTGGACGAGGGCAAGCAGCCGCCCGTCGAGGAGCTGCGCGACTGGCTCGTCGACCACTTCGTGGCGCTGCTGACGGCCACCTCGGCGAACGACCCGCAGACGGCGGAGGTCACCCGTGCGGCGCTGGCGCTGGAGCGCGCGGAAGGGCCCGTGGGGCGCCTGGCCCGCCAGGTCATTCCGGTGGTGTCGGATGCGGCGCACCTGCTCTGATGCGCTACGCCGGCGGGCCGGCGCCGCGGCCTGACGGACACTGGACCCGTGAGAAGCGAAGATACGCCCTTCGTGGGCGGCCCCCTGGACGGGCGCGTACTGCCGGTACTGCTGGGACACACCGGGCACCCGCCCAAGGTCTACGAGGTCCCGGTGCCGGACGAGCGCGGCGGGGCCCCGACGGTCCTCGTCTACCACCGGGTCCAGGCCGGTACGACGCGCCGCCTGGGGCTGCACAAGGGCTGGAAGTACGTCTACGACCCGGAGGGGCGCCGCCCGGAGCGCGGCCTGAAGTGGCCGTGGACGAAGCGCCCGCGCCCCGGAGCGGACGCCTGAGCCGTCCGCAAGGGCGCCCGCGGGCGGCATCCGGGGCACGCGGGCGGGCGCGGGGCCGCCGGCCGGGTGACGCCCGGCAACCCAGGGGTGAGCAGGTTAGGCGGATTCGCCCACATCGCCCACATAAATAGGACCGCACGTGGAACGATCCTCACCTGTTGACGATCACGCCCCATACCGGAGGTGAGCTCGTGTCAGGACGGTTCGCGCGTTCTGTCTGCACGGCGGCGCTGATGGCCGGCGCCGCGTCGCTCGCACTGCCCGCGCCCCTGTCCGCGGCCGCACCCGGCGAGCCGCCCGAGCGGTCCCGCCCGTCCCGCCAGTCCGTCGGCAGCCTGCTCTCCCGGCTGCAGTCCCTCTACCGGAAGGCCGAGGAGGCCACCGAGGCCTACAACGCGACCGAGGAGAAGCTCAAGGTCCAGCAGCAGCGGGTCGACGAGCTCAACGACGAGCTCGCCACCGCCCGCGTGGCCCTCACCGGCAGCCGGGACGCCGCCGGCCGGCTCGCCCGGGAGCAGTACCAGGGCATGAGCGGCACCCTCGCCCCGTACGTCTCCGTCTTCCTCAGCTCCGACCCGCAGCAGGCGCTCGACAGCGGCCACCGCATCCAGCGCGCCGCCGGGCAGCGTGCGGCCACCGTCGGCCGCCTCACGAAGGGCGAGAAGTACGCGTCGGACGTGGCCGCCCGGGCCCGGGCCGCCCTCAACGAGCAGCAGGTGCTCGCGGCGCGGCAGAAGCGGCAGCGCGACGCCGTCAGGAAGCGCCTCGGCGAGGTCGAGAAGATGCTCGCCTCGCTGACCGGCACGCAGCTCGCCGAGGTCCAGGCCCTGGAGCAGAAGAACATCGGCGAGGCCCAGCGCATGCTGCTCTCCTCGGGCCGGCTCAGCGGCTCCTCCAGGCCGTCCGCCTCGGGCGGCAGGGCCATCGCCTACGCCTTCCGGCAGTTCGGCAAGCCGTACGTGTGGGGCGCGGAGGGGCCGGACTCCTTCGACTGCTCCGGGCTCACCTCGCAGGCCTGGGCCCACGCGGGCGACGTCATCCCCCGCACCAGCCAGGAGCAGTGGAGGACCCTGCCGAGGGTCCCGCTGAACGAGCTGCGCCCCGGCGACCTGGTGATCTACTTCGAAGGGGCGACGCACGTCGCGCTCTACATCGGCCACGGCCTGGTGATGCAGGCGCCGCGCCCGGGCAGCACCGTGAAGGTCTCGCCGATCGCCGCCAACCCGCTGCTGGGGGCCGTCCGGCCGGACGCGGACGAGGAGCCGCTGCGGCGGTACGTGCCGCCGCCGATGCCGGAGGGCGCCCTGTCCGGCTCCGACACCGGCTACGGATCGGCGCAGGCGCCGTCGAGGGCGTGACGGCTCAGCAGCACCGCGGGGCGGACGGGGCGACCGCTCAGCCGGCCGCTCCCGCCACAGGGGCCTCCACCTCCGTCCCACCCGACGACGCCGCCTTCTCCGCCTCCGCCACGTAGGCGGCCGCCCGCTCCGGCTCGTAGAAGTAGTCCGCGAAGTCCGCGGGGTCGTCGAAGCCGTTGGCGATGCGGTCGGCGACCGGCTGGAGGCCGGCCGCCGCCGCCAGCAGCTCCCGTACGTGCGGCGGCTGCCGCGGCGCGAGCATGGCGTGTGTCCAGGCGGTGGCGTGCCGGGCCGTGGCCCAGTGCCGGTCGAACGCCGTGCGCATCCACGCGGCGTCGAAGGGCCGCTCGCCGTGCTGCACGATCGCCGCGAGGTAGGCGGCGGCGCACTTGGCGGCGGAGTTGGCGCCCTGCCCGGTGACGGGGTCGTCGGCGACGACCGCGTCGCCGACGCCGAGGACCACGCCGCCCGACGGCAGCCGGCCGACGGGGTCGCGCACGGCCGGGGTGTAGCGGCCGGCCAGGGTGGCGTGGGCGTCGGTGAGCTCGACGCGGGTGGCGCGGGCGTACTCCCACGGGGCGTAGAGCTCCATCAGCTCCAGGGTGCGCGCCAGGTGCTCGTCCGGGCCGGGCTGGTCCTGGAAGACGTCCAGCGGGCCGTCCGGGACGGCTTCCCAGAACAGGACGTCGGCGCGGCCGGAGACGGTCAGCGTCGGCAGGACGAACAGCTCCCCCGCGCCCGGGACCAGGTTGCAGCGCACCGCCTCGGTGCCCGCGTGCTCGGGCCGGGGACCGAGCCCGTGCACGTAGGCGACGGCGAGGGCCCGCTGCGGGACGGTGTGCGGGGAGCGGGCGGGGTCGCGGTCGAAGAGCTCCGCGAGCTCGCCCTTGCCGGTGGCGACGAGCACCAGGTCGTAGTGGCCGGCGAGGGCGTCCAGGTCGGAGACGGCGGCGGCGTGGACGACCAGCCGGCCGCCGCGCTCGGCGAAGGTGTCCAGCCAGCCGGACATCTTCAGCCGCTGGTCCACGGACTGGGCGCAGCCGTCGAGCCGGCCGAGCCAGTCGACGGCGCGCCGGTGCCCGCCCGGGACCGGCTCGGCGACGGAGACGCCGACGCCCTCGATGCGCGGGGCGGAGGCCGCCCAGAAGCCGAGCCCGAGCTCGTGCTCGTGACGCAGGGCCGTGGCGAACATGCACTGGGTGGACGTCACCCGGCCGGAACGTATCTCTTCGGAGGTGCGGTTGGACATCAGCGTGACGTCGTAGCCGTGGAACTGCAGGCCGAGGGCCAGTTGGAGGCCGGACTGGCCGGCCCCGGCGATGAGGATCCGTCGCACGGGTCGCTCCTCACTCGGGCAGGGTCGCGAGCGCGCGGCCGACCAGGGCCAGCAGGGTGTCGACGACCGTGATCCGCTTCCGGGCGTCCATGGTCACCACCGGCACGGGCGGCGGCAGCGCGAGCGCCTCGTGCACGGCCTCGGGAGGGTAGCGGTCGGCGCCCTCGAAGTGGTTGACCGCGACGATGTAGGGCAGGCCGGCGGTCTCGAAGTAGTCGAGGGCGGCGAAGGACTCGGCCAGGCGGCGGGTGTCGGCCAGGACGACGGCGCCGATCGCGCCGCGCACCAGGTCGTCCCACATGAACCAGAATCGTTTCTGGCCGGGTGCGCCGAAGAGGTAGAGCACGAGGTCGGCGTCGAGCGTGAGGCGCCCGAAGTCCATGGCGACTGTGGTGGTCCGCTTGGCGGGGGTGGCGCCGGCGTCGTCGACGCCGGCCGCCGCGGCCGTCATCACCGCCTCGGTGCGCAGCGGTGTGATCTCGGAGACGGAGCCGACGAAGGTGGTCTTGCCGACGCCGAAGCCGCCCGCCACGACGATCTTCGTGGCGAGGGGGGCGCGGGTGCGGTCGGTCTGCCAGGCGCGCGGCGCGTCGTCGGCGGCGACGGCGCCGAGGGTGGCCGTGCGGGGTTCCGGGCGTTCTTCACAGTCGGTGGAGTGCATCCCGCACCCTCTCCAGCAGCACGCGGTCGGGCCGGTCCGTGCCGTGCGCGGTGTCGAAGACGCGCACCCGGCCCTGCTCGGCCAGTTCGAGCAGGAGGACCCGGACCGCGCCGAGCGGCATCCGCAGCAGGGCGGCGATCTCCGCGACCGACCGCAGCCGGTGGCACAGGTCCAGGATGGCGCGGGCCTCGGGCGGCACGCGGGCGCCGGGCCCGGCGTCGCCGTGCGGCCCGGTGCCCGCGGGGAGCCCGGGGGCGTCGAGCGCCGCCACGAACGTCTCCACGAGCAGCAGCCGGCACCGGCGGGGGCGCCCGCCGGTGAGCGAGTAGGGGCGGACGCGCGCAGGCTTGCCGCAGGCGGCGGAGCCCGTCATCCGACCGCCTCCACCGACTGCCGCAGCTCCCTGCGGAGTTCGGGGGTGAGGACGTGTCCGGCCCGGCCGACGAACAGGGCCATGTGGTAGGCGACGACGCCCATGTCGCAGTCGGGTTCGGCGTGGACGCCCAGCAGCGAGCCGTCGCTGATGGTCATCACGAACAGGCTGCCCTCGTCCATCGCGACCATCGTCTGCTTGACGAAGCCGCCGTCCATCAGGCACGCCGCACCGGTCGTCAGGCTGCCCAGGCCCGCGACGATGGTGGCGAGGTCGGCGGTGGAGCCGCGCGGGCCCTCCGGTCTCTCGCCGCGGTGGGCCATGCGCGGGTCGGAGGAGAGCAGGAGCAGCCCGTCCGAGGACACGACGGCGACGGACCGCACTCCGGGCACCTCCTCCACCAGGTTGGTCAGCAGCCAGTGCAGGTTGCGGGCTTCGTGGCTCAGTCCGTAGGAGACGGGGCCGACGGGGGATACGGGGGTCGCCCCCCGGGGGAATGCAGTCAACCGCGTGCCTCCTCGGGGGTGCCGCCGGCGTCCGGCGGGCCCGCTTGATTCCGTTGTGTCTCGCGCCCGGCCAGCTCGGCCCGGGCGTCCCGCCGCCCGTCGGCCGCGCCGCGCTGGAAACCTGCCAGCTTGCGCCGCAGCGCCTCCGCGTCCACGCCCTGGCGCACCCGCTGGGGGGCGGGGCGCTGGGCGACGACCTTGGGGGTGCGCTTGGGCAGGGCGGTGCCGTTGGGAAGTCCGGTGCCGGGGCCGTCGGCGGAGGGGGCCGCGGGCCCGGGGGCCGCGGACCCGGGGGGCGCGGCCGGGCGTGCGTGGCGCCCCGTCGACGCGGGCGGCGGCACGGGCGGCTGCGTCTCCGTGAAGCCCGTCAGCCGCATCGTCGACTCGGCGGACGGCGCGGGCTCGGCGAGGCCGCCGGGCGCGGCGGGCGGGTCGGCCGGGTGGACGGGCGCGGGGGCCGCGTGGGCGCCGGGCTGCCGCCGGCCGTCCTGCGGGCGGCCGCGCAGCGTATGGGAGTTGGCCTCGGCGATGGAGCCGGGGAGGTGGACCTGCGGGACGGCCGCGGCGCCCGGGACGGGCGGGGTGTCCCCCAGGCCGGTGACGGCCGGGGGGCCGGCGGGCAGCAGGCTCACGGGCAGCACCACGACCGCGGCGACCCCGCCGGTGGTCTGCTCGCGCAGCTGGACGCGCACCCCGTGCCGGAGGCCGAGCCGGGCGACGACGTAGAGGCCGAGGCCGAGCGGCGACTGCGCCGCACGCCCGGAGCGGACCGTACCGTCGGCCCGGCCGGCGTGGTCGGCGGCCGGCAGCGGGGGGCAGGCCGGGTCGGGGTCGGCCAGCAGGGCGTTGACCTCGGCGAGCCGCTCGGGGGCCATGCCGATGCCCTCGTCCTGGACGCAGAGCACGATCTCGCCGCCCTCCAGGTGCCAGGCGGAGACCTGCACCTGGGCGTCCGGCGGGGAGAACGCGGTGGCGTTCTCCAGCAGTTCGGCGACGAGGTGGCTCACGTCCTCGGAGGCGAAGCCGGCGAGGCGGGCGTGCGGCGGCAGGGACTGGATGCGCACGCGCTGGTAGCGCTCGGTCTCGCCGACGGCGGCCCGCAGGACGTCGAGCAGGGGGACGGGGCCCGCACGGCCGGTGCCGCTCTCGGCTCCGGCGAGGACGAGCAGGTTCTCGCTGTTGCGGCGCATGCGGGTGGCGAGGTGGTCGAGCTTGAAGAGGGTCTCCAGGCGCTCGGGGTCCGCCTCGTGGGCCTCCATGCCCTCGATGACGGCCAGTTGGCGCTCGACCAGGCCGAGGGTGCGCAGGGAGAGGCCGACGAGGATGCCCGTCTCGCCGGCGCGGCCGCCGGGCTGCTCGGCGGGCAGGGCGGCGAGCCGCTCGGTCAGCCGCTGCTGCTCGGCGCGCAGGGAGTCGCGCTCGTCGGCGGCGTCCTGGCGGGCGGTGATCAGGCGGGTGCGCTCGCCTTCGAGGGCGGCGATGCGGCCCTGCTGGCGGCGGAACTTGCCCTGGAGGTGATTGACGGCCCGGATGGTCTCGGCGAACTCGTCGTCGCGGCCCTTGAAGGCGATGGGCTCCTCGGTCACCGGGTCGGCGCTCACGCGCCGGGTGCCCAGCCGCACGGCGCCGAGCGGGCGGGTGACCGAGCGGGTGGACCAGATGCCGGTGAACAGGGCGGTGAAGAGGCACAGCGCGGCGGTCATCACCCGCCGCTCCAGCTCGGTCATGGCCTCGTGGCGCAGGGCTTCCAGGCGGGGCGCCTCGCTCTCGGCGAGGGCGGTCTCGACGCCGCGCATGCGCTGGAGGCGGGTGGTGAGGGCCGTGCGGACGGGGTCGGCCGGCTGGGTGGCGAGCTCTCCGGCCGCCTGGCTCCTGGTGAGACGGACGAGGTGGCCCTGGGCCGCACTGATGTCGGGGCCGGTGACGGCTTCGGCGTAGGCGTCGCGGGCGGCGGCGGGGGCGAGGCGGTGGAAGTCGGCCAGGGCGTCCTGGGTGCGGGTGTCGGCGCGCTGGGCCGCGGCGGCCAGCTCGGGCTTGCGGCCCTGGGCGGCCAGGGCGCCCAGGAGCAGGCCGCGCCCGGCCGAGGCGGCTTCGGTGGCGCGGGCGAGCGGCGGCAGCGCGGCGGAGTCGCCGCCGCCGGCCTGCCGGTCGAGGGTGTCCGCGAGGCCGTGGAGGGCCTGCACGGCGGGGGTGTAGGCGGTGAAGGCGGCCAGGGCGTCGCCCTTGCCGGAGTAGGCCTCGCGGCGGATGTGCGGGAGGGCGTCGAGGAGCTCGCGGACGGGCGCGGGCGCATCGGGCCGGAACTGCTCGATCTGCCGGTCCAGGGCGACCCGTTGGCGGTCGGAGAGGCCCGCGCCGGTGGAGTCGGCGCGCCCGCCCGCCACGTACTGCACCATGGCGTCGCGCTCGTCGGCCAGGGAGTGCGCGAGGGCGAGGGCCGACTCGTCGGCGGTGGCGAGGGCGACGAGGCCGCGGGCCTCCGTGAGGTCGCGCCAGGCCTCGCGGACGCCGGAGGCGCTCGCGCCGAGCACGGCGAGGGCGATGACCGCGACGGAGGCGGTCAGTCGGTTCCGTACGCGGGCGGTGCGCTCCGGCACCGCCGTGGCCCGCGGCTTCCGTCCGCCGCCGCCCCCAAGCCGCTTCTTCCGCACCGGTGCTCACCATCTTTTCTCGTCCCACCCCTGGTACTGATTTGACCCTTTCAGCACCTCTGCGGGGCGGGAGTGCCCATCGACCGCCCGGCCACTCGAAGGAGTGAATCTCTCTTTGAGATTGACAATCGGCCTGCTTCACTCATCGCACACGTGCCAGGTCAGCACGTCACCTGAAGCAACGCGGAGGGCGCCGACAGGATGCGCACGTGCCTCCGTCGATTTCCGGCATCCGGCACACTGGCCCCATGCGCATCGAACTCGCCACCCGGCCGGGGGATGTCCGACACCCGAACGAGGACTTCGTATCCGTCGCCCTGCCCGCCTCGGGTAAGGGGGGCGCGCTGGTCCTGCTCGACGGGGTGACGCCGCCGCCCTCCGGAGAGACCGGATGCGTGCACGGGGTGCCCTGGTTCACGGCACGGCTGGGCGGTGCGCTCCTCGAACTGGCCGTGGCACAGCGGGAGCTGACGCTGGATCGCTGTCTGTCGGCGGCCGTCTCCCGTACGGCGGACGCCCACCGGGACTCCTGCGACCTCGCGCACCGGCGCACGCCGCAGGCCACGGTGGTCGCCGCCCGGTGGGACGACGCGCGCGTGGAGTACCTCGTGCTCTCCGACTCCGCGCTGCTCGTCGAGTCACCCGGCCGCACGGTGACGGCCGTCCTGGACGACCGCATCGAACGCCTGCGGGCGCTGGGCCCGGTGACGGACGCCGCGCGCAACGCGGAGGGCGGCTTCTTCACGGCCGCGGCGGATCCGGACGTGGCCGCGCGGGCGGTGACGGGCTCGCTCGCGCGGGCGGAGGTACGGGCGCTGGCCGCGCTCACGGACGGCGCGGGGCGGTGGGTCGAAGTCTTCCGGGAAGGGGACTGGACCGACTGCCTGGCGGTCCTGGCGAAGGAGGGTCCGCAGGCGCTGATCGACCGCGTACGCACCGCGGAAAGCGGCCCGCGGGGCGAGCGGCCGGGCAAGCGGCACGACGACGCCGCGGCCGTGTACGTGGAACTCTGACGGGCCCCGGGCCCGGCACCGGCCGGAGCCGGTGGGCTACTGCTCCGCGCTCGCGTTCAGCTGGTGCAGCAGCCGGGCCAGTTCCGCCACCTCGCCGCGGTCCCAGTCGTTCAGCTTGCGCACGTACTGCGCGCGGCGGGCGTCGCGGACGCGCGTGAAGCGGGCGCGGCCCTCCTCGGTGATGCGGACCAGGGAGGCGCGGCCGTCGGCCGGGTCCGGCTCGCGGGTGACGAGGCCGAGCTCGCACAGGGCGCGCAGCTGCCGGCTCATCGTGGCCTTGCCGACGCCGAAGTACGCGGCGAGGTCCGTGGCGCGCTGCTGTCCCGCGTCCTCCAGGCGGACGAGGAGGCCGTAGGCGGCCGCCTCCAGCTCGGGGTGGACGGCGCGGGCCATCTCACCGGAGGACGCCCGGGCCCGGCGCAGGAAGACGGCCAGCTCGCGTTCCAGGGAGAGGTAGGCCTGGTCCATACCTCTGCTGTCCGCGGCGCCCGGCCCGCCCTCCTCGGGGGGCGGGGTAGTCGTCTGGTGCACGTCAGGGCCCTCTCCGGGTTTCCGGTTGTTGAAAGTTTTTCCCGTTCGCGGTCTTCACCGCAGCTCCGCCAGTATTTCGCAGGATTAGACCAACGGCAGCACCGCGTCCCCCTATGCCTGGCGCGTCCGTCCCCATAACGTCATTTATGACATGGCCATACCAATGTCCCGCGTCGCCGACGCGTCATTGGTACTCCCCCCCACGGACCCTTCTGGAAGGCACGCCATGGTCGCGTTCAGATACAGATCCGGCCGCACGGGCCGCAGATCCCCCGCGGCGTTACGCACCCTCTCCCCGCTCTCCCCCCTCTCGCTCCTCTCCCTCCTCCTGTCCTCCCTGCTGTCCGCCCTCTGCCTCCTCGCCCTGCCCGCCGCCGCGCAGGACGCGAGACCCCCCGCCCACCCCGAGCGGGACTGGCTCGGTTCCACCCTGCGGGCCCACGAGGACCCCGGCCCCGGCACCCCTCCCCCGCCCCGGACCGCCGCCTCCGTCGAAGGCGTCGACGTCTCCAGCCACAACGGCAACGTCCCCTGGGCCGTCCTCTGGAACGCCGGGAACCGCTTCGCCTACGTCAAGGCGACCGAGGGCACGAGCTACACCAACCCGTACTTCGCGCAGCAGTACAACGGCTCGTACGCCGCCGGCATGATCCGCGGCGCGTATCACTTCGCCCTGCCGGACAACTCCGGCGGCGCCGCCCAGGCCGTCTACTTCGCCACGCACGGCGGCGGCTGGTCCAAGGACGGCAGGACGCTGCCGGGCGTCCTGGACATCGAGTACAACCCCTACGGCCCCACCTGTTACGGGATGAGCGCGAGCGCGCTCGTCGGCTGGATCCGGGACTTCTTCTCCGCGTACAAGGCGCGCACGGGACGCGACGCGGTCGTCTACACCTCGGCCAACTGGTGGAAGCAGTGCACCGGCAACTACGGCGGCTTCGCCTCCACCCACCCCCTGTGGGTGCCCCGCTACGGCGCCTCCGCCGGTGAACTCCCCGCCGGCTGGGGCTATCACACCATCTGGCAGTACACCGACACCGGACCGACCGTCGGTGACCACAACCGCTTCAACGGCACGTACAGCCGGCTCCAGGCGCTCGCCAACGGCTGACCAGGGCCCGCCGGACCGCCCCACCGGCCCGCGAGGAAACACGCCGGGCCCCCGGCACATCGGCGCCGGGGGCCCGGTACTGCTGTCACGCGGGGATGGAGCAGGAGGTGCGGGTCAGCCGCAGGTGCCCGCCGGGCGGGTGCGGGTGACCAGGTCGGTGGTGCCGGTGGTGCCGTCGATCCAGACCACCTGCTTGCCACCGGCCGCGGCGGCCGAGGTCTGCTCGCCGCGGTTGCAGGAGACGCGCGCCCGGGACGAGCCGTCGGCCGCGAACTGCCAGAGCTTGGCCAGCGTCTCGTTGCGGTACGTCATGTCCGGCACCTCGGCGGTCACCGTCACCGCGCTCTCGGAGACCGTGAGGTCGGAGGCGTGCAGCGCGTCCGCGCCCGTCTCCTTGCTGAGGTCCTTGACGCCGGTGCCGTCGAACGCGGCGCGGCGCACGGCCACCTGCCCCTGGTCCCCGGTCGTCTCGTCCGCCAGCCAGAAGACGCCGGTCGCGTTGATGCCGGTCTGCCCGATCGACTCGGGCTTGCCCAGCTGTCCCATGAGGGTCCTGGTGCCGGTCTTCAGGTCCAGCACCTCGGTGCCGACGCCGTAGTCGTCGCCCTCGGGGTAGAGCTTGGCGTAGGCGACCTTCCCGCCGCTCAGCGACGGCAGGGCCGTGGCCAGCTCGGCGCGGCCGCCGTCCACCCAGGTGGGCTGCTTGTCGCCGGTGCGGACGTAGCCGACGTGCCGGCCGCCGACGGGGTCGGCGGTGTCGATGACGACCGTGCCGCCCTCGACGCGCACGCCGTTGACCGCACCGGTCGCGGTGCCGTACACCTTCTTGACCGGTCCGCCCGCCAGGGGCCGGGTCAGGACGTCGGAACCGGCCGCGCTGTAGGCGACCCAGGCGACGGTCTTGCCGTCGGTGGCCGGGTAGACGTGGTAGCGCCCGTCGTTGGGGCTCATCAGCTTCGGCGAGCCGCTGCCGTCCGTGCGGCCGGCCCAGACGGAGTACGCCTCGGAGCCGTCGTCGTTCGACCGCGAGGCGGCCCACCAGCCGCCGCCCGCGCCCGTGCCCGTGTTGGCGGTGTTGAGCCTGGACGAGAGCAGGTCGGTGTCGACGCCGAGGGCCTGCTCCCAGTTGGCCACGATGCCGTGGGCGTTGAAGGAGCGCTGGACGACGCCCAGCTCCTTGGCCGAGGCGCCGAGCGCCTTGGCGGCGGCGATCACCGCGTCACGGCCCTCGGTGAAGCCGTCGAGCGGCGTCATGTACTCGGTCAGCGCCTTGTAGACGATCTTGTCGGCGAGGGTGCGGCCCACGTCCTCGCGGATGTCCCACAGGGCGCCCGAGAAGATGGTGGAGTTCAGGTGCACGCCGCCGCCGTCGGAGCCGAAGCCGACGCCGATGAAGTTCTTGGACGTGGTGTGACCGTCGTTGAGGTCGCGGAAGGCGCACTCGCGCGGGGACTTCGTCCGGCACAGGTCCTCGCCGAGCAGGCCGGCGGTCGGGTCGTCCATGGCCTTGCCGGCGGCGTCCGCGTCGATGGCGTTGCCGAAGTAGTCGGCGACGGCCTCGTTGAGGGCGCCGGACTGGCCCGCGTAGACGAGGTTGGCGCTGTTCTCGACGACGCCGTGCGTCATCTCGTGGCCGACGACGTCGAGGTCGGCGGAGAGCGTCCTGTACTCCTCGTCGCCGCCGCCGTACACCATCTTGGTGCCGTCCCAGAAGGCGTTGATCAGCGGCGCGCCGAACTCGGTGACGCCCACGAGGGAGTTGACGGCCATGCCGCGGCCGTCGAGGCTGTCGCGGCCGTGGACCTTCTTGTAGTAGTCGTAGACCTTGCCCGCGGCCCAGTGGGCGTCGACGGCTCCGGCCTCCGTGGCCTCCTTGCCGAAGGAGGGCTCCGGGGAGCCGAACTCCTTGATCCCCTCGGGCCAGCGGCCGCTGGTCTCGCCGACGTCCTTGCCGCGCGCGTCCCAGGTGGAGATCAGGTTCTTGCTGGAGTCCCACATCCGCGCGTAGTCCGTCATGACGTACTCGTTGCGGGCGGTGTCCTTGTACAGGCCGAGCTCGACGGTCGTGCCGTCGTACTTCACGCCGGAGCCGGTGATGCCCGGGCTGAGCGGGCCGGCGGCGGTGCGGGCGGCGGCCCCGGACGGGCCGGCGGCGGCGCCCCGGGCGCGCTCGCGCAGCGCGGCCGCGTCGCCGGTGCCGAACGACTTGAGGCCGCTGTACTGCAGCACCGGGTAGCCGGCCTTGGCGTCGATGTAGACCTCGCGCAGCACGGGGCGGCCGGTGGCCGGGTCGGTGCCGCGCACGGTGACGTGCTGGGTGAGGACGCCTGGGCCCTTGGGGACGACGACGAGGCCGCGCGCGGTGCCCGACAGCGAGCGGGCCTGCTGCGGCGCCGCGCCCTTGGCGCGGGCCCCGTCGCTCTTGGCGAGGCGGTTGCCGGCGAGGTCGTGCAGGGTCGCGGCGACGGCCCGCTCGACGGCCAGCTTCTCGCTCACCTCGGCCTGCGTGGCGGCCTTGAGCCCGGTGAAGTACTTGCCGGAGGTGCCGGTGACGACGCGCTTGCCGTTCTTCTTCTCCATCCGCACGACGTACTGGCCGCCCAGGACGTCGACGCCGTGGTGCTTCTGCTGCAGCCGCACGGTCTCGGTCGCGCCCGCGTTCAGCGTCTGCACGGGCTTGAGGTCCCGGGCCGGTTCGGCGATGCGGTAGCGGTCGCGCTTGCCGGCGAGGTGGCCGCGGGCCGCGTCGGCCGCGCTGCCCGAGGAGGCGGCGGCCTCGCGGATGCCGCCCACGAGCGCCGGGGTGGCGGTCCCCTTGCCCGGGATCACCTCCGCCGGGCCGCCGTCGGCGCCGCCCGCCGCCTGCGCGGGTGCCCCGGTGACGATGAGCGCGGCGGCACCGATCAGTGCCGCCGCGCCCGGTATTCCGCTCTTGATGGTCCGTCTTCCTGCTCTGCCCGAACGTGCCTTCGTCTTGCGCAAGGTTCCCCCTCCGGACGTGACTGGTCGGTCAGCGGAGCTTGGTCGGGGACCATGCAAGCGGCGGGGTTCGCGTCCGTCAACGGGGCAAAGGGGGCAGGAGTCTCTTTACGCGCTTACGCGTCGACAGGCTCCCCCGACGCGGCCCCCGCGCCGTTGCGACCGCTACGCCGCCACCGCCACGTCCGCCCCGGCCGGCTGCAGGGCCAGTGCCAGCACCTGGCGGACGTCGGAGACCGGGTGGACGTCGAGCTCGGCCAGCACCTCGGCCGGCACGTCGTCCAGGTCGGGCTCGTTCCGCTTCGGGATGATCACCGTCGTCACGCCCGCGCGGTGCGCCGCCAGCAGCTTCTGCTTGACGCCGCCGACGGGCAGGACCCGCCCCGTGAGGGACACCTCGCCGGTCATGGCCACCTCCGGGCGCACCCGGCGGCCCGACAGCAGCGACGCCAGCGCCGTCGTCATGGTGACGCCCGCGCTCGGTCCGTCCTTCGGGACGGCGCCCGCCGGCACGTGCAGGTGCACGCCGCGCTCCTTGAAGTCGCCCACGGGAAGCTCCAGTTCCGCGCCGTGCGAGCGCAGGAAGGACAGCGCGATCTGCGCCGACTCCTTCATCACGTCGCCCAGCTGGCCGGTGAGGGTCAGGCCCGCGCCGCCCGTCTCCGGGTCGGCCAGGGAGGCCTCGACGAACAGCACGTCGCCGCCCGCGCCCGTGACCGCGAGCCCCGTCGCCACGCCCGGCACCGCCGTGCGCCGCTCGGCCGGGTCCTGGGCGGACTCCGGGGTGTGGTGCGGCCGCCCGATCAGCGGGCGCAGCTGCTCCTCGCCGATGGTGAACGGCAGCTCCTGCTCGCCCAGTTCATGCCGGGCCGCGACCTTGCGGAGCAGCCGGGCGACGGCGCGCTCCAGGTTCCGCACGCCCGCCTCCCGGGTGTACTCGCCGGCGAGCTTGCGCAGGGCGGCGTCCTCCAGGACGACCTCGCCGGGCTCCAGGCCCGCGCGCTCCAGCTGGCGGCGCAGCAGGTGGTCGCGGGCGATGACGACCTTCTCGTCCTCGGTGTAGCCGTCGAGGCGGACCAGCTCCATGCGGTCCAGCAGCGCCTCGGGGACGGCCTCCAGGACGTTGGCCGTCGCCAGGAAGACGACGTCCGACAGGTCCAGTTCGACCTCCAGGTAGTGGTCCCGGAAGGTGTGGTTCTGCGCCGGGTCCAGGACCTCCAGGAGGGCCGCCGCCGGGTCGCCGCGGAAGTCCGAGCCGACCTTGTCGATCTCGTCGAGCAGGACGACCGGGTTCATCGAGCCGGCCTCCTTGACCGCCCGCACGATCCGGCCGGGCAGCGCGCCGACGTACGTGCGCCGGTGGCCGCGGATCTCGGCCTCGTCGCGGACGCCGCCGAGGGCCACGCGGACGAACTTCCGCCCCATGGCGCGGGCGACGCTCTCGCCCAGCGAGGTCTTCCCGACTCCGGGCGGCCCGACGAGCGCGAGCACCGCGCCCCCGCGCCGGCCGCCGACCACGCCCAGCCCCCGGTCGGCGCGCCGCTTGCGCACCGCCAGGTACTCGGTGATCCGCTCCTTCACGTCCTCCAGGCCCGCGTGGTCGGCGTCGAGGACGGCCTTCGCGCCGGGGATGTCGTACGCGTCCTCGCTGCGCTCGTTCCAGGGCATCTCCAGGACGGTGTCCAGCCAGGTGCGGATCCAGCCGCCCTCGGGGCTCTGGTCGGAGGACCGCTCCAGCTTGTCGACCTCCTTCAGGGCCGCTTCGCGGACCTTTACGGGCAGGCCGGCGGCCTCGACGCGGGCGCGGTAGTCGTCCGGCTCGTTCCCCGGGTCTCCGCCCAGCTCGGCGAGCTCCTTGCGGACGGCCTCCAGCTGGCGGCGGAGCAGGAACTCGCGCTGCTGCTTGTCGACGCCCTCCTGGACGTCCTTGGCGATGGACTCGGCGACGTCCTGCTCGGCGAGGTGCTCGCCCAGCCATCCGACGGCGAGCCTGAGCCGGGCCACCGGGTCGGCGGTCTCCAGGAGCTCGACGCGCTGCTGGAGCGTCAGGAAGGGCGAGTAGCCGGAGTTGTCGGCGAGCTGGCCCACGTCCTCGATCTGCTGGACGCGGTCGACGACCTGCCAGGCGCCGCGCTTGCGCAGCCAGCTGGTGGCGAGCGCCTTGTACTCCTTGACGAGCTCGGTGACGGCGCCGGGGAGCGGGTCGGGGGTGATCTCCTCCATCGCGGTGCCCTCGACCCACAGGGCGGCTCCGGGGCCGGTCGTCCCCGCGCCGATGCGCACCCGGCGGACGCCGCGGATGAGCGCGCCGGGGTCGCCGCTGCCGGAGAGCCGCCCCACCTGGTCGACGCTGCCGAGCGTGCCGACGCCCGCGTAAGTGCCCTCGACCCGCGGCACGAGCAGCACGAGCGGCTTGTCGCCGCCCCGCGCGGCGGCCTGGGCGGCCTCGACGGCGGCCCGCACCTCGGTGTCGGACAGGTCGAGGGGCACCACCATGCCGGGCAGGACGACCTCGTCGTCGAGGGGCAGCACGGGCAGGGTGAGCGGTGTGGACGTCGAAGCCATGATCTCCCCTTAGGCAGGCAAGTTGAGCTATGCCGACTCAATGCATGCCGCTCCGCGGATGTTCCCGGCCCGCCGGGCGTTCGCTCTGAGCGATCGGGCGGGCGGCGGGGCCGGGCGGCCGCCGGTGGGGCGGGCCGGGCCCCGGAGACGCCGGATACGCCGGTGGAGTTCGCGCGCCGCAGCGGCGGGGTTTCGTCGCCGCGGCGGCGGCCCGGCGGGATCGCGGACAGGGCTCGTCCTGCCAAGCAGAGGAGCCCACCGCGTTGTTCCCGCGCCGCGGCGAGCAGCCGGAGCGGCGCTGTGCGGCGGTGCCGGGCCCGGCGGAGCCGTGAACGCCGTGCGGCAGGTCAGGCCGCGGCCGCCGGCCCCGGGAACGCCCGCCGGTAGTCCGTCGGGGTCACCCCGAAGTGCAAGGTGAAGTGGCGCCGCAGGTTGGCGGCCGTGCCCAGGCCGCTGAGCTCGCTGACGCGCTCGACGGACAGGGCCGTCGACTCCAGCAGCGACTGCGCCCGGCCGAGGCGCTGGGCGAGGAGCCACTGCAGCGGGGTCGTGCCGGTGGCGGCCTGCAGGCGGCGGAAGAAGGTGCGGGTGCTCATGCCGGCGCGGGCGGCGAGGTCGTCGACGGACAGGGGGCGGTCGAGGTGCTCGCGGGCCCAGTGCAGGACGGGGGCGATGCCCTCGTCGCCGGCCTCGGGCACGGAGGCGTCCACGTACTGGGCCTGCCCGCCGGGCCGGTGCGCGGGCACCACCAGGCGGCGGGCGAGCTGGTTGGCGACGTGGGCGCCGAGGTCGCGGCGGACGAGGTGCAGGCACAGGTCGAGGCCCGCGGTGACGCCGGCGCTGGTAAGGACGTCGCCGTCGTCGACGTAGAGGACCGAGTCGTCCACGCGCACCCGCGGGTGGCGGCGCGCGAGGGCCTCGGTGTGCATCCAGTGGGCGGTGGCGCGGCGGCCGTCGAGGATGCCGGCGGCGGCGAGGGCGAAGGCCCCGGCGCACAGGGAGACCATGCGGGCCCCGGAGTCCGCGGCCCGGCGCAGGGCCTCCAGCAGGCCGGCCGGCAGTTCGCGCCCGCCCTCGATGCACGCCTCGGGCACCGACGGCACGATCACGGTACCGGCGCCCTCCAGCCCCTCCAGGCCGTGCGAGGTGCGCAGCGTGAGCCCGAAGGGGCCGGGCTGCGGCGCGTCCCCGCCGGCCGAGCACACGCGCAGGTCGTACCAGGGGTCGGCGAGGTCGTGGTGCGGGATGCCGAAGACGGTGCAGACCACCCCCAGCTCGTACAGGTCCCACATGGGGACGTCGTCGTCGATCACGGCCACGGCCACGGTTCCGGCGCTCATGATCACCAGCCTAGGCGGGCGTGGCAGGAATTTTTCGCTTGGCGTCACTTCTGCCACTGTCGCAGTCCCCGGGCCGGTGCGAGGCTGGTCGCACTTGATCAACTTCTGTGACACACGGGGAGAAACCACCCATGAAGGTGACCGTTCTCGGCCTGGGTTCGATGGGTACGGCCCTGGCCGGCGCCCTCCTGGAGGCCGGCCACGAGACCACCGTCTGGAACCGCTCGGCGGGCAAGGACGAGGCCCTCGTCGCACGGGGCGCGGCCCGCGCGGCGACGGCGGCGGAGGCCGTCGCCGCGAGCCCGCTGGTGCTCGCCTGCCTGTCGGACTACGACGCCGTGCACGGCCTCCTCGGCCCCCTGGCCGGCGGGCTGCGCGGCCGCACGCTCGTCAACCTCACCTCCGGCACGCCGGAGCAGGCCCGCGCGAGCGCCTCCTGGGCCGCAGGCCACGGCATCGGCTACCTCGACGGGGCGATCATGTCGACGCCGCCGGGGATCGGCAGCCCGGCCGTCATGCTGCTCTACAGCGGCTCGCCGCAGGCCTTCGCCGAGCACCGGGAGACCCTGGCGAGCCTGGGCGACCCCGTCGGCCTCGGGGACGACGCCGGCGCCGCCTCCCTCTACGACACCGCGCTGCTCGGCATGATGTGGGCGACGCTCGGCGGCTGGCTGCAGGGCGTGGCGCTGACGGGCGCCGACGGGGTGGACGCGGTGACGTTCACCCCCGTAGCGATCCGCTGGACGGCCGCGGTCAACGGCTTCATGAGCACGTACGCGCCGCAGGTCGACGCGGGCGTCTACCCGGGCGACGACGCCACCCTCGACGTCCACCTCGGCGCGATCGAGCACTTCGTGCACGCGAGCGCCGCGCGCGGGCTCGACCCGGCGCTGCCGGGGCTGCTGAAGTCCTCCATCGAGCGGGCGGTCGCGGCCGGCCACGGCGGCGACGGCTACGCCCGCCTGATCGAGGCCGTCCGGGCGGGGGGCCGGGCATGAGCGCGGCCGCGCCCGTGACCCCGTCCGCCGGGGTCTCCCCCGCTCCGGCCGGCGCCGGCGCCGGCACCGCGCCCCGCACCGCCGACGCCTGGGCGGCGCTCGTCACCGACGCCGCCGACCACTGCTCCGCGGTCCTGGAGGCGGGCGCGGACCGCGACTGGTCCCGGCCGGCGGCCGGCCTGGAGTGGTCCGCGGCCGCGACGCTCGACCACCTCGCGCTCGGTCTCGTCGGCTACGCGGGCCTGCTCACGGCCCGGCCCGCCGACCGCTACATCGCCCTGTTCGCCTCGCTCGACCCCCTGGCGCCGCTACCGGCCCGCCTGGAGGGCATCCGCATCGCTGCGGCGCTGCTCGCCGCGACCGTCCGCGGCGCGCGGGAGGGGGATCGCGCCTGGCACCCGTGGGGGCACTCCGACGCGCCCGGCTTCGCCGCCATGGGCGTGACCGAGCTCGTACTCCATACGGACGACATCGCGCGCGGCCTCGGGCTCGCCCCCGCCTTCCCCGGCGGCCACGACCTGCCCGACGGGCTGTGCGCGCCCGCCGTCGAACGCCTCTTCCCGGACGCCCCGGCCGGCCGCTCCCCCGCCGAGACGCTGCTGTGGTGCACCGGCCGGGCCGCCCTGCCCGGCCTCCCGCGGCGCGCGCAGTGGGCCTGGGACGGCACCGTCCGCAGCTGACGCCTCCGCCGGGCCCTTCTCGCGCAGCAGGCCCCAGCAGGCCGTGCCGGTGAGCAGGGCTATGGGGTGGCCCCAGCTGGCGAGGGGGTCGGCGAACTCGACGAGGTCCTGGGCGCACATGAGGAAGGACAGGCCGAGCACCGTCCGCTTCCCGCGCCGCCCCAGCAGCCCGGCGAGCGCACCCGTGCAGGCCATCACGCCGAAGCTGATGCCGTAGTCGAGGCGGTGCAGCGAGGCCTCGGGCAGCCGCCCCGCGGCCACGGCGCCCGCCACGGGCAGCTCGGTGGCGAGGGTGGCCAGCACGTGGCCGAGGAGGAAGACGCCGGCGGCGCGGGCGCCGCCGACCCGGCGCTCCAGCGCGGAGACGACGAGGACGAAGAGGATCCCGTGCAGCGAGTACAGGCCGCCGGCTATCCACAGGGCGCTCGCCAGCAGGACGACGAGCGGCTGTTCGGCCAGGTGCGCGGCGTCGGTGCTGGACTCGCGCAGGAGCACGTCGACCGTGGCCTCGTCGCCGTAGTGCGTGTAGAGCGCGGTGGCCAGCAGGACCAGGCCGTAGGAGAACGTGAACGGCGTGCCGAGGGGGGTGGGCAGCGCCCGCAGGATCCGGCCGGGCGAAGGGGCCCGGAGAGTCCGCCGCCGGCGCCGCAGGAGCTCGCCGTCGGGATCCACCACACTCACTCGGCCCAGCCCCTTTCTCGCGGGGTCCGTCACGGCACCCGGCGGAGCGAAAAGCGGTCCCGCTCCGGCTCCCTCCGACATTAAGGTCCATCGAGGGCAGGCGAATCAACCACAGACCGTGACTCCTGTCACGGCTCTCAACCCCGCACCCGCCTGCCGCGTCCGCCGAGTACCGACCGACACGGAGGCCACCCGATGACCACCCTCCAGCGCGACCCGTACGGCAGCGGAGGGGGGCCGGGGCCCGTCACCCTGGACCGCCGCGAGGGCCCGTACGGCGAGGTCGTCCTGCGCCGCCGGGGCGCCGGGGACGACGCGGTCCACGAGATCATCGCGAACGGCTGCTTCCTGATGGACACCTCCGACGGGCGCTCGGAGCGGCTGCTCGTGGACGCCGCGCTGGCCGCCCTCCCCGCGGACCGCCCGGAGCCCTCCGTCCTCATCGGCGGGCTCGGCGTCGGCTTCTCCCTAGCCCGGGCCGCGGAGGAGCCAAGGTGGGGCCGGATCACGGTCGTCGAGCGGGAGCGGGCGGTGATCGACTGGCACCGGGCCGGGCCGCTGGGCGCCGTCTCGGAGCGGGCGCTGGCCGATCCGCGCACCGAGGTCGCCGAGGGCGACCTGCTGCACCACCTGCGCACCGCCCCCGAGCGCTACGACGCGCTGTGCCTGGACATCGACAACGGCCCCGGCTGGACCGTCACCGACGACAACGGCGGGCTCTACTCCCCCGCCGGTCTGGCGGGCTGCCGCGAGCGCCTGACGCCCGGCGGTGTGCTCGCCGTGTGGTCGGCCCGGCCTTCGGCCGAATTCGAGGGAGCCCTCCGGAATGCCGGTTTCGAAGGGGTACGGACCGAAGAGATCGCGGTTGCCCGGGGCGTACCGGACGTAGTGCACCTCGGGCAACGTGCCGCGTAGCCGTCGCCCGCCACCTGCCCGTACCCTGCTTGCCACAGCTGAAGAGCCGGCAGAGAACGACGCGACGGAAAGACGCTAGGGGCGGGGCGCGCATGGAGCAGACACACATCGGCCCGAACGGCGCCGCAGCCTCCGCCGGGGCGCAGCGCCGGGTGCTGGTGGTCGAGGACGACCGGACCATCGTCGACGCCATCGCGGCCCGGCTGCGGGCCGAGGGCTTCCAGGTCCGCACCGCGGGCGACGGGCCGGCGGCCGTCGACACCGCGGAGGCGTGGCAGCCCGACCTGCTCGTGCTCGACGTGATGCTGCCGGGCTTCGACGGCCTGGAGGTGTGCCGGCGGGTGCAGGCGCAGCGCCCGGTGCCCGTCCTGATGCTCACCGCGCGTGACGACGAGACGGACATGCTGGTCGGCCTCGGCGTCGGCGCCGACGACTACATGACCAAGCCGTTCTCGATGCGCGAGCTGGCGGCCCGGGTGCACGTGCTGCTGCGGCGCGTGGAGCGGGCGGCCCTCGCCGCGCACACCCCGCGCAGCGGCATCCTGCGCCTGGGCGAGCTGGAGATCGACCATGCACAGCGCCGGGTGCGGGTCAGAGGCGCCGACGTGCATCTGACGCCGACCGAGTTCGACCTGCTGGTCTGCCTGGCGAACACGCCGCGCGCCGTCCTCTCCCGCGAGCAGCTGCTCGCGGAGGTGTGGGACTGGGCCGACGCCTCGGGCACCCGCACGGTCGACAGCCACATCAAGGCGCTCCGCCGGAAGATCGGCGCGGAGCGGATCCGTACGGTGCACGGCGTCGGCTATGCACTGGAGACCCCGGCGGCATGACCGGCGGCACGGCCGGCCCTGGGGGCGGCACCGGCCAGGGCGTGGCACGGGGCGCGGGCCAGGGCAGGCGGGCCCGCGAGGCCGAGCGGAGCAGGGGCACGGCGGTGCCGGCGGGCCTGGGGGGCCGCGTCTGGGAGGCGCTGCGCCCACTGGACCCCTACCGGTCGGTGAAGGCGGCGCTGGGCGCCCTCGTCATCGGCTCGGTGGTGATAACGACCTTCCTGGTCTTCGTCGCGATCCACTCGGCGACCGAGCTCCGGGTGATCACCGTCTTCTCGATCATCGCCTCGCTGCTGATAACGCAGTTCGTGGCGCAGGGCCTGACCGCGCCGCTGGACGAGATGACCGAGGTCACCCGGGCGATGGCGCAGGGTGACTACACGCGCCGGGTGGGCGCCGGGCGGCGGGACGAGTTCGGGCACCTGGCGAACGCCTTCAACCGGATGGCGGCCGACCTGGAGGCGGTGGACACCCACCGCAAGGAGCTCGTCGCCAACGTCTCGCACGAGCTGCGGACCCCGATCGCGGGCCTGCGGGCGGTGCTGGAGAACGTGGTGGACGGGGTGTCGGCCGCGGATCCGGAGACGATGCGCACGGCGCTGCGCCAGACCGAGCGGCTCGGCCGCCTGGTGGAGCAGCTGCTGGACCTGTCCCGGCTCGACAACGGGGTCGTACCGCTGCACGCCCGGCGCTTCGAGGTGTGGCCGTACCTGGCGGGCGTCCTGAAGGAGGCGAGCATGGCCAACGGCTCCGGCTCCTCTCCGCACGCCCGCAAGGACGTGCACCTGCACCTGGACGTCTCCCCGCCGGAGCTGACGGCCCACGCGGACGCGGAGCGGCTGCACCAGGTGGTGGCGAACCTCGTGGACAACGCGGTCAAGCACAGCCCCCCGCACGGGCGGGTCACGGTGCGGGCGCGCCGGGGCGAGGGGCCGCAGTCGCTGGCCCTGGAGGTGCTGGACGAGGGCCCGGGCATCCCCGAGGCGGAGCGGCACCGGGTCTTCGAGCGGTTCAACCGGGGCGGCTCCGGGCAGCAGGGCCCGGGCACGGACGGCGGCACGGGGCTGGGGCTGGCCATCGCCCGCTGGGCGGTGGATCTGCACGGAGGGAGCATCGGCGTGGCCGAATCCCCTCATGGGTGCCGCATTCAGGTCACTCTTCCGGGCGTACCGCGCGATCACGTTTGACGTATGGTCGGTGGCGGAGGCACACATTCGAGGGAGTGTGGGGCGCGCTTGAGCGAACCCTGAGACCCCTGGGACCAGCAGAACCCCGTGTGTTTCCCGCCAAGTCATGCCCCGAAACCCCGGAGCGAATGTGACTTGCGCGACTGCTGGCCCGGGTGGCCTGCATCAACCGTGCAGACAGGCGTAGCCTTTATTCCCGCTGTCCATCACCTTGTGAAGCGGAAGAGGGCGGTTGCCGCCGTGTCGCCACAGTCCCCCAACACCTCGAGCATCTCGACCGACCAAGACGGGCAGGGTAAGAGCCCTGCCGACGTCTTCGGTCCCAATGAGTGGCTCGTCGACGAGATCTACCAGCAGTACCTCCAGGACCCGAACTCGGTCGACCGAGCCTGGTGGGACTTCTTCGCCGACTACAAGCCGGGCACCGCGGCGGCAGCGCCGCCGCAGGAGGTGATCGAAGCCGCGGGCGGCCCCGCCCCGGCCGCCACCACGCCCGCGGCGCCCGCCGCGCCGGCCCCGGCCGCTCCGGCCGCCGCCGCGCAGCCCGCCGCCGCTGCCCCGGCAGCCCCGGCCGCGCCCGCCGCCGCTGCGGCCGCTCCGGCGGCCCCCGCCCCGGCGAAGCCCGCCGTCAAGGCCGCGCCCGCCAAGCCGGCGGCCGCCGCGAAGCCGGCCGAGCCGGCCGCCGGCCCCGAGCTGGTCACCCTGCGTGGTCCCGCGGCCGCGGTCGCGAAGAACATGAACGCCTCCCTGGAGCTGCCGACGGCCACGTCCGTCCGCGCCGTCCCGGTGAAGCTGCTGTTCGACCAGCGCATCGTGATCAACAATCACCTCAAGCGCGCCCGCGGCGGCAAGGTCTCCTTCACGCACCTCATCGGCTACGCCATGGTGCAGGCGCTGAAGCTCATGCCGTCCATGAACCACTCCTTCACGGAGAAGGACGGCAAGCCGACCCTCGTCAAGCCCGAGCACGTCAACCTCGGCCTGGCGATCGACCTGGTCAAGCCGAACGGTGACCGCCAGCTCGTGGTCGCGGCCATCAAGAAGGCCGAGACGCTGAACTTCTTCGAGTTCTGGCAGGCCTACGAGGACATCGTCCGCCGCGCCCGCGTCGGCAAGCTGACGATGGACGACTTCACCGGCGTCACCGCCTCGCTGACCAACCCCGGCGGCATCGGCACCGTGCACTCCGTGCCGCGCCTGATGCCCGGCCAGGGCCTGATCCTCGGCGTCGGCGCGATGGACTACCCCGCCGAGTTCCAGGGCACCTCGCAGGACGCCCTGAACCGCATGGGCATCTCCAAGGTCATGACCCTGACCTCGACGTACGACCACCGGGTGATCCAGGGCGCCGCCTCCGGCGAGTTCCTGCGGATCATGGCCCAGCTGCTCCTCGGCGAGAACGGCTTCTACGACGAGATCTTCGAGGCGCTGCGCATCCCCTACGAGCCGGTCCGCTGGCTCAAGGACATCGACGCCTCGCACGACGACGACGTCACCAAGGCCGCCCGCGTCTTCGAGCTGATCCACTCCTACCGGGTCCGCGGCCACGTCATGGCCGACACCGACCCGCTGGAGTACCGCCAGCGCAAGCACCCCGACCTCGACATCACCGAGCACGGCCTCACCCTGTGGGACCTGGAGCGCGAGTTCGCGGTCGGCGGCTTCGCCGGCAAGTCCATGATGAAGCTGCGCGACATCCTCGGCGTGCTGCGCGACTCGTACTGCCGCACCACCGGCATCGAGTTCATGCACATCCAGGACCCCAAGCAGCGCAAGTGGATCCAGGACCGCGTCGAGCGCGGCCACTCCAAGCCCGAGCGCGAGGAGCAGCTGCGCATCCTGCGCCGGCTGAACGCCGCGGAGGCCTTCGAGACCTTCCTGCAGACGAAGTACGTCGGCCAGAAGCGCTTCTCCCTGGAGGGCGGCGAGTCCGTCATCCCGCTGCTGGACTCGGTGCTGGACGCCGCCGCCGAGGCGCGTCTGGACGAGGTCGTCATCGGCATGGCCCACCGCGGCCGCCTGAACGTCCTCGCGAACATCGTCGGCAAGTCCTACGCCCAGATCTTCCGCGAGTTCGAGGGCAACCTCGACCCGAAGTCGATGCACGGCTCCGGCGACGTGAAGTACCACCTGGGCGCCGAGGGCACCTTCACCGGCCTGGACGGCGAGCAGATCAAGGTCTCGCTGGCCGCCAACCCGTCCCACCTGGAGACGGTCGACCCGGTCGTCGAGGGCATCGCCCGCGCCAAGCAGGACATCATCGGCAAGGCGGGCACGGACTTCACCGTCCTGCCGGTCCAGCTGCACGGCGACGCGGCCTTCGCGGGCCAGGGCGTCGTCGCGGAGACGCTGAACATGTCGCAGCTGCGCGGCTACCGCACCGGCGGCACCGTGCACATCGTCATCAACAACCAGGTCGGCTTCACCGCGCCGCCGGAGTCCTCGCGCTCGTCGATGTACTGCACCGACGTCGCCCGGATGATCGAGGCGCCGATCTTCCACGTGAACGGTGACGACCCGGAGGCCGTGGTCCGCGTCGCGCGGCTCGCCTTCGAGTTCCGCCAGGCGTTCAACAAGGACGTCGTCATCGACCTGATCTGCTACCGCCGCCGCGGGCACAACGAGTCGGACAACCCCTCGTTCACCCAGCCGCTGATGTACGACCTGATCGACAAGAAGCGCTCGGTGCGCAAGCTGTACACCGAGTCGCTGATCGGCCGGGGCGACATCACCCTGGAAGAGGCCGAGCAGGCCCTGCAGGACTACCAGGGCCAGCTGGAGAAGGTCTTCGTCGAGGTCCGCGACGCGGACGCGGCGACGGCTCCGGCCGCCGTCCCGGCCCCGCTGGGCGGGTTCCCGGTCGCGGTGAACACCGCGATCTCCCAGGAGGTCCTCAAGCGGATCGCCGAGTCGCAGGTCACCACGCCCGAGAACGTCACGGTGCACCCGCGCCTGGTGCCGCAGCTGCAGCGCCGCGCCGCCAGCATCGAGGACGGCACGATCGACTGGGGCATGGGCGAGACCCTCGCCTTCGGCTCGCTGCTGATGGAGGGCACCCCGGTCCGGCTCGCCGGCCAGGACTCCCGCCGCGGCACCTTCGGCCAGCGCCACGCGGTGCTCGTCGACCGCGAGACCGGCGAGGACTACACCCCGCTGCTCTACCTGTCCGACGACCAGGCCCGCTTCAACGTCTACGACTCGCTCCTCAGCGAGTACGCGGCGATGGGCTTCGAGTACGGCTACTCGCTGGCCCGCCCGGACGCGCTGGTGCTGTGGGAGGCCCAGTTCGGTGACTTCGTCAACGGCGCCCAGAGCATCGTCGACGAGTTCATCTCCTCCTCCGAGCAGAAGTGGAACCAGACCTCTGGTGTCACCCTGCTGCTGCCGCACGGCTACGAGGGCCAGGGCCCGGACCACTCCTCGGCCCGCGTCGAGCGCTTCCTGCAGCTCTGCGCGCAGAACAACATGACGGTCGCCATGCCGACGCTGCCGTCGAACTACTTCCACCTGCTGCGCTGGCAGGTCCACAACCCGCACCACAAGCCGCTGATCGTCTTCACCCCGAAGTCGATGCTGCGTCTGAAGGCCGCGGCGTCGAAGGCGGAGGAGTTCACCAGCGGCGGGTTCCGTCCGGTCATCGGTGACGACACCGTCGCCGCGGCGGACGTCCGCAAGGTCGTCTTCTGCTCCGGCAAGGTCTACTACGACCTGGCCGCCGAGCGCGCCAAGCGCGGTGCCACGGACACGGCCATCGTCCGCATCGAGCGCCTCTACCCGCTGCCGGGCGAGGAACTCCAGGCGGAGATCGCCAAGTTCCCGAACGCCGAGAAGTACATCTGGGCGCAGGAGGAGCCGGCGAACCAGGGTGCCTGGCCGTTCATCGCGCTGAACCTGATCGACCACCTGGACCTGGCCGTCGGCGCCGACGTCCCGGCCCGCGAGCGGCTGCGGCGGATCTCCCGTCCGCACTCCTCGTCCCCGGCGGTCGGCTCGGCCAAGCGTCACCAGGTCGAGCAGCAGACGCTGATCAACGAGGTGTTCGACGCCTGACGGGCGCCGTCCCCCGTACGGACCGGGCCCCCACCGCTGCGAGGCGGTGGGGGCCCGGTCCCGTATACGGGTGCCTGCGGGTGCCCGCCCTATCCTTGGCCTGACCACAGGCCCGACCACAGGCCCGACCACACCCGGCCACACCCGACTTCATGACGGAGAGAACGTTGTACTTCACCGACCGCGGCATCGAGGAGCTGGAGAACCGGCGTGGCGAGGAGGAAGTCACGCTCGGCTGGGTGGCCGAGCAGCTGCGGACCTTCGTCGACCTGAACCCGGACTTCGAGGTCCCGGTCGAGCGCCTGGCCACGTGGCTGGCGCGCCTGGACGACGAGGACGACGAGTAGTCCTCCGCCGGAAGCGCAGGTCGCCGCGCCCCGTCGGGGGCGCGGGACCGTGTCGGCCCGCGGCTCCGCCGCTTGGGCGCGGCAAGCCCCCACGGGCCCGCGGGGGCGCTCAGGCGCGGGCCCGCCACCAGTCGTAGGCGAGCGTCAGCGCACCGTCCGCGAGGAGCGTGACCCCGGCTGCCGTCATGCCCCGCCGCCCGCTCCGCCGCCCCCACAGGGCCAGCGACGCCCCGGCCGCGATCTCCGCGGCGCCGAGGGCGCGGGCGCGCGGCCCGCGGGTCCAGGCGCCGAGCCGCCCGCTCTCCGCGTCCAGCAGCCCCGTGCGCACCGCCTCGCGCCAGCCCGGCCAGTCGACCGCCTCGGCCAGGGGGTGCGCGCCCGCGGCGGCGCGCAGGCCGTCGGCCGGGACGCCCGGGGCGAGGCCGGGCGCGAGGTCCAGACCCGTCCGGGAGAGGACGGCGATCAGCCCGAGGACCCGGGACGCGGCATCGGCGTCCGCGTCCGGGCGGGCGAGCCCGTCGAGCGCGGCTCCGTCGAGCACCGGGTCGAGTCCGGTGCGGGCCCGCAGCGCGGTCATGGCCGGCTCTTCGCCGAGCGGCGTGCCGTCGGCGAGCCATGCGTACCCCACGGTCCGCCGGAAGCCCGAGGCGACCACGAATCCCGCCCCGCGCGCATCCCACCACAGGCCCACCACGGGCCACTGCTCGGCGACGGCCAGGGCGTGCGCCCAGCCGGCGGCGGCGGTGGCGAGGTCGGTGCCCTCGGTGCGCCAGGAGTCCTTGCCGGGGATCAGCGCGCTCCAGCCCTCCCCGGCCGGGACCAGGAGGAGCGGTTCGTTCAGGAGCTGGGCGGAGGGCCGGACGCGGCCGGGCTCGGCCCGGCAGAGCAGCAGGACCCCCGCCGCGCGGCTGTGATCAGTTGCGGACATGCGACCACGCTATGCCAACCGGGGGTGCTTGACTTCGCCGGACCGCGATATATCGTGTTTCACGTAAGACGCGATAGGTTGCGTCTTGTTCCGCCGTCCTGACGCAGAAGGGGGCCCGGCATGCCCGCCGAATCCGAGTGGTCACTGTCCGCACCACGGAACATCACCTTCGAGGAGCCGGTCGTCTCGCTGGACGTGCGCCTGGTCGACGGCACGGTCAACGTCGTCGGCACGGAGGGCGGCGGCCCGGCCCGCCTGGAGCTGACGGCCGTCGACGGCCCGCCGCTGAAGGTCACCCACCAAGACGGCGTCCTGACCCTCGCGTACGAGGACATGTGGCCCCCGAAGACCTTCCAGTCCCTCCGCGGCTGGCTCTCCCGCAAGCACTGGGACCGCTCGGCGGACGTGACCCTCACCGTGCCCGCGGCGGCCGGCGTCGCGGTCGCCGTCGTCGGGGCGGGCACCGTGGTCTCCGGGATCGCGGGCAGCACCAAGGTCCAGGGCGTCTCCGGCGACACCACTCTCGTCGGCCTCACCGGAGACGTCCGCACCGAGACGGTCTCGGGCCGCGTGGAGGCCCAGCGCCTCGGCGGCGACGTCCGCTGCAACACCGTCTCCGGCGACGTCACGCTCGTCGAGCACACGGGAGGCCTGGTCAAGGCCGACTCGGTCAACGGCAACGTCGTGATCGACCTGTCGCCGGCCGCGCCGGGCACCGACCTGGCGGTCACCTCCGTCTCCGGCGAGGTCGCCGTCCGGCTGCCCGCCACGGCGGACGCGACGGTGACGGCGGGCACCACCGTCGGCCCCGTCTCCTGCGCCTTCGGCGAGCTGCAGGTCCGGGACCGGTTCGGCGCCCGGGACATCTCCGGCCGGCTCGGCAGCGGCCCCGGCCGGATCAAGATCACCACCGTCTCCGGCGCTGTCGCCCTGCTGCGCGGACCGGACGCCGACGACTGGGCCGGCGCCGCCGCCGAGGCCCCCGCCCAGGGAAAGGTCCTCTGATGCCCCCCGTCTTCGCCCACGGCCGGCTGCGCCTGTACCTGCTCAAGCTGCTCGACGAGGCGCCCCGCCACGGCTACGAGATCATCCGGCTGCTGGAGGAGCGCTTCCAGGGCCTGTACGCACCCTCCGCCGGCACCGTCTACCCGCGCCTGGCCAAGCTGGAGGCCGAGGGCCTGATCGCCCACACCACCGAGGGCGGCCGCAAGGTCTACGCCATCACCGCCGCCGGCCGCGCCGAACTCGCCGGCCGGCAGGGCGAACTGGCCGAGCTGGAACTGGAGATCCGCGAGTCCGTCGCCGCGCTCGCGGCCGACATCCGCGAGGACGTCCGGGGCGCGGCGGGCGACCTGCGGCGCCAGGTCCGCGAAGCCGCCCGGCAGAACCGGGCGGCCGCGGACGCGCCCTCCTTCGACAGCGCGAAGGAGGACTTCCGCCGGGCGAAGGAGCAGTGGAAGGAACAGGCCCGCCGCGCCAAGGAGGAGAGCCGGCGCGCCCGCCGGGACGCCCAGCAGGCCCGCCACCAGGCCTGGGAGGCCCAGCAGTGGGCCCACGAGGAGGTCCGGCGCGCCACCCGGCACGTCCAGGAACAGGTGGAGGAACACCTGCGCCGCGGCGACTGGCCGACGGGCGTCGCGGAGGGCGTCAGCGCCCTGGCGAAGGAGTTCGGCGCTTTCGCGGCGCGCGCGACGGGGGCGGCGGGAGCGGGCGGGGCGGAAGGCACGGCCGGCGCGGAAGGCACGGCCGGTGCGGCGGGCCCGAACGGCACGGCCGGCACGGCCGGCGCGACCGGCACCCGGCGCCCCGAGCCCCCCGCGGGCCCCGCCCCCGAGTGGGCCGAACCCGGCGCCACCCCCTCCGCGGACCCCGCCCGCGACCTGGACCGCCTCCTGGACCGCTTCCGCGACGACATCCGCGACGCGGCCCGCGACCACGGCGTGACCCGGACCCAACTGGACGAGTCCCGCCACCACTTGGCCGACGCCGCGGCCCGCATCACGGCCCTGCTGCGGCCGGGGGGCTGAGGTGCCGACGGGGTCCACGGCTTGGTGGCTGGCGCGGCTGTTACCGGCGACGCCCCGCCGTCACCCGGCGGCGGGCAGGGCTCCCAGCACCCGGACAGCTCCGGGAACGCACAGGCCCTCCGGCCCACGGGGAGCCCCGGCCAGCCAGTAACTACCGGGTGGCCCGCCCCGTCCCGGCGCGGGCACCCCGAGAACGCACCCCATCCCCAGCGCTTCGGTACCGGGCTCGTCCCATCCGGCCGCGGTGCCGGGCGGCACGAGGGCGTAGTACCACCGCCGCGCGGAGTCCACGACCACCGCACCACCCCTCGCCCCGGCCTCGCTGAAGGCCCGCACCACGTCTTCGCGGCGCCCGCTCCCCGCATGCTGGTGCACGGCATAGGCGGGCAACCGGACCGCGTCGAAGACGATGCCGGTACGGAGCAGAGCGGGCATGCCCCGGCCCCACACCTCACGGATCTCTTGGGGATGGCGTTCCCCTGTGGTCAGCCAATGGGTTGCAGCAATCGGCACGTTCATGCCGCCGACGGTAGGCGGGCCGCCTTCGGACGAACCGAGCCGTCAGCTCGGGTGAACTACGGGCTCGGCTCAGAGCAGCCCCAAACGCTCCGCGAGCAGCTCGGCCTTCCGGGCGTGCAAGGGGCGGCCACGCCGGATGAGGCCGAGGGTCATTTCGCGTCCCACGGCCGAGCGGGCCAGATCCTCCGGGGCCAGCCGCTCAAGCTCAAGCAGCTGCAGGAGCACAGCGGGGTCCTCGCGGCGCAGGTGGTGGCAGTGAGCCACGTCGGCAGCGAAGGTGAACGCCCTTTCGAGCGACTGCGGGGCGCTCATGTCCACGGCATCCGCCATGCGCAGGGCTTCACCTGCCTCCCCCGCCTCCATCTCGACGCGGATGCTGTGCAGTTCGACGTTGGTGGGGCCGAAAGCGGTCCACATCACATTGCCCTCTCCGACCCTCAGTGCGGCCGGTCGCGCCTGGTCGCTGATGCGCGCACGAGCCGCCCACCAGTGGCGGCGGCGGGCCGCCGCCACGGCCGCCACGGCCGCCACCAAGTGAAGAGCGCCACTCATGGCGAGAAGCTCCCGGTCCACCACTGTGTGTGCAGCCAGCCGGTCGATGGCACGGACCGCGACCTCCTGCGCCTGTTCCGCATCGCCGGACCCCAGGAGTGCGTGCCCGAGATTCCACTGGGCGGCCGGGATGCGAAGCGGGTCGTCGGCGTCTTCCGCGGCCCGGGCGGCCCGGTCCGCGGCGAGCAGGGCGAGATCGGTGCGCCCCGTACGCCGCAGATACGACCGGAGCAGGAAGAACAGATCCGCGGCTGCGCGCAGCACCTCTCGCCTGGCCGGTTCGTCCGGACCGGTGCGGTGCGCGCGTACGGAATGCTCCACGTCACCGATCAGCGCCGGCAACACCGCCGTGACCTCGGTGAACCGGGTCGGGGACGTCTGCCACCTCATCCAGGCACCGTTCACTCGTCCGCGCAGCTCGACGGGGCCGACGGCCGGCCGGCCGCTACGGGGCGGCCCGGTCCCCAGCAACGCCCTTACGACACCGGGGCAAGCGCCCCCGTCCGGCGCCGTCGCGTCCGGAGGTACATCTGCGAGCAGGGCACCTGTGGGCACCCCGAGCTCGCGGGCGATCGCGTTGAGGACTGGTACCGACGGCACCTTCAGCCCGCGCTCGATCTGGGAAAGGTAGTCGGGTGAGATGCCGACAAGGCCTGCGATAACGTCCTGGCGGCGTTGTCTCCGGTAGTGGCGGATCCTGTCACCGATCGGCAGATCCGGAGCGACCATCGCCGCCCTCCGTTCACAGAGCTCGATTCCCCCGGCCAGCCTATGCTGGAGTCCCGGCGGCAAAGGGGCGCTATGACAAAGGGACTTGTTCTCTGGGACATCGACCACACCCTCGTGGACACCCGGGGCATAGGACGGTCCCTGTTCGCCGAGGCGTTTCGGGAAGTCACCGGGCGGGCGATGGAGAGGCAGGCCCGGCCCGACGGTGCCACCGACAGGGCCATCTTCCGCGAGACCGCACAGTTGCACGGACTCGCGACCGGCCACGAGGAGTTCGGTGCCTTCGCTGCGGCCCTCGCGGAGGCTCACCACCGGCGGGCCGCCGAAGTGCGCGCAGCGGGCCGCGCCCTGCCGGGTGCCGGGGCCGTGCTCAGCGCCCTGGCACGGGTGGCGAACCTGAGGCAGTCCGTCGTCACCGGCAACATCCGCCCCACAGCCGCGGTGAAGCTGGCGGCTTTCGGCCTGGACCGTCACCTCGACCTGGCGATCGGCGCCTACGGGGAGGACGACGAGGACCGCGCCGAGCTGGTGGCGCACGCACTGCGGCGAGCGATGCATGGGGCGGCCGATGCGGTCCTGGTCGGCGACACACCTGCCGACGTACAGGCCGGTCTGCGCCAGGGAGTACGCGTGGTGGCCGTGGCCACAGGCCGGAGCTCCGAACAGGAGCTCCGGTCGGCAGGTGCCGACGCCGTCCTCCCTGACCTGACCGGCACACAGCAAGTGGTCAGCCTGCTTCTGCTCTGAAAGCCGCACAAGCGTGACGTGACCGGCCGGATGCCACCTGTCGCGTAACCTGCAGGATTCGGTGTGCGTTCTCTCAGCACATTATGTTTGTTCGTTCCGCATTCTCTGACCGGGTGACGGAACCGGGCGCTCCGGGATGGCATAGAGACATGTACTCGCACGACGCTGGACTTCTGCCCGCTCTCGTAGTGGGCGGCGTGCTGGCATTTCTTTTCCTCGCGAGTCTTCAGCATGCCATCAACAAAGGTAAGCAAAGCGAGGGCTCGGCGGAGGACAGCGATCGCCACCTCAAACAGCTGGACAGCGTCGCCCTTGCTCTTGGCTTGGCCTTCGGAGCTGCAGCCTTCTGCCTGACGTTCGCCGTACTCAACCCGCTGCTACAGCTGGAGCTGATGACGTGGCCCGAGGTGAAGCGGCAGTGGTTCGAGGGCGCGGTCACACTCCGCCTGACAACGATTTATTTCACCGCACTGCTGATGTGGCGGGCCCTCTCGTACGTGCTCGACGTCAACGGGCTCGGCGGCACCGGAAAGCCTACCGAGTTCGAGACCGAGTTTCAGACGATCAATCCAGTGTTGAACGACAAGGATCGCCGCCTGCGCGACCTTTGCCAGTCGGCTATCTTCATCGGCGCGCTGGCAACTCTTTGGGGGCTATCAGCGAAGGGTGTCAGTACACCGGAAACAGCGATCCTCTCATGGGTGTTCGGCTTCTTCAGCGATGACTGGCTCATCATGCTGAGCTATTCCCGAGAGCTCAAAGGCCGGTTGTTCAAGGCGGACCGCAGACGCCTCGTAGTGGTGAATGCGCTGCTGATCGTGCCACTCGGTGCGCTTGTCTGGAGGGAATGGGGATGGCTGATCGTCCTTTGGGTTCCCGTCATGCTGGGAATCGTGGCAGTCCGCTACCAGTGGAAGCCGTGGATCGATGCCTGATGAGGCAACACTTCGGGTCACGGGCCCCGGCGCGCGGCGCCCGCGTCAGTCCGACGTCGCCGTCACCACGACCTCGCCGCCTCCGGCGCCCGCCGTCACCCGCACCGTAGCCCGCTCCACCTCAGGAACCCGCGTGGTGTCCGCCCGGGCCGGGCCCGTCACCGTGACGTGCCAGCCGCGGGGCGCCGGCGGCAGGATCAGTTCTGTGGTGCCGTGCCGCCTCGGGGCGTATATCAGGCGGTAGGCGCCCGTCATCGGGCTGTAGAACGCGGACCGCACCGTCCCCGCCACGGCGGCCGCGTACGGCTCGGCCGTCCGGGACTTGTTGGCCTGGAAGATCCCGTCGGCGTTCATGGCGCAGTAGCCGCCGCCGTAGCACCACTGCCAGCTCGCCCAGCCGCTCGCGTAGCGGGACATGGAGGTGAGTGCGTCCTCGTAGAAGTGGCCCATGTTCGGCAGGGAGCTGTCGAGCGGGCCCCACTCGCCGATGAAGACGGGGATGCCCATGGCGCGCGGGTAGTGGACGACGGCGGCCTCGTATGCGGTCAGCCAGCCCGACGCCGGGTCGTAGTCGCGCCCGGCCTCCATGGCGGCGTTGTAGAAGTGCGGGGCGTAGACGACCTTGGGGTCGTGGATGCGGCCGAGGCCGGTGGGGACGCCCTCGCCGGCGGCGGGGGTGGGCTCGACGAACAGCCAGTGGCGGCGGTCGACGCGCCGGATCGCCTCGGCGATGCGCCGGTACATGGGGGTGATCTGCGTGGACTCGATGCGGCGGGCCGCGTCGGGGATGCTCTCGCCGGGGCGTATCCGGCCCATCGGCTCGTTGATCAGGTCGTAGCCGAACACGGCGGGGTGGCCCGCGAGCCGCCCCGCGAGGACCTGCCACATGCGGGCCTGGGCGCGGCGCAGGTCCTCGTCCTGGTAGAGGTGCTCGAAGGCGGCCTGGACGGCCGGTTCGAAGTACTCGGCGAACCAGTCGTCGGGGTGGGGCCGGTAGGGCAGGCCGTCGGTGCGGGTGGCCCAGGCGGGGATGCCGCGGTGGCTGCCGAAGGCGGGCCCGTAGACGTCCTGGTGGGCGTCGATGACGACGCGGACGCGGTACTTGTGCGCCCAGTCCAGCACGCGTTCGATCTTGCGGAGGTAGGCCGTGCTGTAGTGGCCGGGCCGTGGCTCCAGGTCGTCCCAGAAGACCGCGAGGCGGGCGAGGTTGAAGCCCTCCGCGGCCATGTCGCGCAGGGAGCGCTCCGTGATGTCCGCGAGGGCCTCGTCGCCGCGGTGCTCCTTGTCGGCGAGGTTCCAGCCGCGCAGGGTGAGGGCCCGGCCCTGCTCGTCGGTGAGCGGCGGGATGCCCGTGGCCGGGATGCCCGTGGCCGGGGCGCCCGGGCCCGCGGCACCCGGGTCCGTACGGGCCTCCGCCGGGGCCCCGGGCGTCAGAAGCAGCAGGACAGCGGCAGCGGCGAGGAACGCCGCCTTGCGCAAGCGTCTCTTCGGCGAGCACATGATCATCCGGCACCTCCGAGGAGTCCCGCCCGAGGCGGGGAGGGAATCAAACTCCGGCGCAGCAGGTCATATGAACCGGCTGCAAGGGTGGATCGATCCAGGCAGTCAACTATCCGTGAAAACTCACAAGTTGACGTGCTAGCTTGTGATTCGTGACCGTGTGCGTGAAGCGGGCCTTCAGGTACCGCTTCTATCCGACGTCCGAGCAGGCTGCTGAGCTTGCCCGGACGTTCGGGTGCGTGCGCAAGGTCTACAACATGGCGCTCGCTGCCCGCACCGAAGCATGGGCGAGAGGCGAGCGGGTCAACTACAACGCCACCTCGGCGATGCTGACGGCATGGAAGAAGGCCGAGGAACTGGCCTATCTGTCCGAGGTGTCTTCCGTGCCGCTGCAGCAGTGCCTCCGGCACCTGCAAGGGGCATTCGTAGCGTTCTGGGAGAAGCGGGCCAAGTATCCGCGCTTCAAGTCCCGGAAGAGGTCGCGGAAGTCCGCCGAGTACACCAGCTCGGCGTTCCGGTTCCGGGACGGCCGTATGTACCTGGCGAAGATGAAGGATCCGTTGAACATCGTATGGTCGCGACCTCGGCCTCTCCCTGAGGGGGCGCAGCCGACCACGGTGACGGTGTCGCAGGATGCGGCGGGTCGCTGGTTCGTCTCGATGCTGTGCGAGGACCCCGGCGTAAAGCCTCTCCCCGCCACCGATTCGGCGGTCGGGATCGATGTCGGCCTGAAACACCTGCTGACCCTCTCCACCGGCGAGAAGATCGCCAACCCGAGGCACGAACGCCGCGACCGCGGCCGCCTTGCCAAAGCACAGCGGGAGCTGTCCCGCAAGGCCAAGGGTGACGGCGCCAACCGACGCAAAGCCCGGTTGAAGGTCGCAAGGATCCACGCCAGGATCAGCGACCGCAGGCGAGATCACCTCCACAAGCTCACCACCCGACTCGTGCGTGAAAACCAAACGCTCGTCATCGAGGACCTGACCGTACGCAACATGGTCAAAAACCGGAACCTGGCCCGCGCCATCAGCGACGCCGCGTGGTCGGAGTTCCGGAGCATGCTGGAGTACAAGGCCGCCTGGTACGGGCGGGAAGTGATCGCGGTGGACCGCTTCTTTCCCTCCTCCAGACTGTGCTCCGCCTGCGGCACCTTGCAGGACAAGATGCCGCTCAGCGTCCGAACCTGGACATGCCAAAGCTGCGGGACGACCCACGACCGGGACATGAATGCAGCGAAGAACCTTCGGGCCGCCGGGCTGGCGGTGTCTGTCTGTGGAGCCGGCGTAAGACCTCAACGGAGAACTCCGGGCGGGCCATCGGCGACGAAGCAGAAATCCCTACGGCGCGAGCCGTAGGACTCCCCCTCGTTTACGAGGGGGAGGATGTCAAACCGTCAGGACGACCTTGCCGAACAGGTCGCCACCGGCCATCTTCTCGAACCCCTCGCGGGCCCGGTCCAGCGGCAGGACCGAGTCGATGACGGGCCGTACGCCGCGCGCCGCGCAGAAGCTCAGCAGGTCCGCCAGTTCCTCCTTGGAGCCCATGGTCGAGCCGACGACCTTCAGTTCCAGGAAGAAGATGCGGTTGAGCTCGGCGGCCGGCGGGTTCGGTCCACTGGTCGCGCCGGAGATCACCAGGGTGCCGCCGGGCTTGAGGGACTTGACCGAGTGCGACCAGGTGGCGGCGCCGACCGTCTCGATGACGGCGTCCACCCGGTGCGGCAGCCGCGCCCCCGGCTCGTAGGCGCCCTCGGCGCCCAGCTCCACGGCGCGCTCGCGCTTGGCCGCGTCGCGGCTGGTCGCGAAGACGCGCAGGCCGGCCGCGGCGCCGAGGACGATCGCGGCGGTGGCCACGCCGCCGCCCGCGCCCTGCACCAGGACGCTCTGGCCGGGGCGCACGTCCGCGTTGGTGAACAGCATGCGGTACGCGGTCAGCCACGCGGTCGGCAGGCAGGCGGCCTCCTCGTAGCTGAGCTCCTTGGGCTTGGGCAGCACGTTCCACGCGGGGACGGCGACGCGCTCGGCGAAGGTGCCCTGGTAGCGCTCGGTGAGGATGGAGCGCGGCTCCGTCGGGCCCACGCCGTGGCCGGTCTGGCCGATGACGGAGTGGACGACGACGTCGTTGCCGTACTCGTCGACCCCGGCGGCGTCGCAGCCGAGGATCATCGGCAGCGCCTCCTCGCCGAGGCCCACCCCGCGCAGCGACCACAGGTCGTGGTGGTTGAGGGAGGCGGCCTTGACGTGGACGACCGTCCACCCGGGAGGCGCCTCCGGCTCGGGGCGCTGCCCCAACTCGAGTCCGGTGAGCGGCTGGTCACGGTCGATGCGTGCGGCGTAGGCGGCGAACATGATCCGAACCTAGCCCCGCCGCCTGCCGGGCGAAACCACGCCGCGGTGTGACGCGCGCCGCGCCGTGCGTCCCGTCCAGTCCTTCCTGTCGCAACGGCCGTATCCGCGGCGGAGACTGCGCCTCCTCGTTGACCGGGCGTGAGACCCGGGGGTTGGCTTCGGTTGCCCCGTGCCGCGCCGGCGCGGGCCGTCCCCGAGGGGGTTCAGACGATCATGCGTCATCTCAGACGGGCCGTCGTCGCCGCGGCCGTCGCAGGAACCTGCGCGGCCCTCCTGCCCGCGGTTCTCCTGCCCACGGCCCTCCTGCCCGCAGCCGGAGCCGCCTCCGCGGCGGCCCCGCGCCCCGCCCCGCGCATCGAGCGGGTGAGCGTCGCGAGCGACGGCACCCAGGCCGACGCGGAGTCCCACGGCGCCTCGCTCAGCGCCGACGGCCGCACGGTGGTCTTCCTGTCCCGGGCCGGCACGCTCGCGCCCGGCGCCGGTCCCGCCGGGCACGTCTTCGTGAGGGACCTGCGGACCGGGAGGACCGAGCTGATCAGCGCCGCGAGCGACGGCACCCCGGCCGACAGCTGGTCCTCGTCGCCGTCGATCAGCGGCGACGGGCGGTACGTCGTCTTCGACTCGGGGGCGGACCTCGCCCCCGGCAGCAACCCCGCCGGCTCCGACGTCTTCGTCCGTGACCGCCGGACCGGGCGGACCGAGGTGCTCGTCGCGAACCGCACCGGCGGCAGCGGCTCGAACCATTCGGCCGCCATCAGCACCACCGGCCGCTACGTCGCCTTCGTCTCCGGCCGCGACGACCTCGTGCCCGGCGACACCAACCAGCGGGAGGACGTCTTCGTCCTCGACCGCCGGAGCGGCACCACGCAGCGGGTCAGCGTCACGAGCGACGGCACCCAGGCCGACGGTATGTCCGGGTACCCGGTGATCAGTGCGGACGGCAGCCGGATCGGCTTCCGGACGGCGGCCCGGAACCTGGCTCCGGAGACGGCGGGGAAGCCCGGGTCGCGCAGGCCCGCCGCGGATCTCGCCCGGCCCGGTCTCTACGGCTTCTACGTGCACGACCTGCGCACCGGGCGCACCGAGCGCGCGGCCGAGACGTACGACGGCCTGCAGGCGCTGGTCACCGGCGGCACGGGGCTCAGCCCCGACGGGCGCTACGCCCTCTTCTCCAGCCCCGAGCAGGTCGTGGCGGACGACACCAACGGCGCCCAGGACGTCTACGCCAAGGACCTGCAGACCGGGACCACCCGGCGCCTGAGCCTCGCCGCCGACGGCTCGCAGGCCGACGGCGCCTCCTACGGGGGCGCCGCGATGAGCGTGGACAACGAGCGGGTGTTCTTCGCCTCCGACGCCGGGAACCTCGTGCCCGGCGACACCAACGACCGGCAGGACGTGTTCGTACGGAACCTGCGGACCGGCGCCGTGGAGCGGCTCAACGTCGCCGCCGACGGCACCCAGGACGACGGGAACGCGGGCGAGGTCAGGACCGACCTGCTCGGCCGGACCGCCGTCTTCAACAGCTGGGGCCGCAACCTGGTCCCCGGCGACACCAACGGCACGGGCGATGTGTTCGTCCGGCGGCTCGGCTGAGACGGCTACCGGGCCGCACCCCCGGCAGGGGGTGCGGCCCGGTCTCGTATCCCGTGTCCCGTATCCCGTATCCCGTAGGAGACGGCTACGGCTCTAGTACGGCGTACGGCTCTCATAGGCGTACGCCGTATCGGCGTCGGGAGCCGGCGTCAGCGTCAGCGCCGGGCCACGCCCTCCGCGCGCGCGGCCGCCGCGACGGCGGCCGTCACGGCCGGGGCGACCCGCTCGTCGAACGGCGACGGGATGACGCACTCGGCGCTCAGCTCGTCCGCGACGACGGCCGCGAGGGCCTCCGCGGCGGCGAGCTTCATGCCCTCCGTGATGCGGGAGGCCCGCACCTGCAGGGCGCCCGCGAAGATGCCCGGGAAGGCCAGGACGTTGTTGATCTGGTTCGGGTAGTCGCTGCGGCCGGTGGCGACGACGGCCGCGTACTTGTGGGCGACGTCCGGGTGGATCTCCGGGGTGGGGTTGGCCATGGCGAAGATCAGGGCGTCCTTCGCCATCGTGGCCACGGCCTCCTCCGGGACCGTGCCGCCGGAGACGCCGATGAAGACGTCCGCGCCGTCCAGGGCCACGGCCAGGGGGCCGGTGAGCCCGGCCTTGTTGGTGAAGCCGGCGAGGTCGCGCTTGACCTCGGTGAGGTCCTCCCGGTCGCCCGAGACGATGCCCTTGCGGTCGCAGACGGCCACGTCGCCGATGCCCGCTTCCACCAGGATCTTGGCGATCGCGACGCCGGCCGCGCCCGCGCCGGAGATCACGGCGCGCAGCTCGCCGAGCGTCCGCCCGGTGAGCCTGGCCGCGTTGCGCAGGGCGGCGAGGGTGACGACGGCGGTGCCGTGCTGGTCGTCGTGGAAGACGGGGATGTCCAGCCGCTCCTGGAGCTTGCGCTCGACCTCGAAGCAGCGCGGCGCGGAGATGTCCTCCAGGTTGATGCCGCCGAAGGAGGGCGCGAGGCGCGCGACGGTCTCGACGATCTCGTCGACGCCGCGGCAGTCGAGGGCGATGGGGACGGCGTCGACGCCGCCGAACTGCTTGAAGAGGATCGCCTTGCCCTCCATCACGGGCAAGGAGGCCTCCGGGCCGATGTCACCGAGCCCGAGCACCGCGCTGCCGTCCGTGACCACGGCGACGACCTGGGACTTCCAGGTGTAGTCGTGGACGAGCTCCGGCTGCTCCGCGATGGCGCTGCACACCTTGGCCACGCCGGGCGTGTAGGCGAGGGACAGATCGTCCCGGTCGCGCACGGGCACGGTCGCCTGGACGGCCATCTTGCCGCCCCGGTGCAGCGCGAACGCCGGATCGAAGAACTCGTCGCGAGTATCGTCCGGACCGCTGTCGCTGCGAGGATTCACGATCTCCGCTGCCACTTTATTTGACCCCTTTGTCGAATGTCCGTCGAGGGTATCCGCCCTGGGTTGCGGGGCGGGTCGGGCTTCACGTCCGTGTCCGGCCACCGAGATGACCTGCGCGCGGGGGGTGGTGCCGCGCGTTTCGGAGACGTATGCCGGGCGCGCCGCACACGCGCCCTTCCCCCTGGTGCGGGGTGTGGCTGGCCTTTCTATCAAATGAGCGCTACGGCCTACGAGTGAGTTCCCGCTGACTTGTCGCGGCGCGGCCGGGAGCAGCCCCTGTTCGCGGGTCGGAACGGTGTCAACTGGGGGCATAAGTCCACGGAGTGAGACAGAGCGCGCGTGACATACGTCTCGCTCGGCGGCTCATAGAAGCGGAACCCTTGAGTCCGTTACTCCGGACCGACCTGGTACCGACCTGATGCGGCACGGGGATCGCCCGTTATCCGATTTTGACATAGCGAGGCCCCCGAATGGTGCAGTCCGGATGGCAAGATGCCCCAATCACACGAGGTCGCGACATCCAAGGGTGTGTGCTCCGCGCCTCGTGCGTCATCAGCGTTTTCCTGTGTTTGTTCTGTGTCTGTCCAACAGTCGGCTCCTTGGGCCACCCCCTCACCCGCAGGAGGAACCAGCAATGACCGCAAGCACCACCCCTCGCACGGCTGCCGCCAGGAGTCGTTTGGCCGCCGCCGGCGCGATCGCGGTCGCCGGCGCCCTGCTGCTCACCGGATGCGGCGACCAGCGGGACAAGACCGGCAACGGAGCCGGCCAGAGCGCCCAGGGTTCCAAGGCCCCCCTCTTCGACAAGCTGCCGAAGAAGATCCAGGACTCCGGCGTCATCAAGGTCGGTTCGGACATCGCCTACCCGCCCGTCGAATTCAAGAAGGACGGCAAGGTCGTCGGCATCGACCCCGACATCGCCGCCGCCCTCGGCAAGGAACTCGGCGTGAGGGTCGAGTTCAACAACGGCACGTTCGACGCGCTGCTGACCGGCCTGCGGTCCAAGCGGTACGACATCGCGATGTCCGCGATGACCGACACCAAGGACCGCCAGGACGGCGTGGACCCCAAGACCAAGAAGAAGGTCGGCGAGGGCGTCGACTTCGTCGACTACTTCAACGCCGGCGTCTCGCTCTACACCAAGAAGGGCGACACCAAGGACATCAAGGGCTGGGACGACCTCTGCGGCAAGAAGATCGCGGTCCAGCGCGGCACGGTCTCGCACGACCTGGCCAAGTCCCAGTCTGAGAAGTGCGAGAAGGACGACAAGGACTCCATCTCCATCGAGGCCTTCGACACCGACCTCGAGGCCCAGACCCGGCTCAAGGCCGGCGGCGTGGACGCCGTCTCCAGCGACTTCCCGGTCGCGGCGTACGCGGTCAAGACCTCGGGCGGCGGCAACGACTTCGAGACGGTCGGCGAGCAGGTCGAGGCCGCGCCGTACGGCATCGCCGTCGCGAAGGAGAACACCCAGCTGCGGGACGCCCTGAAGGCGGCGCTCGAAGCGATCATCAAGAACGGTGCGTACGAGAAGGTCATCGCGACCTGGGGCGTCGACGCAGGCGCGGTCAAGGAAGCCAAGATCAACGGCGGTTCCTGACGAGTCGCCGCCGCGCGGGCGTGTGCGCGTATACGTACCGTCCCGCCGCGGCTGCCCCCGTCCCCCTCACCCTCGTACGGATCTGCTGAAAGGCACTCCCCGTGACTTCTTCCCCTGACTCCCCGTCGCCCGACAAGCCCGACGGGAAGGAACCCACCGAGGCGGCCGAGGCCGCGAAGACGGCGAAGGCGGCCGAAGCCGCCGAAGCCGGCAAGGACGCGGCCGCGGAGGCGGCTGACGCAGCGAAGTCCGCGGACGCGGACAAGGCCTCCGACGGCGCGAAGGCGGCCGACGCCGGCAAGTCCGCCGAGGCCTCGGATGCGGACAAGCCGGCCGACGACGCGAAGGCTGCCGACTCGGACAAGCCGGCCGACGCCGGCAAGTCCGGCAAGGACACCGATGCCGACGCCGAGGCCGAAAAGGCTGACGGCGCCGACAAGCCCGCAGACGCGGATAAGTCCGACAAGCTCGCCAAGTCCGCGGACGCCGGTGAGTCCGGCAAGGCCGACAAGCCCGCCGAGTCCGGTGACTCGGGCAAGGCCGAGAAGGCCGAGAAGGCCGGCAAGGCCGAAAAGGCCGCCGGAGACGACAAGCCGGCCGGTCCCGCCAAGGGCGAGGACGCCGCCAAGAAGGCCGCGGCCGCCACCGCGACCCTCCCCGAGGCCGTCAAGGCGATCCCCGTCCGGCACTACGGCCGGTGGATCTCCGGCGTCGCCGTCCTCGCCCTCCTCGGGCTGCTGGTCAACGCGTTCGCCTCGGCGAAGATCCACTACAGCACCATCCCGGACTACCTCTTCGACTCGACGGTCGTCGAGGGTCTCGGCAAGACGGTCCTGATCTCGGTGCTCGCCATGGTGCTGGGTCTCGTGGGCGGCATCCTGCTGGCCGTGATGCGGCTGTCGAAGAACCCGGTGACGTCCTCGGTCTCCTGGCTCTACATCTGGTTCTTCCGGGGCACCCCGGTCTACGTCCAGCTGCTGCTGTGGTTCAACCTCGCGCTGATCTTCCCGTACATCAACCTCGGCCCGATCTACCGGGACGAGATGAGCGACTTCATGACGCCGTTCATGGCCGCGCTGCTCGGCCTGGGGCTCAACGAGGCCGCCTACATGTCCGAGATCGTGCGGGCCGGCATCAAGTCGGTCGACGAGGGCCAGACCGAGGCCGCGCACGCGCTCGGCATGAGCCAGGCCAAGACGCTGCGCCGGATCGTGCTGCCGCAGGCGATGCGGGTCATCGTGCCGCCGACCGGCAACGAGTTCATCAACATGCTCAAGACCTCGTCGCTGGCAGCGGCGGCGGCCCAGTATCTGGAGCTACTGCGCTCCACGTCCGACATCGGGCAGACCACCGGCGCCCCGGTGGAGATGCTCTTCCTCGCGGCCACCTGGTACCTGATCCTCACCAGCATCTTCAGCGTCGGCCAGTTCTACCTGGAGCGGCGTTACGCCCGCGGTTCCCTGCGGACCCTGCCGCTCACCCCGTGGCAGAAGGTCAAGGCCAACCTGTCCTCCTTCAGCAACCGTCCCAAGGGAGGCGTCAGCGCATGAACGCGATGGTGAAGGCCGAGGGCGTCCACAAGTCCTACGGCGCCGTGCAGGTCCTCAAGGGAATCGACCTCGAGGTCGCCCCGCGCGAGGTGTTCTGCCTCATCGGCCCCTCCGGCTCCGGCAAGTCCACCTTCCTGCGGTGCATCAACCACCTGGAGCAGGTGAACGCGGGCAAGCTGTACGTCGACGGCCGCCTGGTGGGCTACCGCCAGCAGGGCGACAAGCTCTACGAGCTCAAGGACAGCGAGGTCGCCAAGAACCGCCGGGACATCGGCATGGTGTTCCAGCGCTTCAACCTCTTCCCGCACATGACAGCGCTCGCGAACGTCATGGAGGCGCCGGTCCAGGTCAAGGGCGAGACGAAGGCCGTCGCCCGGGAGCGGGCGAAGAAGCTGCTCGACCGGGTCGGTCTCGGCGACAAGGCCGAGAACTACCCCTCGCAGCTCTCCGGCGGTCAGCAGCAGCGCGTCGCGATCGCGCGGGCGCTGGCGATGGAGCCGAAGCTGATGCTCTTCGACGAGCCCACCTCGGCGCTCGACCCGGAGCTCGTCGGTGACGTCCTGGACGTCATGCGGGGCCTGGCCGAGGACGGCATGACCATGATCGTGGTGACCCACGAGATGGGCTTCGCCCGCGAGGTCGGCGACTCGGTGGTCTTCATGGACCAGGGCGTGGTGGTCGAGTCGGGCAACCCGCGCGACGTGCTCACCAACCCGCAGCACGACCGGACGAAGGCGTTCCTGTCGAAGGTGCTGTAGCGAACCGACACGGAAGGGGGCGGTACGGGTCCGGGACCCGTACCGCCCCCTTCCGCTTGTCACTTGAGCGCCGGCACCATCGCGTCCGACGGCGACTTCCAGACCGTCCGGGCCTCGGCGAAGCCCGCCTCGCGCAGGGTGCGCGCGTGCCACTCGGCGGAGGGGGTGTCGCCGTCGGCGTGCTCCCCGTAGATCTCGAAGCGCTCGGCGGTCGGCCCGGCGAGCACCGGGTCGGCGGCGGCGAGCTCCCACCACGCGCCCCAGTCGAGCGCGCCCGCCGCCTTGGCGCGCTCCATGCGCGCGTGGCGCAGCGCGCGTTCGGCCTCGTTGATGCGGGGCGTGCCGGCGTCCGGCATGTGGTCGGCGTTGAGGAAGACGCCGCCCTCGCGGACGACTCCGGCGAGCTGCCCGCAGAAGGTGCGCAGGGGGGCCGATTGCAGCCAGTGGAGGGCGGTGGCGGTCAGGAACTCCCTCTATACACACACTCTAGTGCCGCCCCTCCCCATGCAACAGATGAGCCCCGGTCAGTGCTCCAGGGTCCGGGGAGCGCCGACCGGGGCTGTTGCGGTCCCTCACCACGACGGGGGCGGCACCCTTGGGGTCAGCCGTCAGGGCCCTGCGTGGCTGCCTTGCGGGGCGGAGTGGGGTTCACCTGGCACTGGTCGCCAGGCTTCCCCACTTGGGGGACTGCTTTCCCGCCGGAGATGGGCGGGGAGCTATGTGCGGGCGGATACGGGGTTGTCCGGAGTGTTGAGCCAGACGCGTTCGCCGTCGCTGTCCACGGTGAGGCCGAACCGTTCGAAGCCGGGACGGCCCTTCCCTTCCCACCAGCGGTAGGCGGCCAGTACCTCGTCCCAGAGGTTCCGGGGGCCGGACTGATAGACCTCGAACTCATCCTTCCCCGGCACGTAGTCAGCCGTCGCCCATGACGTGACGGCGGTGTCCCGTAGCCACAGCGTGTAAGAGCCGTCGTCGTACGACTCCATCCACGGGAACGCGTCGGGCACCTGCACCCCGATCGCGAACATGACGTGCCACTCGCCCACGTCGTCCGGGGACAGAGACGTCATGGACTGCACGCCGTCCGCTGGCCACTTCCTCCCGCCTAGGTACTCACGGACATGCCGACGCTGGACCCGCTGAGCACGCATCCGCATGAACGCCGACGATCCCACGAATGGACCAGACGCCGAACCGTCCTCGGCGACCGTGAGACGCGCTACCGCTTCCCCGCCGTACGTCGGTCCCCATGGGGTCACGATCACCCCACCCGGCTTCACCTGCGCCCGCCATGCCGGAGGCACGCTCCCAATGGAACAGGTGGCAATCAGCCGGTCGTACGGGGCCCGCTCCGGGTACCCCTGCGCCCCGTCGCCGACGTGCACCAGCGGGCGGAAACCGGCAAGGTTCAGGCGGGTACGTGCGTCCTCGGCGCTGACCTCGTCCACTTCAACGCTGACGACGTTTTCAGCGCCCAGTCGATGGGAGAGAAGGGCAGCGTTCCATCCCGTTCCGGTGCCGATCTCCAGCACACTGTTCCCGTCCTCGATACTCAGCGCGTCCAGCATCGAGAACACCATTGTGGGCATGGAACTGGACGACGTGGGCGCCTTCCCCTTGCCCGCTCCGGTGTAGGCGCCGTCGTCCCACTGGGTCGTGATCGGCGCGTCCCGGTAGACGGCCTCCCACCACACGTCCGGTTCCTCGCTGCGGATCACCCGGTCACTCTGCCGACTCATTCCGGCGCAACCGGGCCAGATCGCATCTGGCACGAAGAGGTGACGGGACACTGCCTCGAAGGTAGGCAACCAGTCGCTTTTTAGCGCTCCGGATTCCACGAGCGCGAAGGCGAGCCCCTGTGGGCCCGCCCCCTCCATGCTGTGCGCGTTCAAGTTACTTACCGTCCGCCGGGTTCTTCCCGTCGTTGGTGTTGCCACCCTCGTCGGAGCCGCCCCCGCCGTGCTTGTTGCCGCTGTCGCTGTCGTCCTGCGGGTTCCCGCCGGTCATCATGGTCAGCCTCCAACTAGCCATCTCTGAAACTCCATTGACGATCTTTCCGGGTAACCCGTCCGGCTGTTGCGTCTCACGGGAATGAGGGGCGCGGCAGCCGGACGGGCGGTCTTCAGCGGGCCGCGCGTTCGTGCTGCGGCTCCTCGCTCGGAAAGGGCGGGATCGCGTGCCTCCCCTCGTTGAGTTCCAGACGGCGCACCAGCGCCACGTCCTCGAAGGTCCGGGCGAACGTCGGGTGTCCCGTGCGGCCCGTGTGGGTCATCATCGCCTCGTCGGCCGCCTTGAGGTCCGCCGTCGGCTCCAGTGCCCACGGACAGGCGCCATCCAGGCAGCGGGACGTCACGGTGACCTCTGCGCGCGGGTGGGTACCGATCGCGTGCTGGACGTGCCGGATCACGCTGCGGGTGCTCACAGCCGGCCCGCCCTGGCTTTGATCAGGCGAGCCCACAGCCGGTCCACCTCGTTGGGCGGCTTGTACTCGGTTGTGTCCCAGTCGCTGCCACTGCCGTCCAGCGGGGCGAGCGTGACCATGCCGTTCTCGCCGTCCCACCCCACAGCCGTACCGATCTTCCCCAGACTCGTGTCCTTCACCAGCACGCCCGGGTTTGGGACCCATGGGGGCGCGATCCCCGCTGCCGCGTCGGCAAGGTTCTGCCTGCGCTGTCGGTCGGCATCCGTTCTGTGCACCATCACTCGGCCCCTGGTCCGCTCGGCACTGGGATACCGAGAAGCTATGACCAGGGAACGACCCAATCCAGTGCAGTAGCGCGGTAGTTGGGGGCATGATCGCCCCTAACTACCGCGCTACGTAGCAGCTAGCCCAGCACGCCCAAGCGTGTGGCCATCGAACGCATGTCAGCGGTGAGCCTGCGCTTACGCCGTTGAACGATCGCAGCCATAGCGTCCTGCGCCATGCGTTGATGCCGGAGCCATTGAGGGTTCGCGTAGTCCACGGCGGTCAGTCGGTCCATGGCCTTATCGTGCTCACCCACCTTGATGTACGCCGTGGCTACGGTCAGCCGATGGCGGTTCCATTCCTTGTCGGTCTCGGCGATACGTGCCGCCTTCATCGCGTGATCCGAGAACCTTGCCTTAGCCGTTGACTCGTCGATCACGCGGTACGGGTCGCCGTTTTCCGTGATCAGTTCATCCTCTAGGCCCTTCATTCCAGCAACGGCACTGTCGAAGCGCCCGAATCGATGCCTGGAATCGGCCTGCCTACCCAAAGCGGCAGCGGCACTTTCGGCAATCCTGCGCGCTTCTGCGCCGTCGTCAGGACGGTTATTGCGGACAGCTGCGGCAGCCGCTTGCAGAGCAAGCCACCCCCATACAGCCAACCTTTCCGGAGACGCCTTTGAAATACGGGGCTCTAGGCGGTCCGCTGTCTCGACTGCGGCTCGCTCAGCGTCATCAAATCGACCTTGCCTCAACAGAAGCCACGACATGATGACGACTGCGTACCCGGCAGTGTTCAGATCCTGCACGGCTCGCGCATCCCGCATTGCCCCCGACAGCGCATGGTAGGCCAGGTCGTATTGCCGAACCTGCGTCAGGTACCGACCACCCAACAAATAGGCTTCTGCGCGCGCCGATAGGGCCTGCGCATGCTCATCGCCGCTGTCGTAGTAAGCGACGGCAGAATTTACATCCCTGATGATCTGCGGCATTTTTCCTGCCACAGAACCGAATTTGTCGGAGTCGTACGATGCTGAGCCGGTTCGGATTACCTCCAGCAGGGCGGGGAGGTCCGGTTCTTCGTCCGGCCTTTCGTTGACGCAATCTTCGATACCCAAAGGCGGAGTAAGCGCGCTCCGCAACTCGGCCAACCCGACGCGGGTTGGATCTTCACCCCGGACCGGCTCCGGTGTGTCAGAGGCCATGAGTTGGGAAGTCTTCACATGCAATGCGCGGGCAAGAATGTGAAGGGTTTCGATGCGGACGCTTCCGCCCTGTTCGAGTTTGGCCACGGTTGAAGGTGCCAGACCAGCGGCGTAGGCCAACTGTTCCTGAGTCAGACCAGCAAGCCGCCGGTGCTTCCTAACGTTCTCCCCTAGAGCGCTCATGATCCCCGCCTAGTGCGTGTGGTGCGTGCTCCTGTAGAGCCAGCGTACGCCCGGCCGTGAAGTCCGGACACGACGAAAGCCCCCGCACCCGCCGCCCCAGAGGGAGACGAGCACGGGGACTCTGGTGGCGCGGCGGGTCAGTCCCAGATATCCGAGTCGCCATCCTCGGGCTCCGGTGCGGCGATGGCGGCCCGCGCGCTCGGCGACAGACCCAACTCGCGGATGTAGCGAGCGAGTTGAGTGCGGTACTGCCCAGCTATCGTGGCAGCACCGTTCTTCACGGTGCCCCGCTCGGCGGTGACCATCAGCCCTCACTCGGACAGGTCCCGCTCGGCCTGGTCGATGCGAGCGACACACACGCACAGATCCTTGACCGTGCTGTGGTCCACCTCCCCAACCCCGGCTGCCACTTCCAAGATCGGGACGACGCGGCGCCACTCGGTCGATGCGACCTCCCGGCACCGGGCGTTCGCAGCCTCTACAGCGGGGTTGGGCGAAGACGCCCCCGCCCAATCGGGCTCGGCAAGGACGGCGCGCGGGACGATCCCACCCTCCTTGATCGCGGTCGGGGAAGTGATCCGCAACCTTGGCTTCACGGCCACACAGCCCGCACCGCGGATTGGCATACAGGAATGCGCGCCGGATGCGCGGCCGGCGAGGACCGTACGAACTCCCGCCGCGTGTTACACGCTGCTTGTTCGCTTGCTTCTCATGGTCGGCGCAGCGCCCGCCTGTCGTCAGCTCAGGACATCCGGGTATCGGGCAGGACGTGCGGGGCTTTCTCGGCACAGGGGGTCTCCACTCCAGGGCCGGAGGCTCATCTCGGATTACGGGAGTTCCCGGTGAGGACGGCGTCGTAGTGCTCGTGGGGGAGCCGCGCGGTCCGGTCCGGGTCCTTGAGGTCCGCGGTGACGGAGTGGACGAGGTCGTCGCCGGCGAAGGTGCCGCGGGCGATGGCCAGCAGGGCCGGGTCCAGGTCGGCGCCGGTGGAGACGGCTCCGGGGAAGCGGTCCGTCAGGCGGGCGGTGATGGTGCCGGTGCCGCAGGCGAGGTCGAGCACGCGGGGCGCGGGGCCCACGAGGGCCTCGACCATGTCGAGCATCACCCGGAACCGCTCCTCGCGGCCGGGCAGGTACCGCTCCTGCTGCCGGTCCCGGCTGTCCTGCCAGGCGTTCCAGTCCGTACCGACGACGGCCTCGGCCATGAGGTTCCTCCAGCGGGTCATACCGTGTAATACCCTCGGTCGTACACCGACCATTACAAGCCGGTGAGCCGACCCTGGACCGCCCTCGGTAAGGACCACAAGTGGAACTGGCCTATTACTCGGACTTCGCTGTGCGGCTGGTCAACAGCGAGGAGCCCGGCCGCGGCACGGACACGCTGACCTCCGTCGACGCCGTCCGCGAGCTCTTCGGGCCCAGCGCCCAGGGGGCCCGGCGGGCGGGCGACAGCGACGTCACCCGGCTGAGGGCCGTCCGGGCCCGGCTGCGCGCCGTCTTCGAGGCCGCCGCCGAGGGCGACGAAGTGCGCGCCGTGGACCTCCTCAACGCCCTGCTGATGGAGTATCCGGTCAGCCCGCAGGTCTCCGGGCACGAGTACCGCGACGAGGACGGCCGCCCCAAGTGGCACATGCACATCGCCGACCACGCGGCCAACGCCGGCGCCTCGTACGCCGCCACCGCCTGCATGGGCCTCGCCGTGCACCTGACGGAGTACGGCGTCGACCGGCTCGGCATCTGCCAGGCGTCGCCGTGCCGCAACGCCTACCTCGACACCTCGACCAACCGCTCGCGCCGCTACTGCTCCGACCGCTGCGCCACCCGCGCCAACGTCGCCGCCTACCGGGCCCGCAAGCGCCGGGAGAGCCGCGCGGCCGAGGCCCCGGCCGGCAGCGACCTCACCGGCCTGAGCGCCGAGGCCAGCCACGACAGCAGCGCGCCCGCCGAGCGCTGACCCGCCTGCGGGGGACGCCGCAGCCGCACCAGCGCGCGGGCCACGACGAGCTCCTGCGGCACGACCCCGAACTCCCGGCTGTCGTTCTCCACCAGCGGATTGTCCCCGCGCACCCACCAGCCGCCCTCGCGCAGCTCCACGGCGCGCTTGACGATGAGCAGGTCCTGCCGGAACGGGTGGCGCAGCACCACCACGTCACCCGGCCGCACCACCGCTCCGTACTGGACGACCAGCTGGTCCCCGGGGTTCAGGGTCGGCACCATCGACGGGTTGTAGACCTCGGCCAGCCCGATCCGCAGCAGTCCGCGACGCTCGCGGTCCAGCTCCTGCCCGCGCTCGTCCACCTGCTCCTGCACCGCGGCACCTCCCGGTCCGTAATCCTCCACCAGTCCCAGACTGACACTGGACTTTTGTCCTAAGCCCCCCGGGGCACCCGAGAAAAGCCTTCCCACACCGAGTAATCTCGCACCTGAGAAGACGATCACGAGGAAGGACAGCTCTTATGCTCTCCCGCCTGTTCGCACCCAAGGTGCGAGTCAGCGCCCACTGCGACCTGCCCTGCGGTGTCTACGACCCCGCCCAGGCCCGCATCGAGGCAGAGTCGGTCAAGGCCGTCCAGGAGAAGTACCAGGCGAACGAGGACGCGGACTTCCGCGCCCGTGCGCTCATCATCAAGGAGCAGCGCGCGGAGCTCGCCAAGCACCACGTCTCGGTGCTCTGGAGCGACTACTTCAAGCCGCCGCACTTCGAGAAGTACCCCCAGCTGCACCAGCTGGTCAACGACACCCTGAAGGCCCTGAGCGCGGCCAAGGCGTCCAACGACCCGAAGACGGGCCAGAAGGCGCTGGACTACATCGCCGAGATCGACCGCATCTTCTGGGAGACCAAGAAGGCCTGATCAGGCGGCATAGCGCTGTCCGCACCCGGTCCCCGGCCCCCGTGAGGGGAGCCGGAACGACCGGGTGCGCTGCTGTTTGCGGGCTTTTTCGCATGCGGGCCTCCAGGCCTTGCTACGCGCGGACTTTCCCGCGCGCCACCGCCAACGCCGTCCCGTACAGCGTCAGGACGACGGTCATCAGGCCGTAGTAGAGCGGCGGCAGGGCCGTCATGCCCAGGGCGGGGCCCAGGGGGGACAGGGGCAGGAGCAGGCCCGTGACCGCGAGGCCGGCGGTCGCCAGGCGGAGCGGGAGCGGGGCCCGGCGCTCGGCCGCGTCCCTGCCGGCGCGGAGCAGGAGGATGACCAGGGCCTGGGTCAGCAGGTTCTCCGTGAACCAGCCCGCGTGGAAGGCGGCCTGTCCCGCGGCGCCGGCGCCGGGGTGCACGGTCAGGGCCAGCACCCCGAAGGTCGCGAGGTCGGCGGTGGCGTTGAGCAGGCCGAAGCCCGTCATGAAGCGGAACAGGGCGCGCGGGCGCAGCACCACGGGCCGCAGGTGGGCCGTGGCCCCGGGCCGGTCGAAGGCGAGGGCGAGCTGGGCCGCGTCGAAGCACAGGTTCTGCACGAGCACCTGCGCGGGCAGCATCGGCAGGAACGGCAGGAGCAGGCCCGCGGCCAGCATCGCGATGACGTTGCCGAGGTTGGACGAGAGCGTGATGCGCAGGTAGGCGGCGATGTTGCCGGTGCTGCGGCGGCCCGCGACGACGGCCCGGTCGAGGGCGGTGAGGTCCTTCGAGGCGAGCACGACGTCGGCCGCCTCGCGTGCCGCGGCCACCCCGTCGCGCGGGCAGATGCCCACGTCGGCGGCGCGCAGTGCGGCGAGGTCGTTGACGCCGTCGCCGAGGAAGCCGGTCGTGGCGCCGGAGGCGCGCAGGGCGCGGACGACGCGGGCCTTGTGCTCGGGCGCGCAGCGGGCGAAGACGGTGGTGCGGGCCGCGAGCCGGGCGAGTTCGGCGTCGCCGGCCGCGTCGATCCGCGCGGCCGTGAGGGGTTCGCCGGGGTCGAGCCCCAGGTCCCGGCAGGCCCGGACGGCCGTGCCCGGGTGGTCGCCGGTGAGGACCTTGACGGTCACGCCGCGGCCGGCGAGGACGGCCAGGGCCTCCCCGGCGGTGGGCGCGAGGGCGTCCTGCAGTCCGACGAAGCCGGCGAAGGTGAGCTCCTGCTCGTCCTCGGGCGCGTACGGGCTCGCGCTCGCGGGCCGCTCGGCGAGGGCGACGGCGAGCACCCGCAGCCCGCTCGCGGCGAGGGCGTCCGCCCGGGCGGCGAGGGCGGAGCGGTCGGCAGCGCCGATGGCCCGGGCGCGGCCTTCCTCGCTCACGCGCGTGCACCGTTCCAGGACGTCCTCCGCGGCGCCCTTCACCACGAGCACGTACCGGCCCGCGGGGGTGCCGGCGGCCGCGGCCGGGCGGAGCAGGCGGACGTTGCCCGGCAGGGAGCCGGGCAGGGAGCCCGGCATGGAATCCGGCATGGAATCCGGCATGGAATCCGGCGGGGAGCCGGGCCGGAAGTCCGCCGGAGTGCCCGGCTCGCCGCCCGCCACCCGGACGAGGGCCGACGCGATGCGGCGCCCGGGGCCGCAGGGCAGCGCCGCGACGCCCTCGACGCCGTCCGCGCCGCCGCCCCGCTCCTCGTCCGCGTCGAGGAGCGCCTCGTCGAGGGCGTCCGGGGCGGGCAGCTCGGCGAGGTGCAGGGTCCAGAGGGCGGCCACGGCGGCCCAGTGCAGCACGGCCGGGTCCTCGCGGCCCTCCGCGTCGACCGCGCAGGCGAACACGGGCCGGTCCTGGGTGAGCGTGCCCGTCTTGTCGACGCACAGGACGTCGACGGCGCCGAGGTCGTGCAGCGCGGGCAGCCGCCTGACGATCACCTCGCCGCCGCGCGCGAGGAGGGCGGCGCCGCGCGCCAGGGCCGTCGTGACGACGACCGGCAGCATCTCGGGGGTGAGGCCCACCGCCACGGCGACGGCGAACGGCAGCGTCTCCATGCCGCGGCCGCGCACCAGCGCGCTCGCGACCAGCACCAGCGGCGCGACGAGCAGCATGCACCGCACCAGGGTCCAGGCGATCCCGTTCACGGAGCGGTCGAAGGGGCCGGGGAGCCGGCGGCCGCGGTCCTGCGGCAGGGCCCCGGACAGGACGGTGTCCGCGCCGGTGGCGACGACGACGCCGGTCGCGCTGCCGGAGACGACGCTGCTGCCCTGGAAGCACAGGTCGCCGGCCGCGCCCCTGGCGACGGGCGCGGACTCCCCGGTCAGCGCCGCCTCGTGCACGGTCAGGCCGGTCGTCCGCAGCAGTCTCAGGTCGGCGGGGACGAGGTCGCCGGGGGCGAGGAGGACCACGTCGCCCGGCACGAGCTGCTCGACGGGCAGCTCGCGGGTCACCGGCTCCTCCGTCCCCGCGGGGCGGCGGCGGACGGTCGCGGTGGTGGCCAGCAGCTCGCGCAGGGCGGCCGCCGAGCGGTCGGCGCGGTGCTCGCCGGTCGCGCGCAGCACGCAGCTGACCGTGACGAGGACGGCGATCACGCAGGCGGTGCCCCAGGCGGCGAGGCCCGCCGACACCAGGCCGAGGGAGAGGAGGACGGCGGTGAAGGGGTCGCGCAGGCTGCGGGCGAGGCGGCGCGGCCAGGGGCCGGGGCGCCGCCCGGGGAAGACGTTCTCGCCGTGGCGCGCGAGCCGCTCGTCGGCCTCCGCCTCGGGCAGCCCGCGGGGCCCGCTCTCCAGCGCGCGCAGGACCTCCAGGGTGGTGCCGGTGATGCCGGTGATGCCGGTGCCTCCTCGCGCGGCGGAGCGGTCAGGCTCCCAGGCCATGGAGGCGCCCGGTGCGGGCGGCGCCGCGCCCGCCGGCCCGGCCCGTCCCGCCGGCCTCGCGGTCGGCGAGCTGGCCGACCATCAGCCGGACGATCGCGACGACGTGCGGGTCGTCCACGAGGTAGACCATGCGGCGCCCCTCCCGGCGCGACCGCACGAGCCCGGCCAGCTTCAGCTTCGCCAGGTGCTGGCTGATCGCGGGGAGTGCGCCGCCCACCCGCTCGGCCAGGGCCGTGACGTCGCTCTCGCCCTGGGCGAGGGCCCATACCAGGTGGAGCCGGGCGGGCGAGGCGAGCAGCCCGAAGGCCGCGGCGGCCTCGGTGAGCACGTCCGCCGAGGGGTCGCCGAGGCCTTCGCCGAAGTCCTCTTCGACGTCCTCGAAGCTTCCGACACCTGCGGCCACTGTCGCTCTCCCGTTCCTGCCGCGCGTCCCTGTGCCCGGCACGACCAGTCTAGGCAGGGTGCGGGGAGCGGACGGGCGGACATGCGCCGCCCGGCGGCTGGGCAGAAGTATCGAGAGCAACCGGTCCGGAACGGCGGCAACAGGCCGCAAAAGGGGGACCCGTGGAAATCTCCGGAATTTTCAGTGCCATCGTCATCGGTCTGATCATCGGCGTGCTCGGCCGGCTCCTCGTGCCGGGACGCCAGCACATCGGGGTGCTGTGGACGATCGCGGTCGGCATCGCCGCCGCGTTCCTGGGCGCGGCCATCGCCCACTGGCTGGGCGTCGACGACACCAAGGGGGTCGACTGGATCGAGTGGCTCATCCAGATCGGGCTGGCCGCGCTGGGCGTGGCCGCGCTCGACAGGGCGAAGGCGCGGCACTGAGGCGTACGGGAGAGGCGTGCGGAAGAGGCGTGCAGGAGAGGCGGCTACGACTGCTACGTCCACTACGACAGCTTGCCGTCGTAGTCCGGCAGCTTGAAGGTCCGCTCCGCGTGGCCGCCCACGAGGTCGGTGGTGTTGTTCCCGATGTTCGCGATGATCGAGTACCCCTGCTTCTCGATCTCCGCGCGCTTGGCGGTCTTGTACGTGCTCACGTCCTGGAAGAGGTCCGGGAGGTGCCGTACGTACAGGCCGCTGACGGGGTAGCCGACCTCGCGCAGGTTGTGCTCGGTGAGCGAGTCGAGGATGCCGGGGCGGGCGGTGACGAAGAAGACCGCGGCTCCCCGGGCGTGGGCGTACCGCGTCAGCTCCAGCACGGGGGCGATGGCCGGCGTGGGGTACGTCCAGTGGAAGTCGGTCTCCAGGGAGCTGTTGTCGATGTCGAGGACGACGGCCTGCTTCCGGCCGTGCGCATCCGCGGTGCGCTCCTTGACGTAGGGCAGGGCCCTGTCGATGACGGCCTGTACGTCGCGCTGCCAGACGGCGTAGTCGACGCCCTTGAGCCCCGCGGGCCCGGAGGTCCGGGCGGCGCTCGCCGTGGCGGCGGCCGGGCGGTCGGCGGGGGCGGCGGTCGCGTCCGTCGTGGTGACGGCCGTCGCGGCCGTGGCCAGGGCGGTGACGGCGAGGGCAACTGCGGTGCGGCGGGCCGGTATCGGTGCGGTCATGAGTGGCATGTTCACGCCCGTCGGTGACGGGCGGGGAACGCGCGGGTGGCCGTCCGGCGTCGCCCGGCTGCCCGCCCCGTGCGACCGGTTCCCCCCGGTCCGCCCCGTCTCCTTCCGCTTGTGCGCGCCTTCCGTGAACCGGCATGCATGGGCCACGGGTCGCCGGGTAGGCGCTCGGAGGTCACCTACGGATCTGGGGAGGACGATGTGACCATCACGGCATCCACGGTTACGACAGGGCATTCGGGGGCTGTGCCGCAGCACCTCGAAGAAGCGGTCGGGGGGCTGCCGTACATCGAGGACGCGTCCACAGTGGCGCCTCGCGACGCCCGTGCACTGTCCGGGCTGTTTTTCGCACGCCTGCGGGAGCTGGAGGAGGGCACGCACGCGTACCAGTACGCGCGGAACACCCTCATCGAGATCAACCTTTCGCTCGTCCGCTTCGCCGCCTCCCGGTTCCGCAGCCGCGGCGACCAGATGGAGGACATCATCCAGGTCGGCACGATCGGCCTGATCAAGGCGATCGACCGCTTCGACCTCTCGCGCGAGGTGGAGTTCACCACCTTCGCCGTGCCGTACATCGTGGGGGAGATCAAGCGGCACTTCCGCGACACCGGCTGGTCGGTGCACGTGCCGCGGCGGCTGCAGGAGCTGCGGGTCGAGCTGGCGAAGGCCACCGGCGAGCTCTCGCAGGAGCTGGACCACTCGCCGACGCCCGCCGAGCTGGCCGAGCACCTCGGGATCAGCCGCGAGGAGGTCGTCGAGGGCATCGTCGCGGGCAACGGCTACACGGCCGGCTCCATCGACGTCCCCGTGGACGACGGCTCCGATCAGTCCGGCACGACCTACGCCGACCGGCTGGGCGGGCTCGACCCCGCCATCGAAGGCGTCGAGAACCTGCACGCGCTCAAACCGCTCGTCGCCGAGCTCGACGAACGCGACCGGCAGATCCTGCGCATGCGGTTCGGCGGGGAGATGACGCAGTCCGAGATCGGTGCGGAGCTGGGCATCTCGCAGATGCACGTGTCGCGGCTGCTGACGCGGATCCTGACGCGGCTGCGGGCGGGGATGCTGGGGCACAAGTAGCCGCCCGGGGCGGGCCCGGGCGGCAGGGGCTCGTGCGGGCGGGGCGGCGGGGGCCGGCCTTGACGGCTTGACGGCTTGCTTGCCGGGAAGCCGGCCCTCTCCCCCGGCCCTACGGGCGCCCTAAGCGAGGCCTAGAGGCCTGCGCGGCGGGCGGTGAGCCTACGCGGCGGGCGCGGTCGTCGCCGTCGTCGCCGGGGCCGTCGCCGGGGCCGCAGGTCCCAGCCACGTGGCCCGGACGGTCTTTCCGTCCGGCCGCCGGTCCACCTCCAGCAGGCCGGCGAGCCGTTCGACCATGTGCCAGCCCAGTCCCCCGCCGCCGCCGAAGTCCGGGGGGCGCGGCTGCGGCGGGCGCGGGCTCGCGTCGGCGATCTCCACCACCAGGCGGCCCTGCACGGCCCGCACGCACAGCCGCCACCAGCCGCCCGCGTGCCGTATGGCATTGGTGACCAGCTCCGAGACGACCAGGACGACGGCCTCGGGATCCGCCCACGGGCAGTGACGGGCCAGGAACTCCGCCGTCGCGTGACGCGCCCGGGCGGCGTCCCCGTACGGGGCTTCGATCACAACCATCCGGCGGCTCCCTCGTCGCTGCTGTGCCTGACCTGCTACGTCACCTCTGTCGACCGGCGTATACCCAGCGATCGCCGGGTCATGACCCCCGTTGCGGAGGGGTTCGTCACGGAAGGTCCGCGGCCGCGGCGCGCGACCGGCGGGCGGCGGCCGCCGGCATCACCAGCACCACGAGCGCCCCCGCCACCAGCAGTCCGCCCAGCCACAGGGCGGCCGGCAGCGACACCGCGTCCGCGGCCCGCCCGCCCAGCAGGGCCCCCAGCGCGATCGCCGCATTGAAGGCCGAGACGAACAGCGCCGAGGCCGCCTCCCGCGATCCCGGCGCCGCCGCCGTCAGCAGCCCCTGCGTCGAGACCGACACCCCGCCGTACGCCAGCCCCCACACCACGATCAGCGCACCGGCGGCGACCGCCCCGCCGGCCGGCACCGACATCGCCGGGAGCACGGCGGCCAGCGCGACAGCGATGACCAGCAGGGTGCGGCGCGGGTTGCGCGCGGCGGCCGAGCCCGCCAGGAAGTTGCCGGCCACGCCCGCCACGCCGTACGCCAGCAGCAGCCCGCTGATCAGACCGGCCCCGGCTCCGGACGCCCGCTCCAGGACTGGCCGGACGAAGGTGTAGCCGGCGAAGTGCCCGGCCACGATCAGTACGACGACCAGCAGGCCCGCCCGTACACCCGGGAGGCGCAGCAGGCCCGCCACTTCGCCCGCCCGGACGGCGCGCTCCGCCGGCAGCGGCGGCAGCAGCAGCGCGAGCGCCGCCGTCACGGCCAGGCAGACCACGCCCATGGCCGCGAACGCCGCCCGCCAGCCGCCCAGTCCGCCGGCCAGGGTTCCGGCCGGCACGCCGAGCACCGACGCGACCGCGATGCCGCTGAAGATCAGCGAGGTGGCCGGGCCCACCGACCGCTGCGGCACCAGCCGTACCGCCAGCCCCGCCGCTATCGCCCACACGCCCCCGATGCACACCCCCACCAGGACCCTCAGCCCCACGAGCACCGCGATGTGGGTCGCCAGCGCCGACAGCAGGTTGGCCACGGCCAGCAGGGCCATCAGCCCCACCAGCACCCACCGCCGGTCCAGCCGCCCGACGGCCGCCGTCACCGCGGGCGCGGCGACCGCCGCGACCAGCCCGGGCACGGTCATCGTCAGACCGGCCGTCCCGGCCGGGACGCCCAGCCCGGATCCGATCGGGGTGAGCAGCCCCACGGGGAGCATCTCGCTCGTCACGACCGAGAACGTCGCGGCGGCCACCGCGACCACCGCGGACCGGCCGCCCTTCACTTCCGCCTCTGCTGTTCCTTGCTTCACTACGCCTTGCTTCACTGCACCTTGCTCTGCTGCACCTTGCTCCATGGGCCTCAGCCTCGGCGGCGGTGCGGCCGGGAACAACGCCGGAGTTCTCATCCTTTGATGAGCAGGACTAATCGGTCGGCGGAGGGCGGAACGTGGGCACGGGCGCAGACGCAGGCGCGGGCATGGGCGTAGGCACGGGCGTGGAGTCGCGCAGGGAGGCGGGCGTGGGTGCGGACCTGCGGGAGCTCGAGTGCTTCCTGGTCCTCGCCGAGGAGCTGCACTTCGGCCGGGCCGGCGAGCGGCTCTACGTGTCACAGGGCCGCGTCAGCCAGCTCCTGCGCTCCCTCGAAGGCCGCATCGGCGCGCGGCTGTTCGACCGCACCAGCCGCCGGGTGGCCCTCACGCCGCTCGGCGAACGGTTCCTGGCGGGGCTGCGGCCGGCGTACGGGGCCCTCGCGGGCGTCGTCGACGACGCCCGGGCCGCCGCCCGCGGGGTGGAGGGCGTCCTGCGGATCGGCTTCCAGGGCACGGCGGACGGCGGGGTGATGGAGGCCGTCGGAACGTTCCAGGAGCGCCGGCCCGGGTGCGTGGTCGAGCTCGTGGAGATTCCACTGAGCGACCCCTTCGGCGCCGTACGCAGGGGCGAAGTCGACGCGGCTGTGGTGCTGTTGCCCGCGGACGAGCCGGACCTGGCCGTGGGGCCGGTCTTCTCCCGGCAGCAGCAGACGCTGGCGGTGTCCGTCCGGCACCCCTTCGCGCGGCGCGCCGAGCTCGGCGCGGAGGAGCTCGCGAACTGCCCGCTCGTCGTGCCCGCGGCCCCCGCCCCGGCGTACTGGCGCGCGGCCCAGGCCCCTGCGGTCACGCCCGGCGGGCGCCCGGTCCCCCGCGGCCCGGAGGTGACGACGCTGCAGGAAGGCATCACCCTCACCGCCGCCGGGCGCGCCGGCATGCTGCTGTGCCGGCCGACGGCCGACTACCACGGGCGCCGCGACATCGCCTTCGTCCCGGTGACCGGCCTGCCCCGCTCCGCCCTGGGGCTGGTGCGGCAGCGGGCAGCGGAGACGGAGCGGCTGCGGGCGTTCGGGCGCGTGCTGTCCGAGGTCGCCGGGCGGACCGTCAGCGGCTGAGGCCGCCAGAGGGCGGGCCCGCCGGGAAGCCGCTCGGCGGGCCGGAGGGGAACCCGCTCGGGAAGCCGGTGGGGAATCCGGTGGGAAAGTCCGTGGGGAAGCCGCTCGGGACTCCTGTGGGGAGGTCGTCCGGCGGGCCGTCCGGCGGGGACGGCAGAGCCGGCGGCGTCACCCGCGGAGTGGTCGGCGGAGCGGCCGGCGGGGCCGACGGCCACGAGTCCTCGATCCGCTCCGTGACCTTCTCCTTCGCGGGCTTGAACACGCTCAGGTAGAAGACCCCGAAGCCCACGCACCCGGCCACGAACAAGGACAGGAACCCCAGGAGGATCCCCATGCCCACCCGTGTCCTGGCGTCACCGGGCGGGAGGGCCGTGGCCCGGTCCGGGCGGCCCTGCGGGTAGCGGACGACGACGGTGTCCCCTTCGATGACCGTCGCCGACCCGCCCGCCTCCTCGAACCGCCGGTGCCGCCCGTCCCCGTCGGTGAACTCGTAGACGTGGTGCAGCGTGGTCGAGGACGACCGGTGCGTGCCCTGCCGGCGGGTGACCGTCGTCGCGTACAGGCGCAGGCAGCGCCCCGGCACCTCGATGCCGCTGCGCCACGCGGCTCGCAGGCGCCGCATCCGCACCACCGCCCACACGATGCCGGCGATGCCGCCCGCCGCCATGAGTGCGGGCAGCGCGAGGATGACGAAGTCGAACATGAACCCCCCGATGTCGGATGTGTGTGCGCATATTCAACTGTGTCGGGGGTTCTGACGCCATGAGTTAGATCTTGGTCCGCCGGCTGGTTCCGCCGGCTGGTTCCACCGCCTCGTTCCTCCGCCTCGTTCCTCCGGCTCGTTCCTCCGGCTCGTTCCTCCGGTTCGTTCCTCCGGCTCAGTCCGCGGGGTCCTTGGCGGGGCAGGGGTCCGCGACCGGCAGCGTGGTGGTGAACCGGGCGCCGCGCGGGCTGTCGGTGATCTCCAGGGTCCCGCGGTGGACGGTCGCGATGTGATGGGCGATGGCGAGGCCGAGGCCCGTGCCGCCCGTCGCGCGCGTACGGGCGTCGTCGAGCCGGGTGAAGCGTTCGAACACGCGCTGCCGGTCGTCCGGGTGGATGCCCGGCCCGTCGTCCTCGACGTGCAGGACCGCGACCCGCCTCGCGGCGTCGCAGCCGGAGCCGGGACCGAGACCGAGGCGCACGGTGACGGCGCGGACGGCGTGCCGGTCGGCGTTGTCTAGGAGGTTGCCCAGGAGGCGGGCGATGAGCGTGTGGCGGCCCTGCACGATGACGGGGGCCCCTCCCTCGATGCGGACCTCCAGGGCCCGCCGCCCCTCCGGCCGGCGCCGGACCTCCTCGCGGACCAGGGCGGCGAGGTCGAGGGGCTGGGCCCCCGGCAGCCCGTCGGTGCCGGTCGCGTCCAGCCGGGCGAGCAGCAGCAGGTCCGACGTGATGCTCTGCAGCCGCCGGGTGTCGCCGAGCGCGGCCTCCGCGACCGCCGTCCACTCGGCGTCCCCGGGGTGGGCGAGGGCGATCTCCAGCTCGGCCCGCAGGGCGGCGAGCGGGCTGCGCAGTTCGTGCGAGGCGTCCCCGACGAACCGGCGCTGCAGGTCGACGGCCGCCTGCAGCTGGTCGAGGGTCTTGTTCATCGTCGCGGCCAGCCGGGCCACCTCGTCGCGCGTGCGGGGCACCGGCACCCGGCGTTCCAGGTGGTGCGCGGTCAGCTCGGCGAACTGGGTGCGGATCGCCTCCACGGGGCGCAGCACCCGCCCGGCCACGAACCACGTTGCGCCCGCGAGGGCGGCCGTCACCAGCAGCACGGCGCCGGCGAGGAGGCGGCCCATGTGGTTGAGGCGGCGCTGCTCGACCTGGAGCCGGTTGGCGACGTGCAGGTAGCGGCCCTCGGTGCCGGACTGGACGTAGTCGAGGCCGGGGCTCCGGCTGCCGGGGTCGGTCCACGGCCACAGCGACAACAGCGCGTCGCCGTGGGAGGGTTCGTGCTCGGGCGGCCGGGAGTCGGGCTCCCAGCGCGGCGGGGCGGGCCTGATGCCCGTGGACACCGCCAGCCGCGGGTCGTCGCGGAGCTTCTCGGCCGTGTAGTACAGCTGCGCGTCCGGGTCGCCGTCGGCGAGCCGGGGGACGCCGGCGACCGAGCGGACCGTGTAGTCCCGGGCCTCCCGCGCCAGGTAGTCGCGCAGCGAGCCCGCGGCCAGCGCCGCGCCGGCGATCAGCGGGAGCAGGGCCGAGACGGCGACGAGCCACGTCAGCCGGCCCCGGATCGAGGCGGGCCGCAGCAGCTCGCGCACCCGGCCGGGCCGCCGTTTCACCCTGCGGGGGCGTCGGCCGCCAGCCGGTAGCCCACGCCGCGCACGGTCTGGATGGTGTGCCGCCCGAACGGCGCGTCGATCTTCCGGCGCAACGCGCTGACGTGCACCTCCACGATGTTCACGTCGCCCTGGAAGGCCTCGTCCCACACATGGGCGAGGATCTCGGCCTTGGCCACGACCTCGCCGTCGCGCCGGGCGAGGTACTCCAGGACCGCGAACTCCCGGGCGGTGAGGGTGAGATCGACGGAGCCGCGCCGGCAGCAGCGGCTCGCGGGGTCGATCTGCAGGTCGCCGATCCGCAGCAGCACCGGCCGCTCGGGCCGGCCGCGGCGCACCAGGGCGCGCAGCCGGGCGACGAGGGCCACGTAGGAGAAGGGTTTGGTCACGTAGTCGTCGGCGCCGGTGTCCAGGCCCTCGGCCTCGTCGTACTCGCCGTCCTTCGCGGTGAGCATGAGCACCGGCGTCCAGACGCCGGCCTCGCGCAGCCGGGCGCACACACGGTAGCCGTTGAGGCCGGGCAGCATGACGTCGAGCACGATCACGTCGTAGGCGTCCTCGGCCGCGAGGTGCAGGCCCGTGTGCCCGTCGTGCGCGACCTCCACCGCGAACCCCTCGGCGACCAGGCCGCGGCGCAGCAGTTCAGCGAGCCGCCGGTCGTCCTCAACCACCAGTATTCGCATGCCTTCAGCATGGCGCGGAGCGCGGGTCCGTGACCTGAAGACCCCTTAAGGAATCCTCAGCGCTGCTTCAGCTCCCGGGTGCGAACATGCTCGTGTGTCCTCCCCGGCACTCAGGCCCACCGGGCGCGTTCCGGCGGCACACGGGGGTGGGGCCCGTTCGCTTCTCCGGCCGGGCCCGACCGCCGGTCCGCGCCCTCTCCGGCCGCGGCCGGCCGCTCTGCTCCGGAGGCGGCCGGTCCGCGGCCCCGCGGCGTGCCGCGGGTGGGGCTCCGGCCGGGTCCGGGGCGCGCGGCCGTCACCAGTCCCCGCCGCCGAACCCTCCGCCGTCGCCGCCGAAGCCGCCGCCTCCTCCGCCGCCCCAGCCGCCGCCGAAGTCGTCGGAGTTGAAGTCGCTGCCGGTGTAGTCGCCGCCATCGGGGCCGGCGTCCGCGGGGGCGGCGTAGGCGGGGCCGGAGAGCATGCCGCCCAGCATGGTGCCGACGAGGAGGCCGGGCAGGAGGCCGCCGCCGAAGTAGCCGCCGGCCCAGGGGGCGTAGGCGGGGCCCGCGTTCCAGTAGGGCTGGCGGCCGTCGGCGGTGTCGACGGTGCGGGACAGGGGCTCCTGGCCGTCGGCCACCCTGGCCGCGTCGGCCGCGCAGGCGGGCACGGTGCGCGGCGCGCCGCCCGGGGGCGCCCATTCGACGTCCTGGACGGACGGCCCGTGGCGCGGGTCGAAGAAGCAGGGCACGCGGCGTTCGGGCAGGGGGGCGCCGCTGCGGCGGGCGGCGAGGGTGGCGAGGGCGAAGCGGCCCTTGTCGAGGGTGGCGGTGACGGCGGTGACGTCCTCGGGGTGCGCCGCGGCGGCCATCTTCGACTTGGCCTCCTCGTAGGCGTCGAGGGCCTCCTCGTAGTCGCGCCGCATGGCGTCGTCGGCGCCGGGCTCGGAGGGGTGGAAGTCGAGCCGGTCGAGCTCCTCGCCGAAGGCGGTGATGTCCTCGTCGACGACGACGCGCAGGGCGTCGAGCTCGGCCCGCTCGCGCTCCTCGCGCTTGCGCTTGTTGCGCCGGTAGAGGGCGTACGCGCCCGCGCCGCCCGCGACCACGACGGCGCCGCCGGTGATCAGCCCCGCGGTGCCGACGCCGGACTCCGCGCCGTCCCAGGAGCCGGGGGCCCGGCCGCGGGCCTGCCGGTCGGCCTGGTCGACGAAGCTGTTGAGCATGGTCGTGGCGTCGCCGCCGGAGCGCTGGACGGAGCCGACGAGGTTGCCGATCGCGTTGCGGGACATGACGCGGGAGTCGGCGTGGGCGTTGAAGTCGTCGCCGAGCCGGATGGCGTAGACCCCGGCGATGCCGACCTTGGTGCGCAGGTCCCGGAAGACGGTGGCCTTGGGGAACTCGGGGCTCTCGGGCAGGACGGCCACGAAGACCGGTTTCCCGGCGTCCTCGATCTTCTTGGCCAGGGCCTCGGCGTCGGCCGCGGGCAGCTGCCCGGCCGCGCGCGGGTCCACGTAGACGGGGTTCTCGCGCAGCGCCTCGGCGACGGTGTCGAGGCCGGTCGCGGCGTGCGCAGGGGCGGGGGCGTACAGCGCCGAGCCGGCCAGGGCGATCAGGGCGGCGATCAGGGCCAGCAGCGGCCTGGGAAGCGCCCGGGTGGTGGCGGGCATGGCGTTGCTCCTCGGATCGAGGTCGGTCGGGTTCCTACCTACAGCGAAATTTACTCCCAAAACGGATTAATCAGGCATTGGGTTCCCCCGCCTCCTCCGGCTCATCCCCGGCTCATCCGTACGAGAGGTTCGCGCAGGGGTCGTCGTCCGCCGACCGGGCCGTGGCGGCGACGTCGGTGGAGAGGGTCCCGGGGGCCGGGGCGGAGGGCTCCGCGGACGACCCGCCGGACCCGGCCGCACCCGGGGAAGCACTGCCGGAGGTGCTCCCGGACGCGCTTCCGGATGCACCGGCGGAGGCGCTCGCCGAGGCGCTCGCGGACGCGTAGTCGCGGCCCACCGTCACCGTGACCCCGTCCGCCGCCACGCCCCGGATGAACGCCCCGGGGAAGAGCCGGGCGACCGTCCGCGCGTCCGCCGCCCTCCCCGGACCGAACTCGATCACGGTGGTGCCCGCGTTGCGGACCACCGCGTTGCCGGTGCCGTCGACCGCGAACCCGTGCCTTTCGAGGGCGGCCGCGGCCCGCGCCGCGAGCCCGGTCACCCTGGTGCCGTTGGCGACCGACACGCTCACACCCTCGCCCGAGACCGGCTCCTGCGGGGCGGGGGCCCGCGAGGCCGGGGCCGGGGACGCCTGGGCCCCACCCGCCGGCCGGCCCTTGGAGCGGTCGCCGCCCGCATCCTTGCCGTCGATGGTGCGGTCGGCCTTCAGGGAGGCCCACAGGGCGTCGGCCTCGGGCCGGACGATGTCGACGCGGTCCCCCTCGTAGCGCCAGGGGACGGTGATGAACTTGATGTCGTGCAGGCCGATGTCCTTGAGCGACATCGCGAAGGACAGCAGCTTGTCCGCCGAGCCCAGCCCCGGGTCGACGGTCATCGACCGGGTGGCGGCGTCGGCCAGCGGCAGCAGCGCGGCGGGGTTGAAGCCCTGCGCCCGCACCTTCTTGATCAGCCCGGCGAGGAAGGCCTGCTGGCGCTGGATGCGGCCTATGTCGGAGCCGTCGCCGATGCCGTGCCGCACGCGCACGTAGTCCAGGGCCTTCTGCCCGGAGACGGTCTGCTGCCCCTTGGCGAACAGGAGCCCGCCGCGCGAGCCGCGGTGCGGGTCGAGGTCGCCCTGGTAGACGTCCTTGGGCAGGCACACTTCCACCCCGCCGACGGCGGAGGTCATCGCGGAGAAGCCCTCGAAGTCGACGACGACGGTGTGGTCGACGCGCAACCCGGTGAGCTTCTCCACGGTGTTCTGCGTGCAGGCCGGGTTGCCCTTCGCCGACTCCCCCACCGAGAAGGCCGAGTTGAACATCGCCCGCGTCCGCCCGGACGTCCAGCTGCCGTCGGGCCGCCGGCACGGGGGGATGTCCACGAGCGTGTCCCGCGGGATCGAGACGGCGATGGCGTGCTCGCGGTCGCGGTACACGTGCAGCAGGAAGGCGGTGTCCGAGCGGCCCACGTCGCCCTCGCCCCCGCCGAGGCCGCTGTTGCCCCCGGCGCGCGAGTCCGAGCCGATGACCAGGACGTTCTGGCCGGCGACCCCCGCGCCCGGGCGGTTCTTGGACAGCCCGTCCGCGTCGAAGGTGCTGATGTTGCCGTTCAGCCGGAGCCAGAGCCAGCCGGCACCGGCGGTCAGCAGCACCACGAACGCCATCGCGACGAACGTCGCCGTCCGCACCCGGTGATGCGTCCCGCCCCCTCGGCTGCCACTCATCTGCGAGCCCTCATCCATTCCCCCCGCGTGCCCGGCCCCTTGCCGCCTCACCCCGATAGACGGCCGGGCAGCCACTTTGGTTGTCCAGTTGCGCAATCTGGCAAGTATGGTGAACACAACGGTTACGGAAGAGAGCGGAAGAGAAAGGTGCGCCGACCATGCTGCGCAATGCCCTGGAGCCGTGGCACATCCTCGTGGTGGTGCTCGTGATGGTCGTCCTGTTCGGGTCGCGGAAGCTGCCGGACACCGCCCGCGCGCTCGGCAAGTCGATGCGCATCCTCAAGAGCGAGGCCAGGGCCATGAAGGCGGACGCACCGGCCGAGCAGGCGGGCGGGCAGGCCGCGAAGGCGGACGGCCACGCCGTGCGGACCGGTGATCAACCGGCCGACAACCCCCGGTGAACCACAGGACACCTGTACGACTCTTCCGGTACACCCGCCCCTGGTGAGCTTCCTCTCGGCCGGGCATCCCCGCCCGGCCTGCGAGGAGGAAAAAACCATGGGTTCTCGTCCGTACCGGCGCCGTCTCGCCTGGGGCGCCGCCGCGCTGCTCGCCGCCGGCGTCGCGGTGCCGGCCGTGGCCGCCGCGTCCGAGGCGGGCGGCGGCTCGGACGTCCCCGCGCTCAGCGCGGGCCACGGCGCGAAGAAGGCCAAGAACGTCATCCTGCTCATCGGTGACGGCATGGGCGACTCGGAGATCACCCTGGCCCGCGACTACACCGTGGGCGCGGCCGGCCGGCTGAACATGGACAAGTTCCCGCTCACCGGCGCGTACACGACGTACTCCGTCGACAAGGACGGCAAGCCGGACTACGTCACCGACTCCGCGGCCAGCGGCACCGGCTGGGCCACCGGGCGGAAGACGGTCAACGGCCGGATATCCAAGACGCCCGGCACGGACAAGGCGATGCCCACCATCCTGGAGCTGGCCCAGAAGAACGGCCTGGCCACCGGCAGCGTCACCACCGCCGAGCTGACCGACGCCACCCCGGCCGTCCTCGCCGCGCACGCCACCGACCGCAGCTGCGCGGGCCCGGCCGACATGAAGGCCTGCCCGAACGACACCGTCGCCAAGGGCGGCCCCGGCTCGATCGCCGAGCAGAGCGTCAACCACAAGGTGGACGTCCTCCTCGGCGGCGGCAAGGCCCGCTTCGACCAGAAGGTCACCGAGGGCCGCTTCGCGGGCCGGACCGTCACCCAGCAGGCCGAGCAGCTCGGCTACCAGGTCGTCACCGACGACAAGGGCCTGAAGAACGCCAAGCCCGGCAAGCCCGTCCTCGGCCTCTTCGCCGACGGCAACGTGCCGGTCGAGTGGACCGGCAAGGCCGCCGCCCGGGGCGGCACCGAGCCGCAGCGCTGCGTGACGAGCAACCCCGAGCGCAAGGCCGGCACCCCGAGCCTGGAGAACCAGACCCGCAAGGCGCTGCAGCTCCTGGAGGCCAAGCAGAAGGGCGCGGGCTCCAAGAAGGGCTTCTTCCTGCAGGTCGAGGGCGCCTCGATCGACAAGCGCGACCACGCCGCCGACCCGTGCGGCCAGATCGGCGAGACCGCGGCCCTCGACCGCGCCGTGAAGGTCGCCCGCGACTACGCCGCACAGCACCCGGACACCCTGGTCGTCACCACCGCCGACCACGCCCACACCAGCCAGATCGTCCCGCTGGAGGCCACCCCGCCCGGCCTGTCCTCGACCCTGGTCACCGACGAGGGCGGCAAGCTGAAGGTGAACTACTCCACGAACACGCCGGGCAAGGCGCAGGAGCACACCGGCACCCAGGTGCGCATCGCGGCCCAGGGCCCGCAGGCGGAGAACGTCCTCGGCCTCACCGACCAGACGCAGCTCTTCACGACGATCCGCAAGGCGCTCTCGCTGCGCTGACGCCGGAGCGTGGCCGGCGCCGCACCGAGCGGCACCGGCCGCGCCACCGCCGGGACACCGTGGGTAACACCACGGCCGACAACGTCACAGATCACCACAGGGGGGACAGGGCCCGGCCGCTCCAGCGGCCGGGCCCTGCGGGTTGTGCCAGTTATCCCGGCAGAACATTGGGCGGATCACATACCCGGTTGCGGGCGTCAAGCGTCAAGACTGTGACTTCCGTACTGGATGCCCGCAGGCCGATCCCCCACTCTGGTCTCGTACATCCCGTCCCGTACACCTTCTCCCCCCACATCCCTTTCGTACCACCCCGCCAGCCCTCGCAGGAGGAACCGCCGATGACCGGGTCCCGCGTCCTCGCCCTCGGCCACTACCAGCCCGCCCGGGTGCTGACCAACGACGAGCTGGCGGCCATGGTCGACACCAGCGACGAGTGGATCCGCTCCCGCGTCGGCATCCGCACCCGCCGGGTCGCCGCGCCCGACGAGACGGTCGCCGACATGGCGGCCGAGGCCGCCGGGAAGGCGCTGGCGAACAGCGGGCTCGCGACGGAGGAGATCGACCTCGTCCTCGTCGCCACCTGCACGGCCGACGACCGCAGCCCGAACACGGCCGCCCGGGTCGCGGCCGCCCTGGGCCTCGCCACGCCCGCCACCATGGACGTCAACGTCGTCTGCTCCGGCTTCACCCACGCGCTGGCCAGCGCCGACCACGCCATCCGGGCCGGCGCGGCGACGAACGCCCTGGTCGTCGGCGTGGAGAAGTTCACCTCGGTGACCGACTGGACCGACCGGACCACGTGCGTCCTGACCGGCGACGGCGCGGGCGCCGCCGTGGTCACGGCCTCGGCCGAACCGGAGATCGGCCCCGTGGTGTGGGGCTCGGTGCCCGGCATGGGGCACGCCGTGCGGATCGAGGGCACGCCGTCCCGCTTCTCCCAGGAGGGCCAGTCGGTCTACCGCTGGGCCACCACGCAGCTGCCGCCCATCGCCCGCCGGGTCTGCGAGCGGGCCGGGGTCGCGCCGGAGGAGCTGGCCGCGGTCGTCCTGCACCAGGCCAACCTGCGGATCATCGAGCCGGTCGCGCGCAAGCTCGGGGCGGTCAACGCGGTCGTCGCGACGGACGTCACCGAGTCCGGCAACACGTCCGCCGCGAGCATCCCGCTCGCGCTCTCCAAGCTGGTCGAGCGCGGGGAGGTGCCGTCGGGCGCGCCGGTCCTGCTCTTCGGCTTCGGCGGCAACCTCTCGTACGCGGGCCAGGTCATCCGCTGCCCGTAGGGGGCGCGGGGCAAGGATGCGCCCCGTAAGGGGCGCGGGGCGGTGACGATCTGCGGCTCCGCCGCGTGGGCGCGACAAGCCCCACCGGCCCGCGGCCGGCGACGGCTCACCGCCTAGAACACCGACCACCCGGTCAACGTGGTGAAGTGGTCCAGCGCAGCGACCCCCGCAACGGAGTTGCCCCGCGTGTCGAGCCCCGGGCTCCACACGCACAGCGTGCACCGGCCCGGTATGACGGCGACGATGCCGCCCCCGACACCGCTCTTGCCGGGCAGCCCCACGCGGTAGGCGAAGTCCCCGGCGGCGTCGTACGTGCCGCACGTGAGCATGACGGCGTTGACCTGCTTCGCCTCGCGCCGCGGCAGCAGCCGCGAGCCGTCGGCCCGCAGGCCGTGCCGGGCCAGGAAGCTGCCCGCACGGGCGAGGTCGCGGCAGCTCATCTCGATGGAGCACTGCCAGAAGTAGTGCTCCAGGACGGTGGGCACGGGGTTGTCGAGGTTGCCGTAGCTGGCCATGAAGTGGGCCAGGGCGGCGTTGCGGTCGCCGTGCTCGGTCTCGGAGGCGGCGACGGCGGGGTCGAAGGACAGGTCGGGGTTGCCGCTCTCGGCGCGCAGGAACTCCAGCATGGTGGTGCTGGCGTCGCCGGTGAGCGTCTGCAGCCGGTCGGTGACGACGAGCGCGCCCGCGTTGATGAACGGATTGCGCGGGATGCCGTTCTCGTATTCGAGTTGGACCAGCGAGTTGAAGGGATTTCCGGACGGTTCCGTTCCGACCCGGTCCCAGATCTTCCCGCCACCCTCGGCCAGCACGAGCGCCAGGCTGAAGGCCTTGGAGATGGACTGCACGGAGAAGGGCTTCTCCCAGTCCCCGGTGCCGTAGACGCCGCCGTCGACGTCGGCGACGGCGATGCCGAACTGGTTGACGTCCACTTCGGCGAGGGCGGGGATGTAGTCGGCGACCTGACCGCGGCCGACGAGGGGGCGGGCGAAGGCGGTGACCTCTTCGAGGACGGCCTGGTAGTCCACAGTCCTTGGTCCGTACTTCCGTGTCGACGACGCTGTCGACGATGCGATCGGTGGGATATTCGGCCAACGGCCGGATCGGCTCGCACGATATCCGAACGCCCGGCCCACCTGCGAACTTTTGGGTACAAGGGGGTCATTCGGCCTACGCGACCGGCGTACGCCACCTGACGACCCGAGGGAGGGCGGCATGGCCCCACCCATGTCCGCGAACGAGTTCCTGGCCGCGCTCAGACGCGAGGGCGCCACCGTCGTCGAAGTGGACGGCTGGCGCAACCACAACCGGGCCGGGCACGGCCTCTGGGGCCCCGTCAACGGCGTGATGATCCACCACTCCGCCACGTCGGGCACCGACAGCACCGTGCGCCTGTGCTGGAACGGCTACGACGAGCTGCCGGGCCCCCTGTGCCACGGGGTCATCGCCAAGGACGGCGCCATCCACCTCGTCGGCTGCGGGCGCGCCAACCACGCCGGGGGCGGCGACGGGGACGTCCTCAAGGCCGTGATCGCCGAGAAGCGGCTGCCGCCCGTCCGGTGGGCGGACACCGACGGGAACGTCCACTTCTACGGCTTCGAGTGCGTCAACCGCGGCGACGGCGAGGACCCCTGGCCGCAGGACCAGCTGCTGGCCGTCGAACAGGTGGCGGCCGCGATCTGCCGGCACCACGGCTGGACCGAGCGGTCCGTCATCGGCCACCTGGAGTGGCGCCCCGGCAAGTCCGACCCCGTCGGCTTCTCCATGGAGTGGCTGCGCGAGCGGGTCCGTGAGCGGCTGAAGTGAGGCTCCCCGTGGCCCGCCCGCCCGCTCACGCGACAATGGGGGCGTGACCAGCCATCCCCCCGCCGCCGGCAGCGCCGGGCTCGCCGGCCTGCGGCCGCGGCTGCCGTCCCCGCTCGTGGAGCTCCCGGACGAGCGGTTCGCCCGGCACGGCGTACGGCTGCTGCTCAAGCGGGACGACCTGATACACCCCGAGCTGCCCGGCAACAAGTGGCGCAAGCTCGCGCCCAACCTGCGGGCCGCGGCGGAGGAGGGCCGGCACACCCTCCTGACGTTCGGCGGCGCCTACTCCAACCACCTGCGGGCCACCGCCGCGGCGGGCCGCCTGCTCGGCTTCGCCACCGTCGGCGTCGTGCGCGGCGAGGAGCTCGCCGACCTCCCGCTGAACCCGTCGCTGCGCTACTGCGCCGCCTCCGGCATGCGGCTGATGTTCCTCGACCGGTCCACCTACCGCCGCAAGGCCGAGCCCGAGGTGCTGGCCCGGCTGACCGAACAGGCGGGCGGCGACTGCTTCGTCGTGCCCGAGGGCGGCTCCAACGCGGCGGCCGTGCTCGGCTGCGCGGAGCTCGGGCGGGAGCTGCGCGGGATGGCGGACGTCGTCGGGGTCGCGTGCGGCACGGGCGGCACCCTCGCCGGCCTGGCCGCCGGGCTGGGCGAGGGGCAGCGGGCCATCGGCTTCCCCGTGCTCAAGGGCGGCTTCCTGGGCGCGGAGATCGAGCGCCTGCAGGGCGAGGCCTACGGCGGGCGGCGCGGGACGTGGCGGCTGGACGAACGCTTCCACTGCGGCGGCTACGCCAGGACGTCCCCCGCGCTGGACGCCTTCGCCGACGACTTCGCCGCCCGCCACGGCCTGCCCCTGGAGCGGCTGTACGTGGCGAAGATGCTGTACGGCCTGACGACGCTGACGGAGGAGGGCGCGTTCCCGAGGGGAACGACGGTGGCGGCGGTGATCACGGGCAGCGGTGGCCCGGAGCCTGCGCCTCCGGCGCCCTGAGCCGGGTCAGCCCGCCTCCCCCTCGCGATACGCGGCGGCCTCCTCGAGGTCCAGGCGCCGCAGCAACGTACGCAGCATCTCGTCGTCGATCCGCCGCTGATCCCGCAGCGCGACGAACACCTCCCGCTCGGCCCCGATCATCTCCCGGGCGAGCCGCCGGTAGATGTCGTCGGCCGATTCCCCGGTGACCGCACTGACCGTCCCGAGCCGCTCCCACACGGCATTGCGACGCCGCTCCATGACGACGCGGAGCCGGTCGGCGAGCGGCTCGGGAAGGGCGTTGCGCTCGTCGGCGAGCAGCTCGTCGAGGCGGCGCTCCGCGGCGAGGGAGGCCTCGTTCTGCGCCTGGGCCTCCGCGAGGGTCTCCGCGGCGCTGTCGCGCCCCGGCAGCCGCAGCATGCGGATCAGCGGGGGCAGGGTGAGCCCCTGGACGACGAGGGTGCCGATGACGGTCGTGAAGGTCAGGAAGAGGACGAGGTTGCGGTGGGGAAAGTCCTCCCCGGCGTCCGTGGTGAGGGGGATGGAGAAGGCGATGGCGAGGGAGACGACGCCCCGCATGCCGGCCCAGCCGACGACGAGCGGGCTCTTCCAGGTGGTGTCGGTCTCCCGCTCGCGGATCCGCGCGGACAGGGCGCGCGGCAGGAACGTCGCCGGGTAGACCCAGACGAAGCGGGCGGCCACGACGGCGAAGAAGACGGCGACCGCGTACCAGGCGACCGCCCCCGCTCCGTAGGTGTCGAGGCCGCGCAGCACCACGGGCAGCTGCAGTCCGATGAGCGCGAAGACGGCGGATTCCAGGATGAAGGAGACCATCTTCCACACGGCCGCCTCCTGCAGCCGGGTGGCGAAGTCGACCTGCCAGGCGCGGTGTCCGAGCCAGAGGCCGACGACCACGACGGCGAGCACCCCGGAGGCGTGGACCTCCTCGGCGGCGGCGTAGGCGGCGAAGGGGATCAGCAGGGAGAGGGTGTTCTGCAGCAGCGGTTCGCGCAGGTGCTTGCGCAGCCAGTGCAGCGGCACCATGAGGGCCAGGCCGACGCCGATGCCGCCGAGGGAGGCGACGGCGAACTCCCTGATGCCCTCACCCCAGGTCGCGCCGGCGCCGACGGCGGCGGCGAGGGCCACCTTGTAGGCGGTGATGGCGGTCGCGTCGTTCACGAGGGACTCGCCCTGCAGGATCGTGGTGATGCGCGAGGGCAGGCCGAGGCGGCGGGCGATGGCGGTGGCCGCGACGGCGTCGGGCGGGGCGATCACGGCGCCGAGCACGAGGGCGGCCGTCGGCGGCAGCCCGGGCACGAGCAGGTAGGCCGCGTAGCCGACGGCGAGCGTCGCGAAGAGGACGTAGCCGACGGACAGGAGCGCGACGGGGCGGATGTTGGCCCGCAGGTCGAGGTAGGAGCTGTCGAGCGCGGCCGTGTGCAGCAGGGGCGGCAGCAGGAGGGGCAGCACGATGTGCGGGTCGAGCGTGTAGTCCGGCACGCCGGGGATCTGGGAGGCGACGAGGCCCGCGGCGACGAGCAGCAGGGGCGCGGGCACGGGGGTGCGCCGCGCCGCGCCGGCGATGGCGGCACCGCCCGCGACCAGCATCAGCAGTGGCATGACGTCCATCGGTGCGGGCCTGTCTCCTCGTGGGTGCGGTGGTGCGCCGACGGTGCGGTCGCTCGCGCCTCGGCGGTGCGATCTAATCTGGCAATCATGAGCGAGTGCCAGCATCTTCCCGCGCTGCCGCGCCCCGAGCCCGCCGCCGCGCACCCGACGTGCCCGGAGTGCGAGGCGGCCGGCAGCCACCCCGTGCAACTGCGGCTGTGCCTGGTCTGCGGCCACGTCGGATGCTGCGACTCCTCGCCGTACCGGCACGCCACGGACCACTTCCGGGAGACGGGGCACGCGGTGATGCGCAGCTACGAGCCGGGCCAGAGCTGGCGCTGGTGCTACGTGGACCAGCGGCTGGTCTGACGGCGCCCGCTAGCATGCACGCATGATCCGAGCCGCGACGTCCGCCGATGTGCCCGCCCTCCATGTGATGATCCGCGAACTCGCGGCGTACGAACGGTCGGTGGAGGACGCCCGGGCGACCGAGGAACAGCTGCACGAGGCGTTCTTCGGTGAGCATCCCGCGGCGTTCGCCCTGATAGCGGAGAGTGACGGATCTGTGGGCGGTGATGCGCACGGGGCGGCGGAGCCGGTCGGCTTCGCGATCTGGTTCCGCAACTTCTCCACCTGGACGGGCACGCACGGTGTCTGGCTGGAGGATCTCTACGTCCGCCCCGAGGCGCGCGGCGGCGGATACGGCAAGGCGCTCCTCGCGACCCTGGCCCGGATCTGCACGGACCGCGGCTACCAGCGTTTCGAATGGTCAGTGCTGGACTGGAACACGCCCTCGATCGGGTTCTACAAATCCCTCGGGGCCGAACCCATGGACGAATGGACCACCTACCGCTTGTCCGGAGAACCCCTCCGCACCCTTGCGGCGCTCGCGCAGAGTGACGAAAATCCCAACTAGGCGACAGCTCTTTCGATTTGGGACCGCAAGCCCCTAGCCACTGTCCGTGCTCATGGGTTTACCATGAGTGACAGTCGCGGGGCTGCTCCACGGAACCGCAGATCGCGATAGCGTCGCAGCCGAACCATGTGCCGCACCGGCCCGCGAGCGACCTTCGACCGAAGGGCGGCCGAGGGCGGGGGCCGGCGCTCGTAACAGCTCAAGAAGCTTGTGCCACCTTGGAGGTGAGGGTGTCCCCAATCGCAGGCGAGCCCGGGACCCAGGACTTCGTGGAAGTCCGGCTGCCCGCTGCGGGTGCCTACCTGTCGGTGCTGCGGACGGCGACAGCCGGTCTCGCGGCCCGCTTGGACTTCACCCTCGACGAGATCGAGGACTTGCGCATCGCGGTGGACGAGGCGTGCGCGATCCTTCTGCAACAAGCCGTGCCCGGCTCCGTCCTCAGCTGCGTCTTCCGCCTGGTGGGCGATGCGCTGCGGGTGACCGTCTCGGCGCCCACCACCGACGGCCGCGCACCCGAGCGCGACACCTTCGCCTGGACGGTGCTCTCCGCCCTGGCCGGTGAGGTCGACTCGACCGTCGCCGACGACCGTACGGTCAGCATCAGCCTGCACAAGAAGCGCGGCGCCGGCCCCGGACAGCCGTGACGGAAGAGGGGGCTCCGTGAGTACTGCATCGTCGCGGGGGGTGCGTACCCCGGCCATCCCGCAGCAGCCTGCCCGACAGCTGCCGGGCGATCCTGCGAATCCCGCGCCGGACGAGGCGAGCGACCCACCAGAGCGGGCGGACCACATGGACCAGCACCAGCACCGGCACTCCACCGCGCAGGACCGCAGTGGCGCCCGGGCCCTGTTCATCGAGCTGCGGGCGCTGCCGGACGGTTCGCCCGAGCGGGCCGAGCTGCGCAACCACCTGGTGCGGATGCACCTGCCGCTGGTGGAGCACCTGGCCCGGCGCTTCCGCAACCGCGGGGAGCCGCTGGACGACCTGACCCAGGTCGCCACCATCGGCCTGATCAAGTCGGTGGACCGGTTCGATCCGGACCGCGGCGTCGAGTTCTCCACGTACGCGACCCCCACGGTCGTCGGGGAGATCAAGCGGCACTTCCGTGACAAGGGCTGGGCGGTCCGCGTCCCGCGCCGGCTGCAGGAGCTGCGGCTGGCCCTGACCACGGCCACCGCCGAGCTCTCCCAGCGGCACGGCCGCGCGCCCACCGTCCACGAGCTGGCCGAGCACCTGGGGATCTCCGAGGAGGAGGTGCTGGAGGGGCTGGAGTCCGCCAACGCCTACAGCACCCTCTCCCTGGACGTGCCCGACACGGACGACGAGTCCCCGGCGGTCGCGGACACCCTCGGCGCGGAGGACGAGGCGCTGGAGGGCGTCGAGTACCGCGAGTCCCTCAAGCCGCTGCTGGAGGACCTGCCGCCGCGGGAGAAGAAGATCCTGCTGCTGCGCTTCTTCGGCAACATGACCCAGTCGCAGATCGCCCAGGAGGTCGGGATCTCGCAGATGCACGTGTCACGGCTGCTGGCGAGGACGCTCGCGCAGCTGCGGGACAGGCTGCTGATCGAGGAGTAGCGGTTCCTTCACCGGCCCTGCTGCCGGGAGTACCCCGGCGTCGGCCGGAGGAGTCCGGGGGCCGGGGTCCGGGGCGTCCCGGCCGGGCCCCGGTGCTCACTCCCGCGGGCCGATTCCCAGCGCCTCCGTGGCCGTCGGGTTGACCAGGAGCGCGAGCGTGCCCAGGGCCACCAGGACCAGCGCCACCGCGGCGGCGACCATGGCGCCCCCGGCGACGTACAGCGTCCAGGCCACCGGCAGCGCCATGATCTGCGTGATCATGGCGGGCCCGCGGCTCCACCGGCGGCGCAGCCACAGCCCGCGCGCGGCCACCAGCGGCAGCACGGCCAGCGCGAGGACGGTCAGGCCGCCCGTCTCGGCCTGCTGGGGGCTGTCCGGCTTGCCGAGCAGGCCCATGGCCAGCATGTAGATGCCGGCGGCGGCGAGCGCGACGCCCTCCAGGCCGGTCAGCACGGCCGCGGCCGTCAGCCGGGCCGGGCGGGGCCCGGTGGGGGCGGGGGCCCCGGCGGGCTGCTGCCGGGGGCCGGCGGGGCCGCTCTTACGGGCGTTTTTCGGCGCGGACTGCTTGCTGCTCACCCCAGCAGGGTAGCCGTACGGCCGACGATCCGAGGGGGGCCGAAGGCGGGCCGGGGCCGATCGTGTACCGACAGGTAGGTAGGCTGGCGCGCATGCGTGCGCTTCTCGTGGTCAACCCCTCGGCCACCACCACCAGTGCCCGTACCCGTGATGTCCTGGTCCACGCGCTCGCCAGCGATCTCAAGCTGGAGGTCGCCACCACGGAGTACAGGGGCCATGCCCGCGATCTTGCCCGCCAGGCGGCCGAGAGCGGGAACACCGGTCTGGTGGTGGCGCTCGGCGGCGACGGCACGGTCAACGAGGTCGTCAACGGCCTCCTGCACGACGGCCCCGATCCCGAGAACCTGCCCCGGCTCGCCGTGGTGCCCGGCGGCTCCACCAACGTCTTCGCCCGCGCCCTGGGCCTGCCCAACGACGTCGTGGAGGCGACCGGCGCCCTGCTGGACGCCCTGCGCGACGGGACCGAGCGCACGGTCGGCCTCGGCCTCGCGGGCGGCACGCCCGGCACCGAGGACGAGGGGGTCCCGTCCCGCTGGTTCACCTTCTGCGCGGGCTTCGGCTTCGACGCGGGCGTCATCGGCCGGGTGGAGCAGCAGCGCGAGCGCGGCAAGCGGTCGACACCTGCGCTGTACGCGCGACAGGTGATGCGTCAATTCGTCGGGGAGACCCACCGCCGGCGCGGCACGATCACCCTCGAACGGCCGGGCGAGGAGCCACTCGAGAATCTCGTCATGTCGATAATCTGCAACACGGCGCCGTGGACGTACCTCAACAACCGTCCGGTCTACGCGTCGCCGCAGGCGTCCTTCGACACCGCCCTTGACGTGCTGGGATTCACCAAGCTGTCGACGACGGCGGCCGGCCGCTACGCCACCCAGCTGCTCATGTCCACGCCCGAGCGGGGACCCCGGGGCAAGCACACCGTGTCCTTGCACGACCAGACGCAGTTCACCTTGCATTCGCAGGTTCCACTGCCGTTCCAGATGGACGGTGACCACCTGGGGGTGCGGAGCAGCGTGACGTTCACAGGCGTTCGCCGTGCACTGCGTGTGATTGTGTGAGTGCCAGGGCCTAAAGTCCTTCCACTCGAACGTTTAGACTGGGTTCCACCCCCTGGAAGTACGGCTGTGACCTAGCCGACACCGAGGAATCAAAAAAAACTTTCCAGAAGGGGTTGTATCCGCCGCCGAGGTTTGCGAATCTCTTCATGGCGATCGGGACGTCCGCTCTTCCGGCCTTCCGATACAGCCCGAACCCCTCCCTTTCCTTGATGGACCGCACCAGTTTCACGACTGGGCGTCGGCCCTTCCCCTGCGGAGGGATTCGTGAAAGCGTTCACATTCACAAGCAACGTAGCCGCAATAACGAGGAGATGGAGCAGCCATGGACTGGCGTCACAACGCCGTTTGCCGCGAGGAAGACCCCGAGCTCTTCTTCCCCATCGGCAACACCGGTCCTGCGCTGCTGCAGATCGAGGAAGCCAAGGCCGTCTGCCGCCGCTGCCCCGTGATGGAGCAGTGCCTGCAGTGGGCGCTCGAGTCCGGCCAGGACTCCGGCGTCTGGGGTGGCCTCAGCGAGGACGAGCGCCGCGCCATGAAGCGCCGCGCCGCTCGCAACCGGGCGCGCAACGCCACCGCCTGACGACGCCCCTCGGCCCCCGAGCCGCAGCGCGCAGTACCCCCTGACGCTCCCCCCGAGCTTCGCCTGGGGGCGCCCCACATCACGTGAGCTCCGAGCCCCGGACCTGATGGTCCGGGGCTCTGTGCTGTTCCGGGTGCGGTGCGGTGCGCTCGGAGCGTCGTGCCTGCGTGCCTGCGTGCCGCGCGGGGTCAGCCCTTCTCCGCCCGTACCGGAATGTCGAGGACGACCCTCGTTCCCTGCCCGGAAGCGGGCACCATGTCGAACGTCCCGCCCATCTCGCCCTCGACGAGGGTGCGGACGATCTGCAGGCCCAGGTTGCCGGCGCGCTGCGGGTCGAAGCCCTCGGGCAGCCCGCGGCCGTCGTCCTGCACCGAGATCAGCAGGCGGGCGTCGCGCCGGGTGCCGCTGCGCATGGCGGTGACCTCCACCGTGCCCCGCTCCCCCGGCCCGAACCCGTGCTCCATGGCGTTCTGCAGCAGCTCGGTCAGCACCATCGACAGCGGGGTGGCCACCTCGGCGTCGAGGATCCCGAAGCGGCCCGTGCGCCGCCCGGCGACCCGGCCGGGCGAGATCTCCGCGACCATCGCCAGCACCCGGTCGGCGATCTCGTCGAATTCGACCCGCTCGTCCAGGTTCTGCGAGAGCGTCTCGTGGACGATGGCGATCGAGCCGACCCGGCGGACGGCCTCCTCCAGCGCCTCGCGCCCCTCGGCCGAACCGATCCTGCGGGCCTGGAGCCGCAGCAGGGCCGCTACGGTCTGCAGATTGTTCTTCACCCGGTGGTGAATCTCCCGGATGGTCGCGTCCTTGGTGATCAACTCTCGCTCGCGGCGTCGCAGTTCGGTGACGTCGCGTAGCAGGACGAGCGAACCAATGTGATTTCCCTTGGGTTTGAGGGGAATCGCCCGGAGCTGGATGACTCCGTCGTTGCCCTCCACCTCGAACTCGCGCGGAGCCCAGCCGCTGGCCAGCTTGGCGAGCGACTCGTCCACCGGGCCGCGCGAGGGCGCCAACTGAGCGGTGGTCTCGCCCAGATGATGCCCCACGAGGTCGGCGGCGAGGCCGAGGCGGTGGTAGGCGGAGAGGGCGTTCGGGCTCGCGTACTGCACAATGCCGTCGGCGTCCAGCCTGATGAGCCCGTCGCCGGCGCGCGGCGAGGCGTCCATGTCGACTTGTTGACCGGGGAAGGGGAACGCGCCGTTGGCGATCATCTGGGCGAGGTCCGAGGCGCTCTGGAGGTAGGTGAGCTCCAGCCGGCTCGGGGTGCGCACCGTCAGCAGGTTCGTGTTGCGGGCGATGACGCCGAGCACCCGGCCGTCACGGCGGACGGGGATGGACTCGACGCGGACCGGGACCTCCTCGCGCCACTCCGGGTCGCCCTCGCGGACGATCCGGCCCTCGTCGAGGGCGGCGTCCAGCATGGGGCGGCGGCCGCGCGGCACGAGGTGGCCGACCATGTCGTTCTGGTAGGAGGTGGGGCCGGTGTTGGGCCGCATCTGCGCGACCGACACATAGCGGGTGCCGTCGAGCGTGGGCACCCACAGGACGAGGTCGGCGAAGGACAGGTCGGAGAGCAGCTGCCACTCCGAGACCAGCAAGTGCAGCCACTCCAGGTCGGAGTCGCAGAGGGCCGTGTGCTGACGTACGAGGTCGTTCATGGAGGGCACAGTGGTGAGCCTACCCGGGGCCGGGGCGCGCATCCCGTGCCCGCCCGGGGGCCGCGGGGCCGCGCGGACGGCGGCGGATACCCGGGGAAACCCGGGCGGGAGAAACCATGGACACGGAAGAATGGTCTAGTCCACAATGAGCGGGCAAAAGCTTCCGCCCTCCCCGCACAGGAGGACGGAGCGAGGCCCGGCGCTCTCTGCCCTGATCGCGCCACGGCCTCCAGTCGGCCCACTCCGGCCGCGGGGTCCGCACGCCCCGCGCCCCGGCGGGCCGATACGGCTCCGGGCTGCGGTGCCGGCCGGGTCGAGGGTCCCGGTCAGGCGCCGCGGCCCGAAGTGACCTCTCCGGGGCCCGTCTCCCCCGCGCACTCCCGCGGCCACGCCCGCATCGCGACGCCGGCGACCGCCTCCAGGGTGGCGCGGTCCGCGCCGTCCCGCGCCTGCTGCGACATGCCCTGCAGGACGGCACCCGTATAGACGGCGAGGTGGTGCGCGTCGGTGTCCGCCGGCAGGACTCCCGCGGCGACATCGGCGGCGATGCGGCTCTCGATGAACGCGATGCCCTTGTTGCGCCGCTCCTGGAGCGCCGCGACCACCTCGGCGGACTGCTCGGTGCAGTTCGTGGCGGCACTGATGATCATGCAGCCGCGCGGCAGGCCGGGAAGGGTGTGGGCCGTCGCGGCCTCGTGCAGGAGGCGGCCCGCCGCACTGCGGGCGGTCGGCGCCTCGGCCAGGATCTTCGCCGTGAAGACGCCGTAGTTGCGCACGTAGGCCTCGATCGCCTCCTCGAACAGGCTGCGCTTGTCGCCGAACGCCGCGTAGAGGCTGGGCGCCTTGATGTCCATGGCGCGGGTGAGGTCGGAGATGGACACGGCCTCGTAGCCGCGCTCCCAGAAGGCCTTCATCGCCTGCTCCAGGGCCGTCTCACGGTCGAAGGACCGAGGCCTGCCCCGCTGTTTGGTCGCCATGGCTCCCATTCTATAGCGCTCGCTAAAAAACCTGTGCTACGTTCTTTCTGTAGCACTCACTAAAGAAAGAGGGGGGCGCGGCCATGGGCACGCTCACGGGCAGGACGGCACTGGTCACGGGTGGCAGCCGGGGCATCGGGCGGGGCATCTCGGAGCGACTGGCCAGGGAAGGAGCCCGCGTCGCCGTGCACTACGGGCGGGATGTCGCTTCTGCCGAGCAGACGGTCAAGGCGATCGAGGAGGCGGGCGGCGAGGCCTTCGCGATCCGGGCGGAGCTGGGGGTGCCCGGGGACGCCGAGGCCCTGTGGGCCGCTTTCGACGAGCGGGCGGACGGCCTGGACATCCTGGTGAACAACGCGGGCACCGACGGCGCGCGCGTGCCGATCGGCGAGGTGACCGAGGAGGGCTTCGACCAGGTCTTCGCCGTCAATACGAAGGCGCCGTTCTTCATCACCCGCCTCGGCCTGGACCGCCTGCGCGACGGCGGGCGCATCGTCAACGTCTCCACGGGGCTGACCCACGGCGCGGCGATGCCCCAGCTGATCGCCTACATCATGACGAAGGGCGCGGTGGACGCCTTCACCTCGGTGCTGGCCAAGCAGCTGGGTGAGCGCGGCATCACGGTCAACGCCGTGGCGCCGGGCGTGATCGACACCGACATGAACGCCGCCTGGCTGAACAGCGGCGCGGAGGTGCGGGCGGGCGTCGCCGCCCTGTCTCCCTTCAACCGGGTGGGCGAGGCGCGCGATGTCGCCGACATCGTGGCCTTCCTCGCCTCGGACGACAGCCGGTGGGTGACGGGGCAGTGGATAGACGCCACGGGCGGCGCGCTGCTCTGACGCACGGCGCGGCCATGACCCCTTCCGGGCGGCGGCCGCGGGACGGGGGTCCGCGGCCGCCGGGGCGGTGTCCCGTCAGCGGGTCTCGGTGACCTTGGCGAGGGCCCGGGGTGCGTCCGGGTCCTGGCCGCGGGCGACGGTGATCTCGTAGGCCAGCATCTGCAGCGGCAGGATCTCCAGGACGGGCTGCAGCTCCTCGGGCACGCCGGCCGTGGGGAGGGCGAATCCGGTCGTCGCCCGGGCCACCTCCGCCTCGGTGCCGACGATCATGAGGTCCGCGCCCCGGCCGCGCAGCCGTTCGAGCACCGGCTGCAGGGCCGCGCCGCCGCGGCCCTCGGTGACGATGGCGATGACGGGCGAGATGTTGTCGACCATGGCGAGCGGGCCGTGCAGCAGATCGGCGCCCGAGTAGGACAGGGCGGGGATGTAGCTGGTCTCCATCAGCTTCAGCGCCGCCTCCTTGGCGGTCGGGTAGCCGTAGCCGCGGGAGGTGAGGACCATCCGCTCGGCGAAGCGGTAGCGGGCGGCGAGCTGCCTGACCTCGGCGCCGCGGTCGAGGATGAGCCGGGCGAGGTCCGGCAGCGCGGCGGCCGCGGCCGTGCCGTCTCCCCCGCCGGGGCGCAGTCCCTGGACGAAGAGGTAGAGGGTCAGCAGGGAGGCGGTGTAGGTCTTGGTGGCGGGCAGGGCGCGCTCGGGGCCGGCCAGGATGCCGATGTGGTGCTCGGAGACGGCGGCGAGCGGGGAGTCGGCGTTGTTGGTCACCGCGAGGGTGACCGCCCCGGCCTCGCGGGCGGCCTTGGTGGAGGCGACGAGGTCCGGGGAGCCGCCGGACTGGCTGACGGTCACGGCGAGCACGTCCGTCAGATCGGGCCGGGCGCCGTAGGTCGTGATGGTCGACATCGAGGTCAGACCGCAGGGCTTCCCGAGCTGCACTTCGAGGAGGTACTTGGCGTAGAGGGCGGCGTTGTCGGAGGTGCCGCGGGCGGTGAGGAGCACGAAGCGCGGCCGGCGAGCGGCGATGAGCCGGGCGGTTTCGGCGATGAGGGGGGCGCCCTCGTCGAGGATGCGGCGCAGGACGGTCGGCTGCTCCGCCATCTCGCCGGACATGATCCCGCCCGGCTGCTCGCTGTGGTGGGCGGGGGTCGGGGCGCTCATGTCCGGTTACCTCCCGGGCGGGGGCTGCGGGGTCGCGGTCCGGCGGCCCGCCGCGCGGCGCCGGGGCCCTCTCAGTCGACCACGGGGCGGGCCGCACCCGCCAGCCGGAAGCGGGCCCGGAGAGGCTCCCCCTTGCGGATCCCTCTGTTAGATTGGTCTATACCACACACGATCCGCTCCACTCTTTAAGATCGGCAGGCCCCAGCGTGGAAGTTGTCATCGTCCCGGACGCCAAGGCAGGCGGCGAACTCATCGCGGAGGCCATGGCCGCCCTCCTGCGCCGCAAGCCCGACGCCCTGCTCGGCGTGGCCACCGGCTCGACGCCGCTGCCCGTGTACGAGGCCCTGTCCGCCAAGGTCCGCTCCGGTGCGGTGGACGCCTCGCGCGCCCGTGTCTGCCAGCTCGACGAGTACGTCGGCCTGCCCGCCGACCACCCCGAGTCCTACCGCTCGGTGGTGCTGCGCGAGGTCGTCGAGCCGCTCGGCCTGACCGAGGCGTCCTTCATGGGCCCCGACGGCACCGCCGAGGACGTCCAGGCCGCCTGCGAGGAGTACGACCGCGCGCTGCCCGCGGCCGGCGGGGTGGACCTCCAGCTGCTGGGCATCGGCACCGACGGGCACATCGGCTTCAACGAGCCGTGCTCCTCCCTGGCCTCCCGCACCCGGATCAAGACGCTGACCGAGCAGACCCGCGTCGACAACGCGCGCTTCTTCGACGGCGACATCGACCAGGTGCCCCACCACGTCATCACCCAGGGCATCGGCACCATCCTGGAGGCCCGCCACCTGGTGCTGCTGGCCACCGGCGAGGGCAAGGCGGACGCCGTGGCGGCGTCCGTCGAGGGCCCGGTCTCGGCGCTGGTCCCGGCCTCGGCCCTGCAGCTCCACCCCCACGCGACGGTCGTCGTCGACGAGGCGGCCGCGTCCAAGCTGAAGCTGGCGGACTACTTCCGCGCCACGTTCGCGGCGAAGCCGGCCTGGCAGGGGCTGTAGCCGTACGTCCGGAACATGCCGGAGGGGAGCAGGCGGCGCCTGCTCCCCTCCGGCATGTTCCGGACCGGCCGTCAGCCTCCGGCCCCCGCGATGACCTCCGCGGCGGCGGCGCCGCACACACGCGCCGCCCCGTGCGTGGCGATGTGCAGACCGCCGCGCACGGGGGCCTCGTTCAGGCCCATCTCCACCACGACCGTGTCCGGCCGCGCCGCGAGCAGCGCGTCCAGGGCCTCGGCCATCCACCCGTGCCGGTGCGCGTCCCGTACGACGGCGACGATCCGCCGTCCGCCCGCGGCCTCCAGCACGTCGCAGGCGCGGGCCGCGTCGTGGCCGTAGGTGCCGGTCTCCGTGCCGGGCAGCAGCCGGGCCAGTTCGGCGCCGACGCCCCAGGGGGTCTCGTCACCGACGGCGATGTTCGCCAGCGGGGTGAAGGCGGCCACGTAGGCGGGCCCGGCGAGGGGCTCGTGCGCGGGCGAGGCGGTCACCCGCAGGGCGCGCCGCGCCGCGGTCAGCCCCACCTCGGGGGCAGGCGCGTTCCCCTCCTCGGCCGCACCCGCCCCCGAGGTCCAGCGCGCCAGGGCGCGCACCCGTGCCGCGGCGTCGGCGAGCCGCTCCTCCTGCAGCTCGCCGGCGCGTACGGCCGCGACCAGCGCGTCGCGCAGCCGCAGCACGGTGTCCTCGTCGGCCAGTCCGCCGCCCACGCAGATGGCGTCGGCTCCCGCGGCGATGGCCAGCACGCTTCCCCGCTCGATCCCGTGGGTGCCGGCGATGGCCCGCATCTCCATGCCGTCGGTGACGATCAGGCCGTCGAAGCCGAGGCCCCCGTCGGCGACGGGCGCGCGCAGCAGCCCGTGCAGGGCGGCGGGGCTGAGGGTCGCCGGCAGGTCGGCGTCGAGCGCGGGCAGCAGGATGTGCGCGCTCATGACGGCCTTGGTGCCGGCGGCGACCGCGGCGTGGAAGGGCACCAGTTCGCGCGCCCGCAGCGTGGCGAGGTCCGCGTCGATGCGCGGCATGTCGTGGTGGGAGTCGACGGCCGTGTCGCCGTGCCCGGGGAAGTGCTTGGTGCAGGCGGCGACGCCCGCGGACTGCAGGCCCTCGACGTAGGCGGCGGTGTGCCGGGCGACGAGCTGCGGGTCGGCGCCGAAGGACCGGACGCCGATGACCGGGTTGTCCGGGTCGGAGTTGACGTCGGCGGACGGCGCCCAGTTGAGGTTGACGCCGCACGCGGCGAGCCGCCGGCCCAGCTCCCGGGCCACGGCCCGGGTCAGCGCGGTGTCGTCGACGGCGCCGAGGGCGAGGTTGCCGGGGAAGGAGGAGCCGGTGCGCACCTCCAGCCGGGTGACGTCGCCGCCCTCCTCGTCGATCGCGACGAGCACGTCGCCGCACTCGGCGCGCAGCTGCGCGGTGAGCTTGGAGAGCTGCTCGGGCGAGGTGATGTTGCGGCCGAAGAGACCGACGGAGGCGAGCCCTTCGCCGAGCCGGCGCAGCAGCCACGCCGGGGCGGCGGTGCCGGTGAAGCCGGGCTGCAGGACGGTGAGGGCGTTGCGCGTGAGCGTGTCCGTGTCCATGAAGTAGTGGGCCCCTAACCCTTCACTGCGCCGGAGGTGAGGCCGCCGACGGCCTTGCGCTGGAGGATGACGAAGAGGATCAGGATGGGCACGGCGAAGAGCGAGGAGGCGGCCATGGTGGCGCCCCAGTCGTCGCCGAACGCCGTGCGGAATCCGGTGAGCCACACGGGAAGGGTCTGGGCCGAGGCGTCCTTGTTGAGGATCAGGACGTAAGGGAACTCGTTCCAGACGGTGATGAAGCCGAAGAGCGAGGTGGCCATCAGGCCCGGCGCCAGCAGCGGGAAGATCACCTTGATGAACGCCTGGGTGCGGGTGCAGCCGTCGACCATCGCGGACTCCTCCAGCTCCTTGGGCACGGCGGCGACGTAGCCGCGCAGCGTCAGGACGGTGAAGGGGAGCACCATGACGGTGTAGATGGCGATCAGCGGCACGAGGCTGTTCAGCATCTCCGCGTCCCGCACGATGATGTAGTACGCGAGGGCCATGACCTCCCAGGGGGCCATCTGGGCCATCATCATCACCAGGATGAAGCTCTTGCGCCCCTTGAACCGCATCCGCGCGACGGCGAACGAGGCGAGCAGGGCGATCACCAGCGACAGGGCGACGGCGACGAGGGTGACGGTGAAGGAGTTGCGCACCAGCGTCCAGAAGCCGTCCGCCTGCACCGCCCGCTCGAAGTGCTCGAAGGTGGGGCTGGCCGGGAACCAGACGGGGTCCTCGCTGACGATGTCCTTGTTGGCCTTGAAGGCCGTGCTGAACATCCAGTAGACGGGGAACACGAACGCGAGGAAGAGAACGACCGCGGTCGCTCCCGGCCAGATCCGGCCCAGGGTCGATCGCCTCACAGCTCGTCCTCCTCTTGCTTGAGCACCAGGCGCAGGTAGTACGCGGTCAGGGCCAGCAGGATCACGATGGTCAGGATGGAGATGGCGGCGCCCACCCCGAAGTGCTGGCTGCCGAAGCCCTCCTGGAAGGCGTAGACGGGCAGGGTCTCCGTGAGCCGGTCCGGCCCGCCCTCGTTGATCGCGAACACCTGGGTGAACGACTTGAAGATCCAGATGACTTCGAGGAACGTCGTGGCCAGGAAGAAGGGCTTGAGGAAGGGGAAGGTCACCGAGGTGAACTGCTTCCGGGCGTTCGCGCCGTCCAGCGCGGCCGCCTCGTAGAGCTCCTTGGGGATCGTGGTCGTCGCCGCGTAGAGGTTGATGGCCACGAAGGGCACCGACTGCCACACGATCAGCACGGTGATCACGAAGAAGGTGGAGAACTGCCCGCTGGTCCAGCTGTAGCCGGCCATGGAGTGCCAGCCGAGCTTGTCCAGCACGTGGTTGACGACGCCGAAGCGCTGGTCGAACAGCCACTGGAAGACGGTGGTCGCCGCCACGACGGGCATGGCCCAGGCGAGGACGAGGCCGAGCGAGAGCAGCAGCCGCAGGGCGGTGCCGAGGCGGGCGAGGAGCAGGCCGATGAAGCAGCCCAGCGCCATGATGAGGACGACGTTGGCGAGGGTGAAGACCACCGAGCGCCCGGTGACGCCCCAGAACTCGGAACTTCCGAGCTGCTCGGCGTAGTTGTCGGTGCCGGTCCACTCGGTGAGGTGCTGGATCAGCTGGCGCGGGCCGAGGTTCTGGAACGACAGCAGGCCGTTCTTCAGCAGCGTCCAGCCGAGCAGCAGCACCGTGACGGCGGCGGCGGGGAGGATCAGCAGATACGGCGCGCCCCGGACGAGCCGGCCGGGTCCGCGGCGGGGAGGCGGGGCGGCGCCCTTGCCGGTCCGGGAGGCGGGCCCGGTGGCCGCCGCCTCTTCGATCTGCGCTGACATCGTCGTCCGCCTTCTCCCCTGTCGAACGGTATTGCTTTGGTGCGCGGCCGGGTAGGGGGCCGTCGTTCACGACCCCCTGCCCGGCCGTCGGGTCACTGCTTCTGGCTGAGGCGCTTGTTGATGTCCGCCTCGACCTGCTTGGCGGCGTCCTCGGGGGACTTGCCGTTGAGCACGGCCGTCATGTACGCCTTGATCGGGTTCGGGGCGTTCTCCACCGCGGCCCACTCGGGGATCAGCGGGGTGGTGCCGCCGCCCTTGGCGGCCGGGGCCGCGGCCTCGGCGGCCGGGTTGCCCTTCACCTGCGCCAGCAGGGACTCCTTGTTGGGGATCGAGCCGACCTCCTTGGCCAGCGCACCCTCGTTCTTGTCGGACAGTGCGATCTTCAGGAACTCCTTGGCGAGCTCCTGCTTCTTGCTGCCCGCGGTCACGGCGAGGTTGGAGCCGCCGAGGAAGACGCCCTCGGGCTTGTCGGCCGTCTCACCGGGGATGGTGAAGTAGCCGAGGTCCTTCTCGATGGCGGGGTTGGCCTTGATGGCGGTGCCCGCCTCCCAGCCCATGCCGATGAAGGCGCCGGTCTTGCCCTTGGCGAAGATGTCGGCCTGCTGCGGGGTGGCCTCGTCCTTGTCCTTGGGGGCCTTGCTGAAGGCCTGGTACTGCTTGTAGATCTCCATGGCCTTGGCGACCTTGGGGTCGGCGAGGTTGGACACCCACTTCTTGCCGTCCTTCTTCACCAGGTCCGCGCCGGTGCCGATGGTCAGGCCGTCGAAGAAGTACCAGTTCTGGCCGGGCAGGTAGAGCGGCTCGGCCTCGCCCTTCTTCTGGATGGCCTCCAGGGCCTTGAAGAAGTCCGCACGGGTCCTGGGGACCTCGGTGACGCCCGCGTCGGCCCAGACCTTCTTGTTGTAGATGACGACGCGGTTCGCGGCGTACCACGGCGCGGCGTACTGCTTGCCCTCGAAGACCGCGGGCTTGTTGAGGGACTCGGACCAGTCGGCGCCGATCTCCTTCTTCAGGTCCGCGAGGTCGGCGAGGCCGCCGGTCTGCGCGTAGGAGGGGGTCTGGGTGTTGCCGACCTCGACCACGTCCGGCGGGTTGGACTCGGAGAGGGCCGTGGTCAGCTTCTGCTGGATGCCGTCCCACTTCTGGACCTGGACGTCCAGCTTGGCACCGGTCTTCTGTTCGAACTCGGCCTGGACGGACTTGGTCCAGCCCGGCGGGTTCGAGCCGTCCATGAACCAGACGGTCAGGCTCTTGGCCTTGCCCCCGTCGCCCGATCCCTTGTCGCCGTCGCCGGACCCACAGGCGGCAACACTCACCAACATGGCCGCGACACCCGTCGCCGCTATGAGCCCTCGCTTCACAGCACTCTCCTCAAGGACCGAATGTGGTCTTTAATGGTTTAGACCAGTGCCCGCAGCTTGGCCTAGACCTTTTGGGGTGTCAAGGGTGTATAAGAGTCGCTGTCGGCTCCGTTACCGGACCGACACCTCGAGGTCGACCTGGGCGTCTCCGGGCCCCTCGGGCTCTGCCCGTGCCACCATGTGACCGCGACAGACGGAGGAGCCGGTGACAGCAGCAGGATCGGAGTCGGGAAGGCGGACGATGGCGACCGACGGTGGTACGGCCGAGGGCGGCAGCGCGCCGGGCGGCGCGCGGACCGCGCGCGTTCCCAAGTACTACCGCCTCAAACGCCATTTGCTGGACATGACCGAAACCATGCCCCCCGGCACCCCCGTGCCGCCGGAGCGGACCCTGGCCGCGGAGTTCGACACCTCCCGCACGACCGTCCGCCAGGCGCTCCAGGAACTGGTCGTGGAGGGCCGGCTGGAGCGCATCCAGGGCAAGGGGACGTTCGTCGCGAAGCCCAAGGTCTCGCAGGCGCTGCAACTGACCTCTTATACAGAGGACATGCGCGCCCAGGGCCTGGAGCCGGCCTCCCAGCTCCTGGACATCGGCTACGTCACCGCCGACGACCGGCTCTCCAAGCTGCTGGACATCGCGACGGGCGGCCGCGTCCTGCGCATCGAGCGGCTGCGGCTCGCCAGCGGCGAGCCGATGGCGATCGAGACGACCCACCTGTCGGCCAAGCGGTTCCCGGCGCTGCGGCGCAGCCTCGTGAAGTACACCTCGCTGTACACCGCCCTCGCCGAGGTCTACGACGTCCGGCTCGCCGAAGCGGAGGAGACCATCGAGACGTCCCTGGCCACGCCGCGCGAGGCGGGCCTGCTCGGCACGGACGTGGGCCTGCCGATGCTGATGCTCTCCCGCCACTCCCTGGACGCCCAGGGGGAACCGGTGGAGTGGGTCAGGTCGGTCTACCGCGGCGACCGGTACAAGTTCGTTGCGCGGTTGCGGAGGCCGGTGGAGGAGTAGACGGCCCCGGCAGGCCCTGGCTGGGGGTCCGGGGGTTATCCCCCGGTGCGGCGCAGCGTGGCCCGACTGCGGAGGCCGGCGGAGGAGTAGGCGACCACCGGCACGATGGCCAGGGCCAGCAGGCCGCCGCCGGCCGCGAGGGCCGGGTAGCCGCTGCCGGCGACGACCAGGCCCGAGGTCGTCCCGCCGGTGGAGCCCGCGATGGCGATGGCGACGTCGACGAGGCCCTGGGTCGAGGCGCGCGTGGCGAGCGGCACCGCTTCGGTGATCATGGTGGTGCCGCTGACCAGGCCGAAGTTCCAGCCGAGGCCCAGCAGGACGAGCGCCGCGGCGAGGGTCGCGCCCTGGTGCGGCGGGGCGAGGGCGGCGAGCAGCCCGGCCAGGAGCAGGGTGACGCCGGCGGCCGCGGCGATCCGCGGTGCGCCGAAGCGGTCGACGAGCCTGCCGGTGAGCGGGGAGGGCAGGAACATCGCCGCCACGTGGAGGGCGATGACCAGGCCGGTGGCCTGGGTGCCGTGCCCGTGGGCGCTCATGTGGACGGGCGTCATCGTCATGATGCCGATCATCACGAGCTGGCTGAGGACCATCACCGCCGTCCCCGTGGCCACCCCGCGCACGTGGGCCCGCTCCCCCGCCGCACCGTCCCCCGCACCGGCCGGCCCGTCCGCACCGCCCTCGGCGGCCCGTTCGGCGGCCTCCGCCGCGGCCAGTTCGCGGGCGCGCAGCAGCGGGTCGGGCCGCAGGAAGGCGCCCATGACGACCGCGGCCGCCGCGTAGGCGACGACGGCCAGGAGGAACGGCCCGGCGAGCCGGGGAATGCCCCAGGCGTGGGCGACGTCCCCGGTGACGGTCACCAGGTTGGGGCCGAGGACCGCGCCGAACGTGGTGGCCAGGAGCACGGTGCTCACCGCGCCGGCCCGGCGCGCGGGCGGCGCGAGGTCGGCCCCCGCGTACCGGGCGAGCAGGTTGACGGCCGTGCCCGCCCCGTAGACGAAGAGGGAGAGGAACAGCAGCGGCACCGTGTCCAGGGCGGCCGCCACCACGACCCCGAGGCTGCCGAGGGCGGCGGTCGCGTGGCCGAGGGTGAGGCCGGGCCGGCGGCCCCAGCGCTCGCTGAGGCGGCCGATGACCATGGCGCCGAGCGCCGCGCCGGCGGTGAACAGCCCGCTGGGCACGCCGGCGAGGCCGGTCGAGCCCAGCATGTCCTCCGCGAGCAGCGCGCCGACGGTGATCCCGGCGGCGAGGCCGGCTCCGCTGAGGACCTGGGAGATCACCAGGACGGTCATGATCCGCTTCTGTTCGGGGCCGGTGGCGCTCCCCGGGGTGCCGTGCGTGGCCGGTGCGGCGGGCCGAGCGCCCATGGCTTCCTCTCCCTGAGTGTCGGTGGACGGCGTGCTACGCCGCCTGCATCGGCTCCAGCGCGGCTATCTCCTCCAGCGGCATGTCCAGCTGCCGGTGCAGGAAGCGCACGATCGTCCAGTGGGGCAGCGCGCCCTCGTCGAACGGGCCGAACTCCGCGACGTACAGCGGGATCCAGCGCAGCGCCTCCTCGATGACCTGCTCGCGGCCGGGCTCCTGCTGGTAGTCCTCGTAGGCGATGCTGCGGTGGTGGATGAAGAAACGTCCCGGCAGACGCTCCTCGCACAGCTCCCGGTACTCGCGCGTCTGCAGGATGAGGTAGTGCCAGATCTCGTCGATCTCCTGCTCGACCGGCAGGAAGAGGCCGCTGAGCCGCTCGCGGTGGGCGGAGACCAGGTAGAGGTAGCGCAGGGCCTCCAGCACCTGGCGCTCGACGTAGTCGGGCGCCCCGCCCGTGCTGCCGGTGAAGTACCGCACCACTTCGGCGTGCAGCTGCTCGCCGAGGAGCGCCTTGAGGTCGTCGGCGGAGACCTTCGGGGGCGTGTTCGGAGGCGTGTTCGGCTGCGGAGTAGTGGCCATGATGGGGTTCGTCCCGTTCCCGTAGTCCTGATGGTCAGAGGTCGCGTGCGAGCCAGGCGTACTTGCCGGACTTCCCGATGGGGATGTGCTCCCGGTGCTCCAGGGCGCACGGCAGCCCCGTCAGCTCGCGGACGCCGCGCTCCAGGGCGGCGCTCTGCGCCTGCCCGAGCGGATCGCCGTCGAAGGTCGTGTACAGCAGGCGGGCCGTCGTGCCGCCGTCCTCCACGCGCAGCTGGTGCAGGAAGATCCCGGGCGCGGCGGCGCTGATGCGCTCGTCGAGGTCTCCCTGGGCCACGGGCCCGTCCGGGGCGGCGAGCAGTTCCTTCTCCCGGCCGCAAAAACTGGAGATCTTGGTGGGGTCCGGCGTGCCGTCGAGGGTGCGCGCGCAGTCGCCGGAGCGGTAGCGGATCAGCGGCATGTACGGATTGCGGACGCTGGAAACGATGAGGCTGTAGAGCGTGCTGCCGGGGGCGACCGGGATCAGCTCGACGCTCATCTTGTCGAGGTACGGCCGGTAGCGGCCGTGGCGGTCGCTGTAGTAGAGGTAGCCGAGCTCGGTGCTGCCGAAGAGGTCGATGACCGGGCAGTCGAAGTGCTCGTGCAGGTACCGCCGGACGTTGGCCGGGGTGTATTCGTAGGCGTGGATGATGCTGTCGGGCCGCGGGAAGTCCTCCCACAGGCCCCACGCCCGGGCCTTGTGCACCAGATGCGCCAGGTGGTAGCCGGAGCAGTCCAGGTGGTAGCGGCCCTCGGGGTGCTCCCGGCGGGCCGTCTCGATCTCCCCGAGCATCCGCTCGACGTCCTCGCGCGTCCACAGCGCGGGGTCGAGCCGGAGGTTGAGGTAGAGCGTCCGCTCGTCGAGCCGCCGGTCGTCCAGGTCCGGGACGGGGCTCGGCTCGGCCCCGCGCTTCCTGGCGTTGACCCGTGCCACGTGCTCGGTCGCCAGCACCGTGGTCAGCGAGACCCTGCGGCAGCCCTGCTCCCAGGTGCCGGAGATGTCGGGGTGCTCGCTCCACAGCCGGTAGTAGGAGTTCAGCAGGAAGTAGGGGGGCCGGATGATCTGCATCCGGGCGTGGTTGGTGCCCGTGGAGAGGACGAACTCGGCCTCGCCCGCCTCAAGTGCCTTCTCCAGGGCGGGAGTCATCCAGTTGTCCGGGAAGCCGTCGGCTATCTCGGGTTTTTCGAGCACGGGGAAGTGACCCCGCTCGATCGACGCGCGGTAGATCGGTATGTCCCTGATCTGCTCGACGACGCCGGCCGTCGGCTGCCCATCCATGTGCCACCCCGGGAGTGTTCGGAGAACGGAAGGCCCCGTCGGCGCTGACGGGGCCGGTACGCACGGAGTGGACCGCGCACACACGGTGGCCACGGTCCACTCCGCTCGCTTCGGTCAGTCTCCGGTCGTCAGGAGATACAACCCGTCTTGGGCGCGGCGCTGATGCAGCCGGCCTTGGGGGCGGCGCTGATGCAGCCGTCCTTCGCGGCCTGGGCCGAGTTGGCGGCCACCCAGCCGCGCCAGACGTTCTCCTGCGCCATCTTCTTGATGAGCTTTTCCATAACGCACCTCCGATAAGTGAGGAATTGCGGCGATGACAGTGCATTTGCGCCGCCGCAACAGACCGTAAAGCGTTGGCCAAGCCAGTGTCAACGGTTCACCAAGTGACGCGCACTCACTTGGCCGTTGCACGGCCGTGGTTGGCCGGTTACACCGCAGCCTTCTCCGGCTCCGGATGCCGCATCAGCACCGGTTCGGTGCCGGGGGCGTTGTGCCGGGCCGCCCAGCCCTCCAGGGCCGTCCGGCAGGCGTGGTCCAGATGGCGCACGCCGGACAGGTCGATCTCGATGGGCCGGTCCTGCGGGAGGGCCTCCAGCGTCTCCAGGATCCGGGGCAGCCGCAGGAAGGTGGCGTTCCCCACCACCGTCGCGACCATCCGGCCGTCGGTGAGCTCGCGGACGTCGAGCTGGACCTTCGAGGTGTCCCACGCCGTCTTCACCACGGCCAGCAGGATGCCGAGCACCACGCCCTCGAACATGCTGGTCGTCACGATGGCGACGGCGGTCACGCCGAGGACGACGACCTCGCCGCGGTGCTCGCGCCACAGCGGGGCGAGCTCCTTCACCGGAATCAGCTTGCAGCCGGCGTGGACCAGCACACCCGCCAGGGCCGCCAGCGGGATGACGCCGATGGCCTGCGGCAGCAGCACGACGAAGAGCAGCAGCCACGCGCCGTGCAGGATGCGGGAGAGCGCCGTCTTCGCACCCGCCTGGACGTTGGCGGAGCTGCGGACGATCACCGCGGTCATCGGCAGGGCGCCGAGCACGCCGCACACCGCATTGCCCACGCCCTGGGCCAGCAGCTCCTTGTCGTAGTGCGTGCGCGGCCCGTCGTGCATGCGGTCGACCGCGGCCGCGCTGAACAGCGTTTCCGCCGAGGCGATCAGCGTGAACGCGATGACGGTGCCGAGGACCGCGACGCCGCCCAGCGACGTCAGGTCGTTCAGCCCGGGGGGCTGGATGGCGTCGGCGAGCCCGCGCACCTCGACATTGGCGACGTCCAGGCCGCCCAGCACCGTCACGGCCGTGGCCAGGGCGACCGCCGCCAGCGGCGCCGGCACCAGCTGCGCCTTGGCGGGCAGCTTCTTCCACACGACGAGCACGGCGATGGTCCCCGCGCCGACCGCGAAGGCGGTCAGGGCGGCGCTGTCCGTGAAGATGTCGACGGCCAGGCCGGGGATCCCGGCGATCTTGTCCAGTCCGGAGCGCGGCTGTTTGACGCCGGCCATCGTGTACAACTGCCCGAAGATCAGGACGAGTCCGATGCCGGCGAGCATGCCGTGCACGACGGAGACGGAGATCGCCCGGAACCAGCGGCCGAACTTCAGCAGTCCGAGGACGAGTTGCAGCACGCCGGTGGCCAGCACGATGGCGCCGAGCATGCCCAGGCCGAATTCCCGGACGGCCTCGAAGACGAGCACGGTCAGCCCGGCCGCGGGGCCGCTGACCTGGAACGTGCTGCCGGGCAGGGCACCGACGACGAGACCGCCGACGATGCCGGTGATCAGGCCGAGCTCGGCCGGAACCCCGGAGGCCACGGCCACGCCGACGCACAACGGCAGGGCCACGAGGAAGACGACGAGCGAAGCGAGCGCGTCCTGACGCAGGACGGCGGGCTGCTTGAGGGCGGAAAACATGGGTGAGGGTCCCTTGGAGGTCACGTGAGGACGGGTCACAGGGGTCCGAACGACACCGGGTCGCTCTCGGGGAGGTGGACTTCGACCGCGCCGGTGTGCACCTCGTAGTACCAGGCGTGCAACCCCAACGTGCCTTGCTCGATGCGTTCTTGGACGCACGGGTACGAGCGGAGCGTCTCCAGCTGGGCGACGGAGTGCCGCTGCACGGCCTCCGCCATGTCGTGGGTGAAGGTTTCGACCGCCCGGGCCGGGGCGTCGGCGGGGACGGCCCGCTCGAGCCAGCCCTGGACGGCGGGAACGGACGAGAGGTCGTCGCCGCGGACGAAGGCGGTGACGGCACCGCAGTGGGAGTGCCCGCACACGATGATGTCGCGGACGCCCAGCACGCGCACCGCGTATTCGATCGTGGCGCTCTCGCCGGAGGGGATGTCACTGCGGTATTCCGGGACGATGTTCCCGGCGGTACGGAGCTCGAAGAGCTCCCCGGGGGACGCCCCGGTGAACAGCGCGGGCACGACACGGGAGTCGGAGCACGTGATGAACAGCGTCTCGGGCGACTGGCCCGCTTCGAGCGCGCGGAAACTCTCGGCACGCTCCGGATCGGCCACGTGCGTGGCGGCGAAGGAACGCGCGTTGTCGATGAGGGACTTCATGATGGCCTGCCTCCTGCGCTCTGCGGCATGACGCCGGGCGCGGTGTGGTCGGGTCGGGTCGGGCATGACGAGCATGCGAGCGGCATGGCGGCGCCACAGCCTCGGGGCATGGCGCCGGCCGTCTGCAGCCAATTGTGCACGACTGCAGAGACCAACACTTTACCTGTGTATTACCTCCTCGTGAAAGAGAAATTTTTCGTCAAAAAACGGACGCAGAAGGCCACTTGACGCTTGATTGGTACAGTCCCGAACTATTCGATTCCCCCAGAGATTTTGGAGGAATTGATTCCGTCTCAGCTGCAACCATGGACCCCACCAGCTGCGTCTTCATTGCGAGATCCGGAGGAACGCATTACCCGTGCATTACACACGTATTCGCTATCCGGGCGGCGATACAGGGGGGCGCATGCATCACACACCGGGGCAATGGGTGGCCGCGCGGAACGAGTTGTCATGATCGCGCTAATCGTGCGGAGCCCGCCGCCCGCGAGGCCCCTTCGCCGCCCCCCTCCGGGCGGCGAGGCATCCGCCCGCACGGCCCGCGCGGGCGGATGGTGAACAGTGGGTTAACGGCAGGTGAATGACCGTCAGATAGGGGTGACATCCAGCCACTTCAGCACCGGCCGTTTCATGCGCCCGCCCGCCCCGCGGGGTTCCGCCGTCAGCCGCTCAGGCGTTGCGGAAGCGCGCCGCCCAGCAGGCCGCCGTGATGACGTCGTCCACGAGGACGGCCTCCGCCACCGGGCAGGCCGGCGGGCGCCCCTCCCGCACCGCCGCCGCGAAGTCGGCGATCAGCGGTACATGCGGGTCGGGTGCGAGCTCCGCGTCCAGCGGGTCCAGCGACAGGAAGCGGCCCCCGGCGGTGACGTCGAGGCGGTCCCGCTCTGCGCCGCCGATCCAGGCGAAGCGGCACTCGGCAGACGTGCCCGACGCCCAGCCCAGGGAGACGTGCGCGCGCCGCTCGGCCCCGGCGGCGAACCTGCGGCCGAAGCGCGCGCCCACGCGCACGGGCGGGCCCAGGACCGACAGCAGCAGATCCAGGCGGTGGCTGCCCGCGTCGGCGAGCACACCGCCGCCGGCCACGGCCGGATCGGTGCGCCAGTGCGCCGGGTCCTCCGGCGCCGGGTCGAAGGGGGCGCAGAAGGTGATCTGCACGCGCGCGGGCTCCCGCGCCGTCAGCGCCTCGCGCAACTGCCGTGCGGCCGGGCCCAGTCTGCGGTGGTAGGCCACGCCCGCGCACAGCCCCGCCCGGGCCGCCTCCGCCGCCAGGGCGCCCCCGCCGCCGAGCGCGCCCGCCAGGGGCTTCTCGACCAGGACGTGGCAGCCGGCGCGCAGCGCGTGGAGCGCGAGGGGCACGTGCGCCGCGACGGGCGTGGCCACGTAGACCGCGTCGGCGGCCGTGAGCCGGCCGAGGTCGTCGCCGCCCGCGGGCACCCCGTGCTCCGCGGCCGTACGGGCGGCGCGCGCCGGATCCCGCCCCCAGACGTACGCCGTCTCCTCGCCCAGGCCGCGCAGGGCCGGCAGTACCTGACGCCGCACGACGTCGCCGCAGCCGGCGACCGCCCACCTCAAGTCCCCTCCATGTCCATCAACTCACCATAAACGGAACGCCTTTTCAACAGGCCCGATGTCGTTGTCATACCGATATGCGGACAGGGGGTGACGCCCAACGGGGCCCTCCCCTAGATTTCCTGCGCATCACGCAGTGATCACACAGGGGGGAGTCACCACCATGACGGAACCACCGGAGGGCGGCAGGAGGGCGGTCGTCACCCTGCCCCTGGCCGTGGCGGGACTGTGTCTGGCCGTGCCGTTCGTCGCGATGCTGTGGGTCGACTCCTACGCCAGGACCGCGCCCGCCTTCATCGGCATCCCTTTCTTCTACTGGTACCAGATGCTGTGGGTGCCCGTGTCGACCCTGCTCACCGTCGTCGCCTACGTGCTCGTGCGGCGCCAGGAGCGGGCCCGCAAGGCGGGTGAGCGGCGATGAAGGACGGCGTGAACGGCGTGGCGCTCGCCGTCTTCATCTTCTTCTTCCTCGCCGTGACGGTCATGGGCTTCATGGCCTCGAAGTGGCGGCGCGCGGGGACCCCCGAAGAAATGGCCAACCTCGACGAGTGGGGGCTGGGCGGCCGGTCCTTCGGCACCTGGGTCACCTGGTTCCTGCTCGGCGGCGACCTCTATACCGCGTACACCTTCGTGGCCGTCCCGGCGGCGATCTATGCGGGCGGTGCGGCCGGCTTCTTCGCGGTGCCGTACACGATCCTCTGCTACCCCCTGGTCTTCACCTTCCTGCCCCGCCTGTGGTCGGTCTCCCACAAGCACGGCTACGTGACGTCGTCGGACTTCGTCCGCGGCCGCTTCGGCTCGAAGGGCCTCTCGCTCGCCCTCGCGCTCACCGGCATCCTCGCGACGATGCCGTACATCGCGCTGCAGCTCGTCGGCATACAGGCGGTCCTGGACGTGCTGGGCGTGGGCGGCGGCTCGAACTGGTTCATGAAGGACCTGCCGCTGCTGATCGCCTTCGGTGTCCTCGCGGCCTACACCTACTCCTCCGGGCTGCGGGCGCCCGCGCTGATCGCCTTCGTCAAGGACACGCTGATCTACATCGTGATCATCGTGGCGATCATCTACATCCCCATCAAGCTGGGCGGTTTCGACCACATCTTCAGCAAGGCGGGCGAAGCGTTCGCGGTCAAGAACCCGGAGACCGGCAAGCCGCGCGGCTCCCTGGTGAGCGGTCCGGACGCGCAGTGGGCCTACGCGACGCTCGCGCTCGGCTCGGCGATGGCGCTCTTCCTCTATCCCCACTCGGTGACCGCGGTTCTCTCCAGCAAAGGCCGCAACGTCATCCGCCGCAATACGACGATCCTGCCGCTGTACTCCCTGATGCTCGGCCTGCTCGCGATGCTCGGCTTCATGGCCATCGCCGCGGGGATCAAGGTGAAGAACGGGCAGCTCGCGATCCCCCAGCTGTTCGAGGACATGTTCCCGGACTGGTTCACGGGCGTGGCCTTCGCCGCCATCGGCATCGGCGCCCTGGTCCCGGCCGCGATCATGTCGATCGCCGCGGCGAACCTTTTCACCCGCAACATCTACAAGGACTTCATCCGGCCGGACGCCTCGCCCGGGCACGAGGCGAAGGTCTCCAAGCTCGCCTCGCTGCTGGTGAAGGTCGGCGCCCTCGTCTTCGTCCTCACCATGGACAAGACCGTCGCCATCAACTTCCAGCTGCTCGGTGGCATCTGGATCCTGCAGACGGTCCCCGCGCTCGTGGGCGGGCTCTTCACCCGCTGGTTCCACCGCTGGGCCCTGCTGGCCGGCTGGGCCGCGGGCATGGGCTACGGCACCTGGAAGGCGTACGACACGCCGAGCGCGACGCAGGATCATTTCGGGAATACCAACCTCATCCCCCTTATCGGAGAAAAGGGCTATATCGGGCTCACCGCCTTCGTGCTCAATGTGATCGTCGTCATCGTCCTGACCTTCGCCCTGAAGGCGCTGCGCGTGCCGGACGGCACGGACGAGACCTCGGCGGCGGACTACACGGCGGACGCCGGCGACCCCGGGGTCCGCAGCGAGCTCCCGCCGGCCACCGCAGGGGCCCCTGGAGGGCATTAGAGCGACCCCCGGCGGAGCCCTCGCCCCGCGGAGCCGACCGGGCCGCCACGCCCCCCTGGAGGGGGCGTGGCGGCCCTTCGCCGCACCCCGCGCCCGACCCCCCTTCCGACCTGCGAACCCACCCTCAACACCGGGGCCTGATAACACATTCCGACCTATGCGCTTACCGCGCGACACAACATGTGGGGGCGCGTACGAGGGGCGGCACTAGATGTATGCTCGTCCTCGCTGTCGTCGCAGGGGAATCCGGTGAAAATCCGGAACTGTCCCGCAACGGTGCATGTATGCCGTTAAGCCGCGCATGCAGGAGTCCGAGTACCTGCCGGCAGCACGCCCTCCACCGAGCCTGCCCTGGGCTCGGCTATGGGCGTTGAATTCGTCCGGGCCTCGCGGGTTGGGCCGGCGGACGCCTACGAGGCATGCCCTGGTCCATCAGGCGCGCCCGTACGCGACCGTCGTGCTCTCCCGCCGGCCCACCCAGCCGAGCGAGGGAGAGCCTCAGTGACCATCGCGCCCGCCGATCCGGTCTCAGCGGAAGAAGCGACCGGCGGCCCCGGGACCGCGCTGCTGCGCACCCTGACCGACCTCACCGCCGACCTTCCTGCCACCGACCCCGGCAAGGTCGCCGCCGCCGCACTGCGGGGCCGGAGCGCGAACTCGGACGAGGCCGAGCTGCGCTCCCTCGCCACCGAGGCCGCCGCCGGGCTGATCGCCGAGGAGCCCGAGTACTCCAAGCTCGCCGCCCGGCTGCTCACCCGCGCGATCGCCGAGGAGGCCGCCGGCCAGGGCGCCACGTCCTTCTCCGCCTCGGTCGCCGTCGGCCACCGCGAGGGCCTGATCGCGGACGACACCGCCGCCTTCGTGGCCACCCACGCCGCGCGCCTGGACGAGCTGGTCGACGAGGCCCTCCTCGGCGGCGCCGACGACCGCTTCGGCTACTTCGGCCTGCGCACCCTGCACAGCCGCTACCTGCTGCGCCACCCGATCACCCGCAACGTGATCGAGACCCCGCAGCACTTCCTGCTGCGCGTGGCCTGCGGCCTGGCCGAGGACCACTCCGAGCGCGCCGTCGCCGACGTCGCCGAGCTGTACGGCCTGACGAGCACCCTGTCGTACCTGCCGTCCTCCCCCACGCTCTTCAACTCGGGCACCCGCCACCCGCAGATGTCGTCCTGCTACCTGCTGGACTCCCCGCTGGACGAGCTGGACTCGATCTACGACCGCTACCACCAGGTGGCGCGCCTGTCGAAGCACGCCGGCGGCATCGGCCTGTCGTACAGCCGCATCCGCTCGCGCGGCTCGCTGATCCGCGGCACCAACGGCCACTCCAACGGCATCGTGCCGTTCCTGCGCACCCTCGACGCCTCCGTCGCCGCCGTCAACCAGGGCGGCCGCCGCAAGGGCGCGGCCTGCGTCTACCTGGAGACCTGGCACGCCGACATCGAGGAGTTCCTGGAGCTCCGCGACAACACCGGTGAGGAGGCCCGCCGCACCCACAACCTCAACATCGCGCACTGGATCCCGGACGAGTTCATGCGCCGCGTCGAGGCCGACGCCGAGTGGTCGCTGTTCTCCCCGGCCGACACGCCCGACCTGGTCGACCTCTACGGCGACGAGTTCGACGCCGCGTACCGCAAGTACGAGGCCGAGGGCAAGGCCGTCAAGCAGATCCCGGCCCGCGTGCTCTACGCCCGCATGATGCGCACCCTCGCGCAGACCGGCAACGGCTGGATGACGTTCAAGGACGCCGCCAACCGCACCGCCAACCAGACGGCCGAGAAGGGCGCGGTCGTCCACTCCTCGAACCTCTGCACCGAGATCCTCGAGGTCACGGACGACGGCGAGACCGCGGTCTGCAACCTGGGCTCCGTCAACCTCGCGCAGCACCTCGGTGCCGACGGCGAGATGGACTGGGAGAAGCTCGACCGCACGGTCCGCACGGCCGTCACGTTCCTCGACCGCGTCGTGGACATCAACTTCTACCCGACCGAGCAGGCCGGCAGCTCCAACAGCCGCTGGCGCCCGGTGGGCCTGGGCCTGATGGGCCTGCAGGACGTCTTCTTCCGCCTGCGCATGCCCTTCGACTCGCCCGAGGCCAAGGAGCTGTCCACCCGCATCTCCGAGCGCATCATGCTCGCGGCGTACGAGGCCTCCGCCGACCTCGCCGAGCGGCACGGCCCGCACCCGGCCTGGTCCGCGACCCGCACCGCCCGCGGCGTGCTGCACCCGGACCACTACCCCAACGCCGTCGCCGCCTGGGCGGACCGCTGGGAGGCGCTGCGCGCCCGCATCGGCGAGGTCGGCATGCGCAACTCGCTGCTGCTCGCCATCGCCCCGACGGCCACCATCGCCTCCATCGCCGGCGTGTACGAGTGCATCGAGCCGCAGGTCTCCAACCTCTTCAAGCGCGAGACGCTCTCCGGTGAGTTCCTGCAGGTCAACACCTACCTGGTGGAGGACCTCAAGAAGCTCGGCGTGTGGGACCGCGCCACCCGCGAGGCGATGACCGAGGCCAACGGCTCGATCCAGGAGATGCGCTGGATCCCGCAGGAGGTGCGCGACCTCTACCGCACCGCCTGGGAGATCCCGCAGCGCGCCCTGATCGACATGGCCGCGTCCCGTACGCCGTACCTGGACCAGAGCCAGTCGCTGAACCTCTTCATGGCCTCGCCCACCATCGGCAAGCTCAGCTCGATGTACGCGTACGCCTGGAAGCAGGGCATCAAGACGACGTACTACCTGCGCTCGCGCCCGGCGACCCGGATCGCCCGCGCCGCGTCCGGCGGTGCCGCCGCGCCCGCCACCATCCCCGTGCAGCAGGCCGCGCCCGACGCGGACGCCATCGCCTGCTCCCTTGAGAACCCCGAGTCCTGCGAGGCTTGCCAGTAATGTCGACCGAACGCCAGAAGAACCTGCTCGACCCCGGCTTCGAGCTGACGCTGCGCCCCATGCGGTACCCGGACTTCTACGACCGCTACCGCGACGCGATCAAGAACACCTGGACCGTCGAGGAGGTCGACCTCCACTCGGACGTCGCCGACCTCGCCAAGCTCTCGCCGGGCGAGCAGCACATGATCGGCCGCCTGGTCGCGTTCTTCGCGACCGGTGACTCGATCGTGGCCAACAACCTGGTCCTGACGCTGTACAAGCACATCAACTCCCCCGAGGCGCGGCTGTACCTGTCGCGGCAGCTCTTCGAGGAGGCCGTGCACGTCCAGTTCTATCTGACGCTGCTGGACACCTACCTGCCCGACCCGGAGGAGCGCGCCGCCGCGTTCGCCGCGGTGGAGAACATCCCCTCCATCCGCGACAAGGCGCAGTTCTGCTTCAAGTGGATCAACGAGGTCGAGAAGCTGGACCGGCTGGAGACGAAGGCCGACCGCCGCCGCTTCCTGCTCAACCTGATCTGCTTCGCCGCGTGCATCGAGGGCCTGTTCTTCTACGGCGCCTTCGCCTACGTGTACTGGTTCCGCAGCCGCGGCCTGCTGCACGGCCTGGCGACCGGCACCAACTGGGTCTTCCGCGACGAGACCATGCACATGAACTTCGCGTTCGAGGTCGTGGACACCGTCCGCCAGGAGGAGCCCGAGCTCTTCGACGACGAGCTCCAGCAGCAGGTCACCGACATGCTGAAGGAGGCCGTCGAGGCGGAGCTGCAGTTCGGCCGCGACCTGTGCGGCGAGGGCCTGCCGGGCATGAACACCGAGTCCATGCGCGAGTACCTCCAGTGCGTCGCCGACCAGCGCCTGCAGCGCCTGGGCTTCCAGCCGGTCTTCGGCTCGGAGAACCCGTTCTCCTTCATGGAGCTGCAGAACGTCCAGGAGCTGACCAACTTCTTCGAGCGCCGTGCCTCCGCGTACCAGATGGCGGTCGAGGGCTCGGTCGGCTTCGACGAGGAGTTCTGAGCCGGGCGGCTTAATTCTTCTCGCAGCCTGCATCGCGTGTCTCCCGTCCGGGAATCCCAGTGCGGATCCGGACACGACGGGAGGCACGCGATGCCGCGTTTCATGATGATCGTCAAGGCGAGCGACGAGTCCGAGGCCGGGGTGATGCCGACCAGGGAGATGCTCGCCGAGATGGGTGCGTACAACGATCGGCTGGCCGCGGCCGGGGCGATGCTCGCGGGCGAGGGGCTGCACCCCACTTCCGAGGGGGCGCGGGTGACGTACTCGGACGGTCCGCCCGTCGTGACGGAGGGCCCCTTCGCGGGGGACGCTCAGGGCCTGGTCGCCGGGTTCTGGTTGATCAAGGCCGACTCGATGGACGAGGCCCTGGAGTGGGCCCGGCGCATCCCCTTCCGGGAGGGCGAGGTCGAGGTGCGCCCGGTCTTCGAGGCCTCCGACTTCCCCGACGGCTCGTAGAACGCGTGTGGCGGGCGCCCCCCCCCGGGGGGGGCCCCCCCACCGGCGTCGGGCGCGGCGGCTGTCGTTGGGGGCGG